>JAYVGI010000087.1:0-16045 GCA_043772355.1 Polaromonas sp.
CCTGGGCAAAGGCTATCAGTTGTCGCACTCCCTGATTGCCATTGGCCGTGGCGAAATTTGGGGTGTGGGCTTGGGCGGCAGTGTCGAGAAGTTGCATTGGCTGCCCGAGGCGCATACCGACTTTTTGCTGGCGGTGATCGGTGAAGAGTTTGGCCTCATTGGTGTGCTGGTGGTGATTGGTTTGTTTTTGTGGATGACGCGCCGCATCATGCACATTGGCCGCCAAGCCATCGCACTGGAGCGCCTGTTTGCGGGTCTGGTGGCGCAAGGCGTAGGGGTTTGGATGGGCTTTCAGGCCTTCATCAACATGGGCGTGAACCTGGGCGCATTGCCTACCAAAGGGCTGACCTTGCCACTGATGAGCTACGGTGGTTCTGCCATATTGATGAACCTGGTGGCCTTGGCCGTGGTGCTGCGCGTGGACTACGAGAACAAGCAACTCATGCGAGGGGGGCGGCTATGAGTGCCCCATCCAGTAAATGCGCACTGATCATGGCCGGTGGCACGGGCGGGCATATCTTCCCTGGTTTGGCCGTGGCCGAAGCATTGCGCAGCAGTGGCTGGCAAGTGCAGTGGCTGGGCGCGCCCGACAGCATGGAGTCGCGCTTGGTACCACCGCGCGGATTCGCCTTGCAAACGATTGATTTCTCAGGCGTGCGAGGCAAAGGTCTGGTTACCTTGGCTGTGCTGCCACTGCGTTTGCTCAAAGCGTTTTGGCAAAGCATCCAGGTGATTCGCCGGGTCAAACCCGATGTAGTGGTGGGTATGGGCGGCTACATCAGTTTTCCCGCAGGGTTGATGGCGGTGCTGCTGGGCAAGCCGCTGATCCTGCACGAACAAAACTCTGTAGCCGGCATGGCCAACAAGGTGCTGGCCACCGTGGCCGACAAAGTGTTTACCGCTTTCCCCGGTGTATTTGCCAAAGGCGAGTGGGTGGGCAACCCGCTGCGCGCAGAGTTTTTGCAGCAAACAGAACCGTCCGTGCGATTTGCCGGTCGAAGTGGCCCACTAAATTTACTGATTGTGGGCGGCAGTTTGGGTGCCAAAGCCTTGAACGACATCGTGCCCAAAGCAGTGGCGTTGTTGCCCGTCGATCAGCGACCTCATGTTACCCACCAAAGCGGTGAAAAGCAGATCGACGCATTGCGTGCCAACTACGCCGCAGCGGGCGTAGCCGCCACACTCACACCATTTATAGACAACACCGCAGCAGCCTTTGCGCAGGCGGACTTGATCGTGTGCCGCGCCGGGGCCTCCACGGTGACTGAAATTGCAGCGGTGGGCGCAGCAGCTGTATTTGTACCGTTCCCCTTTGCCGTAGATGACCACCAAACTACCAACGCCCGTTTTTTAAGTGACCAAGGGGCAGCGCAGTTGATCGCACAAAAAGACTTGACACCAGAAGGATTAGCGTTAATGCTACAAAAATCAGAGCTGTCCTCACTATTGTCCATGAGTGAAAAGGCCAAATCCATGCAAAAAATTCATGCTACCGACGCAGTAGTGCAAGCCTGTGAAGCACTCACAGCTGGCACAGCACAGGGCACCCAAGGAGCCAAGCCATGAAGCACGCGGTTCGCAATATCCATTTCGTCGGTATTGGCGGCTCGGGTATGTCCGCTATCGCAGAAGTGCTGCATAACCTGGGTTACGTGGTGTCGGGTTCCGACCAATCCGACTCAAGCACCCTGCGCAGACTGGGTAGCCTTGGCATTCAGACTTTTGTGGGCCACACAGCGGCCAATGTCACCGGCGCAGACGCGGTGGTGATCTCCACCGCCGTGAAAGCCGATAACACTGAGGTCGTGGCAGCGCGCGCGCAGCGCATCTCCATCGTGCCACGCGCGTTAATGCTGGCCGAGCTGATGCGCTTGCAACGCGGCATAGCCATTGCAGGCACGCACGGTAAAACGACCACTACCAGCTTAGTGGCCAGCGTGCTGCTGGCCGCGGGCCTGGATCCGACTTTTGTGATCGGAGGGCGGCTGACCAGCGCCGGTGCCAATGCACGCTTGGGACAGGGCGACTACATCGTGGTCGAGGCTGACGAATCGGATGCCTCGTTTTTGCATCTGCTACCCGTGATGGCCGTGGTGACCAATATCGATGCAGACCACATGGAGACCTATGGCCATGATTTCGAGCGGCTCAAGGGCGCGTTTGTAGACTTCCTGCACCGCATGCCGTTTTATGGTGTGGCGGTGCTGTGCACCGACGATCCGGCGGTCAAAGACATCATGTCCAAGGTGACCTGCCCGGTGACGACTTATGGTTTGAACGACGACGCCCAAGTGCGCGCTGTCAATGTGCGACCAGCCAACGGCAAGATGCACTTTACGGTGCAGCGACGCAATGGTGTGATCTTGCCAGATATGGAGGTCACGCTGAATCTGCCCGGCAACCACAATGTGCTCAACGCCCTGTCAGCGATTGCCATTGCCACTGAGCTGGATGTGCCCGACGCTGCCATCCAAAAAGCCTTAAGTGAGTTTGCAGGTGTAGGCCGGCGCTTTCAAAGCTATGGGCAAGCGCCTGCCAGGGAGGGCGGAAGCTTTACGGTGATTGACGATTATGGGCATCACCCCGTAGAGATGGCCGCTACCTTGGCGGCAGCGCGCGGTGCATTTCCCGGGCAGCGCTTGGTGCTGGCGTTTCAGCCGCACCGCTACAGCCGCACACGCGATTGCTTTGAAGATTTCGTCAAAGTGATTGGCCAGGCCGATGTGGTGTTGCTCTCTGAGGTGTATGCCGCTGGCGAAGCGCCGATTGTGGCTGCGGATGGCCGCGCACTGGCACGCGCATTGCGTGTAGCGGGCAAAGTAGAACCGATTTTTGTAGACGATATTGCCGCCATGCCGCAAGCAGTGGCAGACAACGCCCGTGCGGGGGATGTGGTGCTGTGCATGGGCGCGGGTTCCATCGGTGCAGTGCCTGAAAAAATTGTTGAATCGCTACAAAAATAGGAGCTACTTGCGCAATAATCCAATGCGCTAGAACTTGAAAAGGTAATGAATGTGATGAATTTTGGCAAAGTGGCCGTGTTATTCGGTGGTGCTTCGGCAGAGCGCGAAGTCTCGCTCATGTCGGGCGCCGGTGTGCTCCAGGCCTTGCTTTCGCGGGGCGTGGACGCGCACGCCTTTGATCCGGCGCAACGCGACATGGGAGACCTCAAGCGTGAGGGCTTTGCGCGCTGCTTTATCGCGCTGCATGGCCGCTTTGGGGAAGATGGCACTGTGCAGGGGGCGCTCGAGTTGTTAGGCATACCCTACACCGGCTCTGGAGTGATGGCCTCGTCCCTGGCGATGGACAAAGTGATGACCAAGCGCGTGTGGCTGTCTGAAGGCTTGCCCACCCCAGCGTGGCGAGAAGTAGCCAGCGCCGAGCAAACCCGGCAAGCCTTTGCAGCTTTGGGTAGCCCCATGATTGTCAAACCCGCCCGTGAAGGCTCCACCATAGGTCTGACGAAAGTGACCGATGCAGCCCAATGCGCGCAGGCCTACGCATTGGCTGCGCAGCATGACCCTTCAGTGCTGTGCGAGCAATTTATCAGTGGCGATGAGGTGACCTGCCCCGTGCTGGGCAGCGGTGCCAGTGCCAAGGCTTTGCCAGTCATTCGCGTTGTTGCGCCCGGCGGCAGTTACGATTACCAAGCCAAATATTTTGGCAACGAAACCAAGTACATCGTGCCCTGCGACTTACCTGTGGGTGAGGAGATGGCGATCCAGGAGCTGGTGGTCAAAGCCTTTTGCACCCTCAGCTGCAAAGGCTGGGCGCGCGCGGACGTGATGATTGATGCCGTCACCCGCAAACCCTATTTGCTGGAGATCAACACCTCGCCCGGTATGACCAGCCATTCTTTGGTACCCATGTCTGCACGCGCGGCAGGCATGAGCTACGAAGACCTGTGTGTGCATATTCTGGGCACTACTGCATTGGAGCACGCCAAGCCATGAGCTCCACGCAACCTATGCCTGCCGATGTCCGTCTGATGAATATCAGCACGGCGCTGCTGGGCGCGGGGGTGTGTGTGGCATTGGTGCTGGGCGCGGCGCGCTGGGCAGTGCACCATCCGGTGTTTAGCATTGCAGGTATCACAGTGCAAGGTGATACGGTGCACAACAACGACGTGACTTTGCGCGCCAACGTTGCTTCGCGCTTGCAAGGCAACTTTTTTACACTGGATCTGGCGCAAGTACGCGCTGCCTTCGAGGCGGTGCCTTGGGTACGCAAGGCTGTCGTGCGGCGCGAGTTTCCAAACCGTCTGCGGGTCAGCCTGCAAGAGCACCGCAGTGCAGGTTTTTGGGGTTCTGACAGTGAGTCGCGCCTGGTCAACACCTTTGGTGAAGTGTTTGAGGCCAATGCGGGTGATGTTGAAAATGAAGAGTTGCCCCGATTGGTCGGCCCTGATGGGCAAGGCCCGCAAGTGCTGGACCTGTACCGCAGCCTGAATGCCCTGTTTACCCCGCTGGATGCCAGTATTGAGGAGCTGGAACTGACGGGACGCGGCGGTTGGCGCTTGGTGCTTGATGGTGGAGCACTCATCGAGATGGGGCGCGGTACAGCGCAGGAGCTGGCAGCAAGAGTGCGGCGCTTTACCCAAACCTATACCCAAGTTTTATCGGCCTACCAGCGTACAGGATTAGACCGCATTGAATTGGTAGATCTGCGGCACAACGAAGGTTATGCCATACGGCTGCGCGGCGTGAGCGCGGTGGTGGCCGCACCAGGATTAGAGAAAAAATAGAGGCGCAAACATGGCAAAAGACTATAAAGATTTGGTAGTGGGTTTAGATATTGGCACGTCCAAAGTGATGGTGGTGGTGGCCGAGGTGATGCCTGGTGGCGAACTGAAACTTGCCGGTTTGGGCATCGCGCCCAGCAATGGTTTAAAGCGTGGTGTGGTGGTCAACATCGACGCCACAGTGCAAAGTATCCAATTGGCTTTGAAAGAAGCCGAGTTGATGGCCGATTGCAAAATTACCCGGGTGTACATCGGCATTACCGGCAGCCATATTCGCGGCATCAACTCCAGCGGCATGGTAGCGGTGAAAGACCGTGAGGTGACCCCGGCCGATGTGGCGCGCGTGGTAGAAACCGCCAAGGCCATCAACATCTCCAACGACCAGCGTTTGCTGTTGGTCGAACCTCAAGAGTTCGTGATTGACGGACAAGATGTGCGCGAACCGATTGGTATGAGCGGTATCCGGCTCGAGGCCAAAGTGCACATCGTCACTGGCGCGCAGAGCGCCGCCGAAAACATTATCAAATGCGTGCGCCGTTGCGGTCTGGAAGTGGAGCAGCTCATGCTCAATCCACACGCGTCCAGTCAGGCTGTACTGACCCGTGATGAAAAAGAGCTGGGTGTAGCCATGGTGGACATCGGCGCGGGCACCACCGATGTAGCCATCTTTACCGGTGGCGCTATCCGTCATACGGCAGTCATTCCCATTGCGGGTGATTTGATCACCAGCGACATCGCGATGGCACTGCGCACACCCACCAAAGACGCAGAAGACATCAAGGTCGAAAGTGGTTGCGCCAAGCAGTTGCTGGCAGACCCGCAAACCCAGGTGGAAGTACCCGGCCTGGGCGATCGGGGCCCGCGCATGCTGGGCAAGCAAGCCTTGTCGGGCGTGATAGAGCCGCGCGTGGAAGAAATTTACGCCCTGGTGCAGCAAGTCATTCGCGAGTCGGGCTACGAAGAGGTGTTGTCCTCTGGCATTGTGATTACGGGCGGCAGCGCAGTCATGACCGGCATGGTTGAGTTGGGCGAAGACATCTTTTTGAAACCCGTGCGCCGGGGCATGCCGCAGTACAACAGCGTCCTGTCCGACATGGTGGCGCAATGCCGCGCGGCTACGGTGATGGGTCTGCTCGAAGAGGCGCGATTGGCACGACTGCGTGGCTTCAAAGTAGCGGCCAAGAGCGGCTCCGTAAAAACCGCCTTTGGTCGGTTCAAAGACTTTGTCGTGGGGAATTTCTAACATGTTCAAGAAACTCTACATGGCGCGCGGTAGCCCGCCCAGATGGCCCGGCAAAGACCCTGGCTGGATCGACAGCTCCTGACGGAGCCAGTCTGTAAAAAAACAAGTATCAAAAATTTTAGGCAACTGCAATAAACGATTGAAGGAGAATTGAAATGGGTATCGAAATGATCGAAGCTGAAGAATTTAATTTGGGCACACTGATCAAAGTCATTGGTGTGGGTGGCGGCGGCGGTAACGCCGTGGAGCACATGATTGCACGCAGCGTGCAAGGCGTGGAGTTCATCACCGCCAATACCGACGCGCAGGCGCTCTCGCGCAGCGCGGCGCACAAAACCATCCAACTGGGCACCAGTGGCCTGGGCGCAGGCAGCAAGCCTGACAAAGGCCGTGACTCCGCGCAAAGCGCTGAAGACGACATTCGCGCGGCCATTGACGGCGCGCACATGTTGTTCATCACCGCTGGTATGGGCGGCGGCACCGGCACGGGCGCTGCGCCCGTGATTGCGCGCATCGCCAAAGAGATGGGCATCCTCACCGTCGGCGTGGTGACCAAACCTTTTGAGTGGGAAGGTGGCCGGCGCATGACCAATGCCGACAACGGCTTGGCCGAGCTGGAAGCCAATGTGGACTCATTGATTGTGGTGCTCAACGAGAAGCTGCTGGACGTGCTGGGCGACGACATTACCCAAGACGAAGCTTTTGCGCATGCCAACGACGTATTGAAAAACGCTGTCGGCGGGATTGCCGAAATCATCAATGTGCCTGGGCATGTGAACGTCGACTTTGAAGACGTGCGTACCGTGATGGGGGAACCTGGCAAAGCCATGATGGGCACCGCAGCCGCCAATGGCCCAGACCGTGCACGTATCGCTGCTGAACAAGCCGTGGCGTGCCCGCTACTGGAAGGCATTGACCTGTCTGGTGCCAAAGGCGTGCTGGTCTTGATCACCGCTGCCAAAGGCTCACTCAAATTGAGCGAATCCAAGCTGGCGATGAACACCATTCGCGCCTACGCTTCGCCTGATGCACATGTCATCTATGGCACTGCCTATGACGACAGTCTGGGTGACGATATTCGCGTGACGGTGGTGGCTACAGGTTTGTCGCGTCAGGGCGCGCGCCGTACGGCCCCTCCATTGCAAGTGCTGCGCACCGGTACTGACAACGTGCCTTTCCATGTTCCCACGGTGAACACCGTGGTGGGCCAAGGCCTCGCCGCCAGCGTCGGCAATGGCATGGGTGTGGGCGCTGCTCAGCCAGACTACAACGGTATGGCGGTACCCAGCGTGTGGCGTACCAACCGTACACAAGCGGCAGCCAAAGTCGATGCCCTGTCTTCCGGTGGTATGGACGATTTTGAAATCCCGGCATTTTTACGCAAACAAGCGGATTAATACCGACACCTTCCGGCCTACTGAGAGCCCTTGGAATCCCCCAAGGGCTTTTTTCATGGCCCCGCTTAGAATATGCGTGTGTTACAACAAAGAACCCTTAAATCCTTGACCAAAGCCGTAGGCGTAGGCATGCACAGCGGCCAGCGGGTAGAACTGACGCTACGCCCCGCCCAGCCCGATACAGGCATTGTGTTTCGCCGGGTAGATTTGCCAGAGCCTGTGGATATACCCATATCAGCCTTATCGGTGACTGACACGCGCATGGCCACCACGGTCACTGCCCATGGCACCAAGGTGCAGACCATTGAGCATTTCATGTCCGCCTGCTCGGGCTTGGGTATCGACAACCTGTATGTCGATATCACCGCCGAAGAGGTGCCCATTCTTGATGGGTCGGCTGCGTCCTATGTGTTTCTATTGCAAAGTGCCGGCATTGCTCTGCAAAACGCACCCAAACGCTTTATCCGGGTATTGAAGACGGTTGAGGTACGCCAGGGTGAGGGCGTGCATGCCAAATGGGCCCGACTGGAGCCTTTTGAGGGCTACAAACTCGGATTTGAGATTGAGTTTAACCACCCCGCCGTAGACTCTACCGGCCAAAGGGTGGAGTTCGATATGGCTACAGGCAACTACAGCCGCGACATAGCCCGTGCCCGTACTTTTGGCTTTACCCGCGATGTCGAGGCACTGCGCGCCAACGGTTTGGCATTGGGCGGCGGGTTGGACAACGCGATCGTCATGGACGACTACAAGGTGCTCAATACCGGCGGCCTGCGTTATGACGACGAGTTTGTAAAGCACAAAATTCTTGATGCCATGGGCGATCTGTACTGTTTGGGTAAACCACTGCTAGCGGCCTACTGCGCTTTTCGCTCCGGCCACGCGATGAACAACTTGCTGCTGCGCGAATTGCTTTCGCGCAAAGATGCTTATGAAGTGACCAGTTTTGACGACGAACGCCGTGCACCAGCAGGTTTTGCGCAATTGGTGCCAGCTTGGTAGCCAGGTAGAAAGTATCCTAAGTGGCATTTCCTCCTGTCAAGCCTGGTTCTGTGTCCGCCCAGCAGCCGCGTCTTATTTTGCAAGACCCTCGCGTGGGCGAAGAGGCGCCGTTACCTGCGCTGCGCTTGAGCCTCGACCTGGGCACCATCGAGCAGTCGGGGCTGGATCGCGAATCAGCCCAAAAAATTTGGGAAACACTGCAACTCAAACCAGAGACCATTATTGCCAACCAAGTGCAGTTGCGAGAGGCCAATGCCAAGCTGGAATTGGTGACCCAACAAATGCAGGCGGCCAAGGCGGATGCGGTACAACTGCAAGCCAAATTGCATCAGATACAGGAGACGCGTTGGCAGCATCCCCTGGTGTATGGCAGTGGCGTTGCGTTCTTGGGGCTGGGATGGCTGTGGCTGGCTGAACGCAAAAAGCGTCTGGCCGCGCAGGAGCATGCATCCGTGATGTTTCGCGATGCGAACAGCGTACTGGAGATGCCTGAGGGGCCATCTTCGATGTCTCAAATCCCCAGTCAAATGCACAGTCTTATGCCCGAGACAGTGCAAGAGCCGGTGTCGCCAACCGCGCCTGCGCTTATTTCAGACCCTATCGCGCACGCCATTACGGCGGCAGATCTTCTCCCCTATGTCGCACCAAAGCCGGTGGCTGCGCTGGTTTTTCAAGCCCCTGCGCCGTGGTGGAAGCTGGGCGCAGGCAAGCCCAAGCCCGCCAAGGTGTCTGGTGCCAAGGTGTCTGGTGCCAAGGTGCAACCCGCCGCACGGCGCAGCACGGTTGCGGAGCATCCCGATCCCGCCCCTGACACCTTCATAGACAGCGTCGAATTGGAGGATATGCATGCCCCAAAGGTGTCGTCACACGATGCTGGATTGGCTAACGTAGAGCTTCTTGCGCAAACCCGGCTCAAGCCCGCATCCAGTGACGATGCAATGGGCCATCTGCTGGAGATTCGGATGGCCGTAGAGGCGCTGATCATCCTGGGGCAGCCAGACGCGGCGCAAAAGCTGTTGCACCAGCATATTGATGCGGTACCCAACACCTGCGGTTGGGCATACATGGAGTATCTGGATCTTAGCGCGCAGCTTGGCCAGCGCGAAGCCTTTGAGGGTATGCGCAAGCGCTACCGGTTGCAGTTCAATCGCCTTGCGCCGTACTGGATGGAGCCCAACGCCGCTGTGCAGAGCTTGGACAACTACGAGCGCCCCATAGCCGAGCTTTGCGCAGCCTGGTATTCGCCAGAGCGTACCAAGATGCTGATTAGCACTTGGCTGCAAGGCACATTGCACTCGCGCCGCCTGTTCCAGCTACCAGCCTACCGTGATTTGCTCGATTTGTATGAAATGATGGAGTTTTTTGACGATAATTCCTCTGCGGGATCGGATTTTGTGCCCACCGTGAGTTTGCTGGATTTGGATTACGAATTTGCAATCGACGTTAAAATCCAACCCCAATCCAGCGAAGATATGCTGCGCGCGGTGCCCACCGTCAAGACGGGCGATTTTGCAGTGGACTTTAACCTGACTCAAGGCCCTTCAGACTTGGGCGCATTGACACCTATTCCCGATACACCCAAAGCGGCCAGACCCCAACCCGCCGTGGTTTCTAGATAACTTTCATGTACGTACTTTTTGAAGAAGGCGGCAAGTTCCTTGCAGGCCGTGTGCTCTCGCAAGCGGAGGCTTCGCTGCAGGTGGAGTTGGATTCCGGCAAACGCGTCAAACTCAAGTCTGCACTGGCTTTGCTGCATTTTGACAAGCCCACCCCCGCCGATATGCTTACCCAAGCAGCCGTGCTTGCCCTGGGTATGGACGTGAACTTGGCTTGGGAGTGCGCCGCTGAGGAAGAGTTTGGCTTTGCCGATCTGGCGCACGAGTATTTCAGCGCCAAAGCCACCAGCCTGGAACTGGCCGCAGCGCTGATGTGCCTGTACAACGCGCCGCATTACTTTCGCCGTGCGGGCAAAGGCCGGTTCAAAAAAGCGGGCGCAGACATCGTGCAGCAGGCGTTGGCCGCGATAGAGAAAAAGAAAGCCGTTGTAGCGCAAATCAGCGCCTGGGCCAGCGAGCTGGGCGCGGGGCAAACTCCCCAAGCCATCAGAGATCAGCTGTACAAAATACTCTTTCGACCCGACAAAAACGCGCCCGAGTACAAGGCCGTGGTCGAGGCCTCACGCGCCACCCACATCCCGCCATTGGAGTTGCTCAAACAAGCCGGTGCCATTGGCTCGGCTTACCAGTTTCATTGGCAGCGCTTTTTGTTTGACCAGTTTCCCAAAGGCACTGGCTTTGCGGCTCTCGATGCTCCCGCCATCAAAGACCAGTTGCCGCTGGCTACCGCACAAGCCTTCTCGATTGACGACAGCAACACCACCGAAATTGACGACGCACTGAGTGTGCAAGGTTTGGGCAGCGGCAAAGTCATATTGGGCATTCACATTGCGGCCCCCGCCTTGGCTATCGCCCCGCAGGGCGTGATTGACAAAGTAGCCCGCGAGCGTTTGTCCACCGTCTACATGCCAGGCAACAAGGTCACCATGCTGCCCGATGCCGTAGTGCAAAACTATACCTTGGCCGAGGGGCGCGACTGCCCGGCCGTGTCGCTGTACGTCACCATAGACGAAGCTACTTTGGCCATCCAAAGCACCCGTACCTTGCTGGAGCGCGTACCCATCATTGCCAATTTGCGCCACGATGTGCTGGACATTGAAGTAACCGAAGAGGCGCTTGCCAACGTAGAAGACTGGAAACAGAAGAGCGGAAAAACGCCTATTCCATTGCGGGAGCAGCTATCATTTTTACACCGCCTGGCGCAACACCTGAAAGCCGGGCGCGAAGTGGTGCGCGGCAAGCCCGAGACCTTTAACCGGCCCGATTACAACTTCCACGTCAAAGCCGCAGCCGGTGCCAAGCCCGGCGACTTGCAGGGCAACGAACCGGTAGACATCAGCACCCGCCGGCGTGGCGCGCCGCTGGATTTGATCGTTGCCGAGGCCATGATTTTGGCCAACAGCACCTGGGGCCAATGGATGGCCAGCCTGGGCGTGCCCGCTATTTACCGCAGCCAGGCCAGCCTGGCCCCGGGTGTGAAGGTGCGCATGGGCACCAAGGCCCTGCCCCACGCAGGCATAGGCGTACCCAGCTACGCCTGGAGCACCTCACCCCTGCGCCGCTACACCGACATGGTCAACCAATGGCAGATCATTGCCTGCGCGCGCCATGGCAGCACCGCCGCACTGGCCGCGCCCTTCAAACCCAAAGATGCCGAGCTTTTCGCCATTATTTCCAGTTTTGATGCCGCCTACACGGCCTATAACGGCTTTCAAAACGGCATGGAGCGCTACTGGACGCTGCAGTACATCCAGCAGCGCCACATCACCGAGATCGTGGGCGTGGTCTTCAAAGAAGGCATGGTGCGCGCCGACGATATTCCCTTGGTGCTGCCCGTACTGGGCACCATGGACGTGCCGCGCGGCACCAAGGTGCGGGTTAAATTGGGCGAGATCGACGAGATCACGCTGGACATCTCGGGCACCCTGATCGAACGGCTGGATGCTGCACCAGAGGCTGGAGCGAGTCCCGAGGAAGACGATGACGATTTGGCAGGACCCATCGCTATCGCTGTGGATGTATCAGGGGATGACGCTGGCACTCAGATTGGCGATAATCAATCCCCGTGAAGTTCCTGCAAAAGCTCAATACCCTTTCCATTGCCTTGGGTGTCTCCATCTTGGTGCACGCGGCTTTGTTGACGGTACGTTTTGTCGATCCTGAGCGCTTTAACCGTATTTTTCAGGATACTCCGCTAGAAGTGATCTTGGTGAACGCCAAATCCAGCGAGCGCCCTGAAATTGCCAAAGCCATTGCTCAGGCTTCGCTGGCAGGGGGTGGCGATGTAGACAAAGGCCGTGCCACCACGCCCTTGCCACCCAGCGCGCTCAGTGAGATCGGTGACACCGTGGAGGAGACGCAGCGCAAGGTAGTAGAAGCGCTGCAAGAAGAGCAAACCATGTTGCTGGCCAGCGTAAAAAAGGAACTGGCTACGATTCCCCGCTTAGATCCCAAAAAGGCCTCGCAAAATGCCGAGGCGGTTACGCAGGAAGAAAAACGCCGCCAGTTGCAGCGCCTGCTCGCTGAGATTGAAAAACGCATCAACGAAGAAAACGCCAGGCCCAAAAAGCGCTACATCAGCCCGGCTACCCGAGAAGAGGTGTACGCCGTGTACTACGATAGTTTGCGTCACAAAATTGAAGACCGAGGTACACAAAATTTCCCCGAAGCCGCAGGCAACAAACTGTATGGCGAGCTCACCATGATCGTTACCGTCAACCATGACGGCCGCGTTGTCGCCACCCAGGTGGTAGAGACCTCGGGTAACCTCACGCTGGACCGTCGCGCCCAGACGATTGTCAAAAATGCCGGGCCTTTTGGTCACTTCAACGACGGCATGCGCGCCCGCGCCGACCAAATTGTCGTGGTGTCCCGCTTTAAATTCACCCGGGATGAGACGCTTGAAACCAATCTCACATCACGCTAGGTCTACGGCGCTTGCCTGTGATGCAGTTTGAAAAGCGGCCCCATGCAGCGGACTGCCGCCTGTGGGCTCAAGGGGTAGCGCCATGAAGCGCGCCCTGGCCGTCTGGGGCATGCTGGCGCTGCTGGCGTTCTTGGCCCTCCAGTTATTTTTTGTGTTGCGCATCACCACCATGTTGGCAATTGATCCGCAGTCCACCAGCTTGGAGCGCTCCGAGGTTTGGCGGGTATGGCATCAGCCGGCCAAGCCGTTTGCCTGGGAGCAGCAGTGGGTACCGTATGAGCAAATCGCCGAACCGCTTAAACGCGCGGTCATCGCCAGCGAGGACAGTGACTTTGTGTACCATGGCGGTTTCGATTGGGATGCAATGGAAAAAGCCTGGAAAAAGAACACTCAAACCCAGGCGAAACCCGTCCAACGTAGCCGTAACGGCAAGGTTCGCCCGCCAAAAATCATGGGAGCCTCCACCATCACCCAGCAGTTGGCTAAAAACCTTTTTCTATCGGGCGAGCGCCATTTACTGCGCAAAGGCCAGGAGTTCGTTTTGACGATGGCGCTGGAGCTGGTGCTGTCCAAGCAGCGCATTTTGGAGATTTACCTCAACAGCGTAGAGTGGGGTGAGGGGGTCTTCGGCGCTGAAGCAGCGGCGCAGCATTACTTTCAAAAATCGGCTGCCAAGCTCAGCGCCTATGAAGCGGCCCGGCTGGCGGTTATGCTGCCGCAACCCAAGTACTTTGAAAACGCGCTCAACAAAGGGTATCTCCACAGCCGTGCACAAACCATCATGGCGCGCATGGCAGACGCGGAACTGCCTTGAAATGGCCTTGCCGGATCGCCTTGCTGCAGCACAGCGTCCTGCGGGGCGGCACGCTGGTGCAACAAGGATTCACAGCGGCGGCGTACGTGTTTTCATCTGTGGCCTACAATGGGCCGCATGATCTCTCGCGAACCCACCATCGAACGCTTGGCTATCGCCAAGCAGTTGCTTCTTGACCCGTTTGGCCTGAACGAGTCCCACCTGTCCAAAGCCCTGGGCGAGATTACCTCGCGCGGCGTGGACGATGCGGATTTGTACTTTCAATACACCCGCTCTGAAGGCTGGAGCCTGGAAGAAGGGATTGTCAAGACCGGCAGCTTCAGCATCGACCAGGGGGTTGGCGTGCGGGCGGTAAGCGGTGAGAAGACCGCGTTTGCCTATTCAGACGACATTTCCTGGGACAGTTTGCTTGACGCAGCCCATACAGTGCGGTCTATATCGGCCACTACCAAGGCGGGTCGTGCGCGGATAGCTCCTAAAAAGATAGCTAAAGCGCGCTCGCTCTACAACGGCCTGGATCCCATTGCTTCGCTGGACAGCGCGGCCAAAGTGGCTTTGCTCGGCCGGGTAGAAAAAATAGCCCGCGCCAAAGACCCCCGCGTGGTGCAAGTCATGGCTGGCTTGGCCAGCGAGTACGACGTCATCATGGTCGCGCGGGCCGATGGCACACTGGCGGCTGACGTGCGACCGCTGGTGCGTTTGTCCGTGACTGTCATTGCCGAGCAAAAAGTCACCCTCAAAGGCAAGACCGAGATGCGCCGCGAGATGGGTTCTGGCGGTGGCGGCGGGCGCTTTGGATTGGCCTATTTTGATGACGCGCACATCCAAGAGTATGTGCAAGCCGCCGTGCACGCCGCGTTGACCAATTTGGAGTCGCGCCCCGCCCCCGCTGGCGAGATGACTGTCGTGCTGGGCCCCGGCTGGCCCGGCGTGCTGTTGCACGAGGCCGTAGGCCACGGTTTGGAAGGCGACTTCAACCGCAAGGGCTCCAGCGCCTTCAGCGGCATGATCGGTAAACGTGTCGCAGCCAAAGGGGTGACCGTTTTGGACGACGGCACCATCAATGACCGGCGTGGCTCCCTCAATATCGATGACGAAGGCCATGTCTCGCAGCGCAATGTGTTGATAGAAGACGGTATTTTGAAGGGCTACATCCAGGACAGCATGAATGCCCGCCTGATGGGCTGCAAACCCACCGGCAATGGTCGCCGCGAGAGTTACGCCCACACGCCCATGCCGCGCATGACCAATACCTATATGCTGGGCGGCGACAAAACCAAAGAAGAAATCATCGCCAGTATCGACAAAGGCCTGTACGCGACCAATTTTGGTGGTGGGCAGGTAGACATTACCTCGGGCAAGTTTGTTTTCAGCGCCAGCGAGGCGTATTGGGTGGAAAAAGGCAAAATTCTGTACCCCGTAAAGGGTGCCACCATCGTCGGCTCAGGCCCCGAGTCGCTGAAAAAGATCAGCATGATCGGCAATGACATGGCACTGGACACGGGCGTGGGCGTATGCGGTAAAGAAGGGCAAAGCGTGCCCGTCGGGGTGGGCCAGCCCACCCTGCGCATTGAGAGCCTTACCGTGGGCGGTACGGCGTAGTAGCTAAATATAGGCGCTAGGTGATTTGCAGTAAGGCGGTTGCGCGTCAAGATGACTGCCCTAGCAGCCTAGCAGCCTAGCAGCCTAGCAGCCTGTCGGACTTGGGAATCGTCGGCTGCAAATCGACCGCAGCGGTCTATTTTTCGCCGTTTTCTTACCCAATATCTCGATATTGGGATGCGAAACCGTCAAAAACCATCCTCACTGGGGCCGATTTTCGCTCTCGACGACCTAAGTCCGACAGGCTCCTAGCGTAATGTATACCTATACCGAAAAACCTGCGGAACCACATTTGTGCAAACTGGGGCCAGACTCCAGTTAAACACATTTGTTCGGATCCAGCCAAGCCAGAGCGAAGGACACCGCTGCGGCCAAACACTATGCCAACCAACGGAAGCAGGTATGTCTTCATGTCCTCGGAAGCTTAACGTTCGAGCTCCGCTTGAGCGGGGGGTTGAACCGCACTGTGCAGCATACGAGCTACGGGTTCACCGAGGCAACCTCTTCGGTGGTGAAGCCCGCCGGCAGGACGACCTCAAGCATCTCGATGTCGTCGCTGTGGCCGCGCTCGCGATGACGAATGTTCGGAGGCTGGTGGACGCATGATCCTGCCTCGAGGCGGACAACGCCTTGGCCTTCGTACTCGAACTCGATCCAGCCCTTGAGTATGTAGACGAGCTGGAAGTCGGTCTTATGAAAGTGCG
>JAYVGI010000088.1:0-12866 GCA_043772355.1 Polaromonas sp.
CGGTGTACTCAGCGCAGCGGCATCAAGGAGGAGGCGGCGGCCCTAGGCCGCCCCGGGGGACAGCCGCGGAGCTGAGTACACCGCCGGCCAGCTCCTGTACAAATCGTGGAGTACGCCATCAGCCTCCTCTTAAGTACAAAACGTGGAGTACGCCATCAGCCTGCTACCGGACAAGACAAGGGCAACTTAACTACAAAGCATCACGTTTCCCCCGCTTTTCAGACCCAGCCGCCCAAAATGCGACAATACAGGGACATGAGCGATCAATTTTCTTCCCTGGGTCTGGCCGAGCCGATCCTACGCGCCGTAGCTGAAAAAGGCTACACCACCATGAGTCCCATCCAAGCCCAGGCCATTCCTGTGGTGCTGGCCGGGCGTGACGTGATGGGCGCGGCCCAAACCGGTACCGGTAAAACGGCTGCCTTTATCTTGCCTTTGCTTCAGCGCATGCTCAAGCACGAAAGCGCTTCAACATCTCCCGCCCGCCACCCGGTGCGCGCCCTGGTCATCTTGCCCACCCGCGAGCTGGCCGACCAGGTGGCCGAGCAGTCCAAGCTGTATGGCAAATACACCCAGCTACGCACCACTGTGGTGTTTGGCGGCATGGACATGAAGCCGCAGACGCTGGAGCTGAAAAAAGGCGTAGAGATTTTGGTAGCCACCCCCGGCCGCCTGCTCGACCACATCGAAGCCAAAAACGTCGCCCTGAACCAGGTGGAATACGTGGTGCTGGACGAAGCCGACCGCATGCTGGACATCGGCTTTTTGCCCGACCTGCAGCGCATCTTGAGCTTTTTGCCCAAGGCGCGCACCACGCTCTTGTTCAGCGCCACCTTCAGCCCCGAGATCAAGCGCCTGGCCGAGAGCTATTTGGTCAACCCCATATTGATCGAAACCGCCCGCCCTAACGAGACGGCCTCCACCGTGGAGCAGCATTTCTACAGCGTGGGCGCTGACGACAAACGCCGCGCGCTGGCGCAAATCGTCAAGGCACGTGGCATCACCCAGGCCTTTGTGTTTGTCAACAGCAAACTCGGCTGTGCGCGCCTTGCCCGCAGCCTGGAGCGCGAAGGCATGCGCACCACGGCGCTGCACGGCGACAAGAGCCAGGACGAGCGTTTAAAGGCGCTGGAAGCGTTTAAAAAAGGCGAAGTAGACCTGCTGGTAGCCACAGACGTGGCCGCGCGCGGGCTGGACATCAAAGACGTGCCCGCGGTGTTTAACTTTGACATCCCCTTTGGCGCAGAAGACTACGTGCACCGCATTGGCCGCACTGGCCGCGCCGGGGCCTCGGGCTTGGCAGTGAGCTTTGTCTCGCCATCGGACGGGCGCTTGATGGGCGACCTGGAAAAGCTGCTGAAGAAAAAAATCGAAGTAGAAGGTTTTGAGTTTGACGACGAGCGCCCGCAAGGCCGCATCAACACCGGCCGCCGTGCTTGGGGTGAAGACGACAGCAACCAAGGCGTGCCCGAGGTGGCAGTGCGCGAGAACCTGCGCGACCAAGCCCGTGATCGCGGTGGACGCGACGGATACCGGGGCGAGCCTGCCCGCGACAGCGCAGGCCGCAGCGAGCGCCCGCGCTACGCCCCGCGCCCGGAACGTGTCTCACGCGACCCGTTTTTTGACAAACCCTACGAGGCCCCTGCCGTGGTGGAGGCTACAGCAGCCCCTGCCTGGGAAGCCAATGCCAAAACCACCTCGCGGATGTCGGCCAATATCAAAACCAAGAAAAAAGTGGCAGCGCTGTTTAAAACGGCATCGCTGAGTACGCAGTAGCCCATGCCCGGAGCGCGTAAAAATCTGCTGCAATAGGTGTAGCCGGTGGACTGTTTAAAGGAAAATTTATGCCCTCATTGTGGACTTCAGGTTTAGTTGCCAGCGTAAGCGCTCTTCTGCTGGCCTGCGGCGGTGGTGGCGGTGGTTCAAACCCGGTTGCGCCCGCGCTGGTCGATGTGGCCGATTGTTTTCAGGTTAATCCGGCCAATGCTTTCCGTTACAACAGCATCTCCAGCCCATCCCAAGCGCAAACATTGCTCGCCCCCGGTGCCACCAGCTCAACCACCTACAACTACGAAAACACCGTGGCCGATGTGGCCTATAAAGGTGATTTTTTCAATGGTGCACTGGTACTGTCGCGCAGCAGCACAGGCACCGACACCTACACCACGACGGCGGCCATCGCACCCCGCCCGTTTACCGACAGCGAGTTTTTTACCGCCACACCTACATTCACCGTCTTGGGCGGTAAATCCAGCTACCCGAGCATTTTTTACCTCTCTGAGACCGTGTTTTCGGGCCTGAGCAGGGCTTTGTCTTTCCCAGCAGGGCAGGCACAAAACTATACTTATACAGCCACCAAAACCTCTTCTATTTTGGGTGGAAAACCAGCCTCTGATGTGACAACCATCAACCATTCAGTGACCTTTGTGGCGCGCGAGAATGTGGTTACACCAGCCGGCACATTCAAAAATAGCTGCAAGTTCAGCTTGGATACAAAAACTTCTGCGACAGTGGTAACCGGTGGCACCACCACCTTGGCTACTACCGCAGCCCCGAGCGCAGGCACCAGCAGCACTGTGTGGTACGCGCCCGGTTGGGGCCTGGTCAAGCAAGACAGCGTGGACCGCTACACCGATGGCCGAGTGCCCGCCAGCGTGTCCAAATCCAGTTCGGCTACGGCGGTTCTTGCGGGCAGCCTTTAAGTTTTGGCATTTGGGATATCATCGCGGCGACCACTACCATCGTGATGTAATTTTGCTGCGCTGCGCTGTGCAATGCAGGCGCTCGTTTTGCCCATTTCAGCCCGGCACCTGTGCCTGCGCGCAGCGCACTTGCAGCAGTTCCCGTCGCCCGCCGTCCACCCGCATGGCCGACAAGCAGCCGCCCCACACGCAACCGGTGTCTAGCGCTATCAGGTCAGGGCGGTTGATCAGTCCTAGCGTGCTCCAGTGGCCAAAGGCTACGGTTACTTGGGCGGTATGGCGGTCGGGTACTTCAAACCACGGCAGGTAGCCCACAGGCGCCGCACCTGCCCCTTCTTTGCTGGCAAATTCCATCTCGCCTTGTGCACAGCAAAAGCGCAAGCGGGTGAGGGCGTTGACGATGACGCGCAGGCGGTCCGTGCCTTGCAGTCCATCGCTCCATTGCGCGGGCAGGTTGCCATACATCGATTGCAAAAAATCTGTGTAGTTGGCAGCGCGCAATGCGGCTTCCAGCTCTTGGGCGCAGGCCAGGGTTTGCGCCGCACTCCACTGGGGTAGCACGCCTGCGTGCACCATCAGCAGGTCACGTTGCGCGCTCTCGCTGTGCAGCAGGGCCAGTGGCCGGTGGCGCAGCCAGTCGAGCAGCTGCGCGGCATCGGGCGCGGCCAGCAGTTCGGCCAGGGTGTCGCTGCGGTGGGCTGGGCGCACGCCGCAGGCCACGGCCAGGGCGTGCAGGTCGTGGTTGCCTAGCAGGCACTGGGCGGCATCCCCCAGCGCGGCCAGCCTGCGCAGCACGGCAAGCGACGCCGGGCCACGGTTGACCAGGTCGCCCAGCAGCACCAAGCGGTCGCGGCTGGGCGAGAAATGGACCTCGCTTAAAAGCTGGCCCAAAGCGCTATCGCAGCCCTGCACATCGCCAATCAGATACAGTCCCATCTTGTACTTTCAAATTCTCGTTGTATGGACTTTATCCTGATTGCTGTGCTCACCCTGATCAACGGGGCTTTTGCCATGAGCGAGATGGCGCTGACCGCCAGCCGCAAAACGAGGCTGATGGCCATGGCCGAGGCGGGGGATGAGGGGGCTAAAGCGGCGTTGGCGCTCAACGAAAACCCCACGCAGATGCTCTCTACCGTGCAGGTCGGTATCACTAGCATTGGCATGCTCAACGGGATTGTGGGCGAGGCGGCGTTCAGCGAAGGCGTGGCCGCGTTTTTGCAAAACATGGGGCTGGCAGCCAAGTTTGCCGCGCCTTCGGCCACTACCTTTGTGGTGGTGGTCATCACCTTTATCACCTTGATTTTTGGCGAACTGGTGCCCAAGCGCATTGGCTTGCTCTACCCCGAGGGCGTGGCCCGCGTGATGGCGCGGCCCATGGCCTGGCTGGCCAGGGCGGCCAACCCGTTTGTCAAGCTGCTCACCCTGTGCACCCAAGGGGTGCTGAACCTGATGCGCATCAACACCAACAACGCCCGCGCCGTCACCGAAGAAGAAATTTCTGCCAGCCTGGACGAAGGCATGGACGCGGGTGTGATCGAGGCACACGAGCGGCAAATGGTGCAAAACCTGTTCCACCTGGACGAGCGGCCCCTCACCTCCATCATGCAGCCGCGCACCGACATTGTGTGGCTGGATGCTACCTTGACCGTAGCGCAAGGCTTGGAGAAAGCCGGTGGTACCAAGGATGCGAGTATCAAAACCTCGCACAGCTGGTTTCCGGTGTGCCGCAAAGGCCTGGACGATGTCATGGGCTTGGTGAGCGTGGCGCGCATGCTGCGCTCCGACCCCGCTGCCAGCCTTGAATCGCTGGCCAGCCCGGCCATTTTTATCCCCGAGACGCTCAGCGGCATGGAACTGCTGGAGCAGTTTCGAGCCCAGTCGGCCCGTCTGGTGCTGGTGGTGGACGAATACGGCGTAGTGCAGGGCCTGCTGACCCCGCGCGACCTGCTGGAGGCCATTACGGGCGAGCTCAAACCTCAAGCTGCAGCGGACGCCTGGGCAGTCCACCAGCTAGATGGTAGCTGGCTGCTGGACGGCCTGATGCCGGTGGCCGAGCTCAAATCACGCCTGGGCATTGACGAGGACCTGCCCGAAGAAGACAAAAACCGCTACAACACCCTGGCAGGCCTGCTGATGGCCGTGGCGGGGGAGCTGCCCCAGCAGGGCGACACCATCGACTGCGCGGGCTGGGCTTTTGAGGTGCAGGCGCTGGAGGGGCGGCGTTTAGACCGGATTAAGGCTATTAAAGTAGATAATTAGTCGAAGTTGCTGATAAAGGTCACTGGAACCACGTTTTTGCGTGGACAAGCCAACCTGTAAAGCAAACTTTACATGTCTGTTTTGAACCGAGTGCACCCCAAGCGGTCTACCATTTGGTGCAAAAGCGCGTTACATGCATAAGCATTGCATTAGGCATTGCGCTTAGCGGCTTTTGGCAGTGCTTTTGATATGAGGTATTTTGTATGAACCATCTTTCCATGAAATCTGTGCTGGCCCTAGCGGCCCTGTCGGCTTGGGGCATCACGGCCCAAGCACAATCTGTGCAACAAGTGGCCGCTCCAGAGCTAGGCCGCGTCATCTCCAGCACCGCCATCATCAGCCAGGTCAGCGTGCCGCGCCAGGTGTGCGCGCAAGAAGTGGTGCAAGTGCAAAGCCAAATCCCCGCAACCAAATCCGGCGCGGGTGCGCTGATGGGTGGTGTGGCTGGCGGTGCCATGGGCAACGCCGTTGGCCAAGGCAGCGGCCGCGCCGCAGCCACCGTCATCGGTCTGTTTGCCGGTGCCATTTTGGGCGACCGTATTGAAGGCGGCAGCCCCGCTCAAGTGGCGACCACGCAGCAAACGGTGAACCGTTGCAGCACGCAAAACTTCATTGAAAACCGCACCACGGCCTACCAGGTAGTGTATGAGTACGCTGGCAAACAATACAGCGTGCAAATGCCGCAAGACCCTGGCCCCAACATTCAGCTGCAAGTCTCTCCGATTGCGCCGGTATCCCCCTCCGTCTCCGCACCGAGGGTGATGTCGCAGGCCCAGCAGCCGGTGTACACCGAGCAGGCCCCCGTGGTCAGCCAAACCGTCATCAGCTCGGGCACGGTGTACCAGCCCTATGTAGCACCTGTGGTGGTGACCGCGCCGTACTACTACTACTATCCTAACCCCGTGTTTGGCGCTTCGTTTGTGTTTCGCGGTGGCCATGGTGGACACCACGGTGGGCACGGCGGCCATTGGCGTTAAGCTGCGCGGCGCTTAGCCACCGCCTCCCATAAACATGGGTGTTTGCGCTCCCCGACAGGCGCGTACCTTGGCCCCACCGGTTGGCTGCGTTATGCTGTAGTTCTTTGTAGTTTTAACCCAGAGCCCACAGCGTATGCCCACTCCATGGCGCGTTCTCATCGTCGAAGACGACCCCACTACCCGTGCGTTTTTTGCCCAGTCAGTGCGCCAGTGCGCGCAACTGCAACTGCTGGGCCAAGCGGCCAGCGTGGCCGAGGCGTGCATTTGGCTGGGTGAAAGTGGCCACACCATCGACGTGCTGCTCACCGACCTGGGCCTGCCCGACGGCAGCGGCCTGGAGGTGATTCGCCACGCCTTGCAGCGCCATCCAGAGTGCGAGGCTTTGGTGATCTCGATGTTTGGCGACGAAGACAATGTGCTGGCCAGCATCGAAGCCGGAGCCACAGGCTATATCCACAAAGACTCAGCGCCGGACGACGTAGCCCAGGCCATCTTGCAGCTCAAAGCCGGAGCTTCCCCCATCTCGCCCATGATCGCGCGCCGCGTGCTGGCCAAATACCGCAGCATGCTCGGTGATTTAAAGCATATTGAGGCGGTAGCCCAGAAGAATATTGCGGGGCCAGCTACTGAAAGTGTAGCGCGCGACATGCCGCCAACAGACCAAGCCGACGGCCCTGCGCTGTCCCCACGGGAGCAAGAAGTGCTGGAGCTGATCGCCAGAGGCTTCTCCTACGCCGAGATCTCCAAGCTGCGCCATGTGAGCGTGCACACGGTGCAAACGCATATCAAAAATCTCTACGCCAAACTGGCAGTGCACAGCAAATCCGAAGCTGTGTACGAGGCCACCCGCATGGGGCTGCTGCGCCGCTGATTCCATTTCTAAATCATTACTGTCGTTGTTGCGTCGGCTTACCGTGCTGCAGCACTCTCGTAGGCTCCGCGCCTGGACATTAATGATGTAGAAATGGAATGAGATGGCGTAAAGGCGGGCTACCAAACTCCTGCAGGTCCATCACCCACCCATACCAGCGCCCCCAAGCAAAAAGCCGCTTCAGGTGACTGAAGCGGCTTTTAGATGTGGTGCCCTTGAGCGGAATCGAACTGCTGACCTACGCGTTACGAGTGCGTTGCTCTACCAACTGAGCTACAAGGGCGAAGCGGTAATTATAACAAACTTTGCCTGGCCATTGGCTGGACTGGAGGCTTGCGGGTGCATCAGGCACTATGTATTTAGTAGCTGCTCCCGCAATATTCTATGGGGCTAGAACCTTATTTGGCTTCAACATGGTAGGCTGTGACGCGCTCTACCTCGTTTTTGCTTCCCAGCATCACACTGACGCGTTCATGCAGTTTGCTGGGCTGGATATCCAAAATGCGTTGCTGGCCATTGGTCGCCGCGCCGCCCGCCTGCTCGATCAACCAGCTCATGGGGTTGGCCTCGTACATCAGGCGCAGTTTGCCGGCTTTTTCGGGCTCGCGTTGGTCCCAGGGGTACATGAAGATGCCGCCGCGCGTGAGGATGCGGTGCACGTCGGCCACCATGCTGGCGATCCAGCGCATGTTGAAGTCTTTGCCGCGCGGGCCTTCTTTGCCAGCCAAGCACTCTTCGATATAGCGCTTCATGGGCGGGGCCCAGTGGCGCATGTTGCTCATGTTGATGGCGAACTCTTTGGTGTCCGCTGGGATGCGCACGTTTTCTTCGGTCAGGATAAAGCTGCCTTGCTCACGGTCCAGCGTGAACATGGCCACGCCGTCGCCCACAGTGAGCACCAGGGTGGTTTGCGGGCCATACACGCAGTAGCCTGCGGCCACTTGCTTGTTACCCGCTTGCAAAAAGTCTTTTTCTTCAATACCCGCATCGTGATCGTCAGGTTTTTTGAGCACGCTGAAGATGGTGCCAATGCTGACGTTCACGTCGATATTGCTGGAGCCGTCCAAGGGGTCAAACAGCAGCAGGTATTCGCCCTGCGGGTAGCGGTTAGGCACCAGGTAAATGCTGTCCATCTCCTCGCTGGCCATGGCGGCCAGGTGGCCACCCCATTCATTGGCTTCGATGAGGACTTCGTTGGCAATGATGTCGAGCTTTTTCTGAATCTCACCTTGCACGTTTTCACTGGCCGCCGTGCCCAGCACACCACCCAGCGCGCCTTTGTTGACGGCCTGGCTGATGCTCTTGCAACTGCGGGCGACGACTTCTAAAAGCAGACGTAGTTGCGGCGGAATGCGGCCGTCAATGCGTTGCTGCTCTACGAGGTATCGGGTGAGGGATATTTTGCTGGTCATGGTTTGTATTTTAACTGGCGTGTATGGGGGAGAACTTCCGGACGCAGAGGACGCAAAGGTTACGCAGAGGACGCAAAAGAAGACAAAGAAAAAAATACCAAAAAAGAGAGATTTTTAAAGAATAATTTGATTCAGTAACTCTACAAAACCTTGGTTGTAATTTTTAAAATTTTGGTTTTCTTTTTTTTCTTCTTTTGCGCCCTTTGCGTAACTTTTGCGTCCTCTGCGTACCTGAAGTCCGATTTCGACCTTCGAGAGCTACTTAATCTGCCAGAGCGCGCGAAACCACCTCTCTCACGTCGTTACTCAAATCGCCCTTAGCCGCCACGCGTTTAATAGCCTCCAGCGCCGCCGACTGGTAAGGTTGCGCAAGCTTTTTCCAGCGGTCCATGGCGCGGGCCAGGCGGGCGGCTACTTGGGGGTTGATGGCATCTAGCGCCAGCACCTGTTCGGCCCAGAAGAGGTAGCCTGCCGCATCCGGGCGGTGGAAGCCACCGGGGTTGCCGCTGCAATAGCTGAAGATCACGCTGCGGGCGCGGTTGGGGTTTTTCAGGCTGAAGTCGGGGTGCTTCATCAGTTGGCGCACGCGGGGCAAAATGTTGCCGCCCTGGTCGCTGCTACTGGCTTGCAGCGAGAACCATTTGTCGATCACCAAGGCTTCGTCTTTGAACAGGGCGTAAAACTTCTCCAGCGCGGGCGCGGCCAAGGCATGGCGGCTGTGCAACAGGGCGGTGAGTGCGCCCTGGCGATCGGTCATGTTGCTCGCGTCTTTAAAGCGTTGGTAAGTTTTACCTGGCCAGACGGTGTCCCCCGATGTACCCGCAGCCACACACAGCATGCCTTGGGCCATATTGGCCAGGGCGCGGCGGCCGCTGCTGATGGCATCGGGGCTATAACCCCCGGGGTTCTGGTGCGCCTCAAATGCCCATTCCCAGTCGGCCTGCAGCGTAGTGGCCAGCACGCTGCGCATGGCCTCGCGCACGGCATGGATGGCTTGGGGATCGACGACATCGAGCTGCTCGGCGATGTAGGTCTCTGAGGGCAGGGTGAGCACCAGCTCTTTGAAGGCTGCGTCCAGCTCGGGGTGGCGCAGCACGCTGCGCAACGCGGCGACAAAGGGTGATTGGGCCAAGTTTTCAATAGATAAAGCGGTACTAGCCAGCGGACTTGTTGCCTTTTCAGCTATTAACTGTGTAGCGTACTGCAGGCCCAGGCGCTGCCCGGCTTCCCAGCGGTTAAACGGGTCGTTGTCATGCGCCAGCAGCGCCAAGAGCTGTGCCTGGGTGTAGTCGCAGTCCAAAATCACCGGGGCCGAGAAGCCGCGCAAGATGGAGGGCACCGGCTCGGTGCCTGCGGGGCAGTCCACGTTGATGAACCGCAGCACCTCGCTGGCTTGCGTCATCACAAAAGTGCGCTGGCCCGGCACGGCCTGCGGCTCGGCGGCCAGTTGCAGGGGCAGGTCGTGGCCCTGGGCGCTCACCAAGCCAAAGTTGATGGGGATGACAAAGGGCTCTTTATTAGGCTGGCCGGGCGTGGGGGGGCAGCTTTGCGACAGGTGCAGGGCGTAGGTGCGCGCAGCGGCATCGTACACGCCATGCGCCTTGACGCGTGGCGTGCCTGCCTGGCTGTACCAGCGTTTGAACTGGGGCAGCAGGGTGCTCAGGGCCGATGTGGGGTTGGCATCGGCAATCGCCTGCGCAAAGTCGTCGCAGGTCACGGCCTGGCCATCGTGGCGTTTGAAGTACTCGGTCATGCCTTTGGCAAAGCCCTCGCGGCTGACCAGGGTTTGCATCATGCGCACCACCTCGGCCCCTTTTTCGTAAATGGTGACGGTGTAGAAGTTGTTGATCTCCTGGTAGGCATCGGGCCGCACCGGGTGGGCCATGGGGCCTGCGTCTTCGGGGAACTGGGCGGTGCGCAGCACACGCACGTCTTCAATGCGCTTGACCGCGCGGGCAGAGGGCGTGGGGCACAGGTCCATGCTGAACTCCTGGTCTCTGAAGACGGTGAGGCCTTCTTTGAGCGAGAGCTGAAACCAGTCGCGGCAGGTAATGCGGTTGCCCGTCCAGTTATGGAAGTACTCGTGGCCGACCACGCTTTCGATGTTGGCGTAGTCCACATCGGTAGCGGTGGTTTGGTTGGCCAGCACGTACTTGGTGTTAAAGATGTTCAGGCCTTTGTTTTCCATCGCGCCCATGTTGAAGTCGGCGGTAGCGACGATCATGAAGCGCTCTAAATCCAGCGGCAGGTTAAAGCGCGCTTCGTCCCAAGCCACGCTGTGCATCAGGGAGTTCATCGCGTGCTCGGTTTTGTCCAGGTCGCCCCGGCGCACAAACACTTGCAGCAAATGGTCGCTGCCTGCGCGCGAGGTAATGCGCTGCTCACGGGCTACCAAATTGCCCGCCACCAGTGCAAACAGGTAGCAGGGCTTTTTGTGCGGGTCTACCCATTTGGCAAAGTGGCGGCCATCCGGCAATGTGCCTTGCTCGACCAAGTTGCCGTTGGAGAGCAGCACGGGGAAGGCCGTGGCATCGGCCCGCAGCGTCACGCTGTACATCGACATCACATCGGGCCGGTCCAGAAAGTAGGTGATGCGGCGAAAACCCTCGGCCTCGCACTGGGTGAAGAAGGTATCCTGGCTCACATACAAGCCCATCAGCTTGGTGTTTTTAGCCGGGTTGCAGGTGGTGAATATCTCCAGCTCGCAGACGTCTGGCAGGTCGGCCAGCACCAAGGTGTCGCCGTCCATTTTGAACGAGCAGCCTTGGCCGTTGACCATCACACGCGCCAGGTTCAGCTCGTCACCGTCCAGGCGCAGGCTCTGCGCGGGCACGTCCGCATTGCGGCGCACCTGCATTTTGTTCAGCACCCGGGTTTTGGCGGGGTCCAGGTCAAAGGTCAAATCGACGGTGTCGATCCAATAGGCGGGCGGGGCGTAGTCTGCGCGCTTGACGAGCGCTGTAGTGGCTTCACGGAACATGTTGATGACTTTCTGGCTGGGCGAATTTATAGCTTGGGTGCTGACAGGGAGGCCAAAAATTGGCCATCCAATAGCGCATGGTAATCGGGAACGGCGGCCAGCACGTGCGGGCCTGCCAACTGCTGTGCTGTGTGGCTGGTGCACAACGCCACCGCACGCATGCCTGCACGGCGCGCGGCCTCAATGCCAAATGGCGCATCTTCAAAGACAATGCAGTCACTAGCCAGCACAGATAAAGCGCGAGCAGCTTCTAAAAATATAGCGGGGTCGGGCTTGCCTGCAAAACCCTGGTCACCGCCGACGATCACATCGGGCGCATGCTGCATTTTCAAATGGCCCATGGCAAATGCAATATTGTGTTTGTCCCCCGCCGTGCCCACGCCAATTTTCAGGCCCCGGCTGCGCGCTTGGGCCGCAAAGGCCTTGAACCCCGCCACTTCTTTGAACACCGGTGCAAACAGCTCGCGGTAAATCACTTCCTTCTCATGCACCAAGGGCAGCGCCTGGGCGGGCGACATAGGGCGGCCAAACAGCTCGCCCATGCACTCAGTGCCGGTGCGCCCGGTGGTGCGCTCTAGCAGATCTTGCATGTCGATGGTCATGCCGCGCCGCCTGCAAAACTCGATCCACGACTGGGTGTGAAAGGGCATCGAGTCGATCATGGTGCCGTCCATATCGAAGATCAGGGCGGTGGTAGTTATCGCGTTCATTGCTTAGGTCACATCTAATACTTGCAAACCCAGCTCGTGCGCCGCCCTGACCAGTTGCTTGTCAGCCGACACCATCATGCTGCACTGCGCCGCTTTGGCACTGGCCAGATGGATACCGTCTAAACTGGACAGTGGCGAGGCAAGGCGCTCGATCAAGCTGCTGGCCAGCTCAAAGGTGCTGGGCTCCACGACATGCAGGTTCAGCGCCCTGCTGGCCAACTCCATGTGCACCTGCTCATGTATCAATGCCACTAATTGTTGCGCCACCTCACCCAAGCGCAGCTTGCGTTTGAGAACGCAAGTCAGCTCTACCAGCGATAGCGACGACACCATCAAACTGTACTGGTTGTCTGCAATAAAGGCCTCGATGGCGGGTGTATGCACCTCCACCAGAAAACGCTTCACAAACGCGCTGGTGTCAATATAGGCCAGCGGCAAGCTCACGAGCCGCGCCTGTCACGGTCTTCACGGATCAAGTCCGTACTATCGGTCGTTTGCACGGGCGACAGAGCACGCAGCCAGGCCATAGATTGCAGTCTAGGGGGAGATTCGATCGGCAGTATCCGCGCCACCGGCTCGCCGTTAGACACCAGCACGAGCTCATGCTCACGCGCCAGCGTCTCGCGCAGGTGCGGAATGGCGCTGCGAAGCTCTCGAACATTGATGGTTTGCATGGCGTGTCACCTTTGCGTTTAGCGTGTCACGTATTGTAGCGCTGACCTGGCTGATGAGGTCTATGAGGTTTATGTGAAACACCGAGGGTTCATACTGTTCGTTTGAGCCGTGTGGTGTTGCTTCTTGGGCTTTTCAAGATGTCTGCCCTGGCTGGGTCACGTTGCGGTGATGGAGGAATTTACGCTGCAAAAATCTTACGAAAACACGCGACTGCTTGGGTAGTGATCTGGAGGTTGTCCCCGCGCCTTTCTCCAGATTTTTCATCGCAAACACGCTCCAT
>JAYVGI010000089.1:0-13168 GCA_043772355.1 Polaromonas sp.
AAAGCCCTTCAAAGAAGAAGAGCTCGTCAGCCTGGTGGAGCGCATGCTGGAGAAAGCCAAAACCAGCTTTGCCGGCCACATCCAGGCCGCCAGCCGCGATGCCCTGCTGTCCAAGCTGACCGGCCGTGAAGCCCAGGTGCTAGAGCGCATTGTGGCCGGCCGCTTGAACAAGCAGATTGCGGACGACCTGGGCATCAGCATCAAAACCGTAGAAGCCCACCGCGCCAACATCATGGAAAAGCTCAATGCCAATACCGTGGCGGACTTGTTGAAAATCGCTTTGGGGCAGAACGCGCCGAAGGCTTAATCACACTCCTTTTAGGTAACGCAAAAAGCGCAAAAAGTGCGCAAAAAACGCTAAAAATACTTGAGAATTTTTTGGCGTTTTTTTTGCATTTTTTTTTGCGCTTTTGGCGTTAAATCCCTTTCACTCTTGAACTGCATAATCCTTTAACATGACGGCCCAACTCATAGACGGCATCGCCCTGTCCGCGCAATTGCGCAAAGACGTAGCCACCCGCACCACCGCCCTCAAAGCCAAAGGCATCACCCCAGGCCTGGCGGTCGTGCTGGTGGGTGACAGCCCGGCCTCTCAAGTCTACGTGCGCAACAAAATCAAGGCCTGCCAAGAGGCGGGCCTGCACTCGGTGCTGGAAAAGCATGATGCAACGATGACCGAGGCCGCGCTGCTACAGCTGGTAGACCAGCTCAACAACGACCCCAGCATCCACGGCATCTTGGTGCAGCTCCCCCTGCCCGCGCACATCGATGCGCACAAGGTGATCGAAGCCATCTCGCCCGAGAAAGACGTAGACGGCTTCCACGTCGCCAGCGCGGGCGCGCTGATGGTCGGGCAAAGCGGTTTTTGGCCCTGCACGCCGTATGGCTGCATGAAGATGCTTGAATCGCTCGATGGCGGCAAGGGCTATAGCCTCAAAGGCAAACACGCCGTGGTGATAGGCCGCAGCAACATCGTGGGCAAGCCCATGGCCCTGATGCTGCTGCAGCAAAACGCCACTGTCACCATCTGCCACAGCGGCACCGCCAACCTCAAAGCCATGACCCTGCAGGCCGACGTGATCGTCGCCGCCGTAGGCAAACGCAATGTGCTCACCGCCGACATGGTCAAACCCGGCGCGGTGGTGATCGACGTAGGCATGAACCGCGACGAGGCAGGCAAACTGTGCGGCGACGTGGACTTTGCCGGCGTGAAAGAAGTCGCCAGCTACATCACCCCCGTGCCGGGTGGTGTCGGGCCGATGACGATTACCATGCTGCTGGTCAATACACTGGAGGCGGCGGAGCAGACCGCTACACTAATTACGACAACGCTGCATCCATAATTTTGAGGATGTGAAGCATCGTGTGCTGGAGATATAATTATTCCACCAGGTTCACACAGGAGATGCAAAATGCTGCCACTTATAAAAAAATTGTTTGTAATCACTACTTCGCTGGCAGCCATGCTCCTGATGCCCGTGACTGCACAAAGTGCGCCAGAGTCCACAAAACCCAAAATTCACATTATTTACTTTGGTGGAAACGACTGCCCGCCATGTGTAACTTGGCGTGCCACAGAATTTCTTAAATTGCAAAAGTCTGAAATTTTCAAAAGCATCACTTTTACCTATGTAACCAAGGCAATAAATTCGGCTGTGCCAAGCGGTTTTTTTCTGCCTAGTGAAGTAAAGCCCTTCAAGGAAAAATTGGATATTGCAACTGGCAGAAACGCGGGTTCTCCACAGGTAGTCATGTTGGTAAACGACGAAGTTCATGATACTTTCTTTGGATCTCGAAGTGCTGAGCAGTATGAAAAAATGATCCTTTCTGTCCAGCAGAATACACCCTATCCCGAACCACGTTGTGTCCGTCAACAAGCACATTTTTTTTGCGCAGAGAAACGAGCGGGTAATTGGTAGCGCTATCGCATTTCGAACGCCCGTCCTGTTTGGCCATGGTCGCGTATCGGTACCGTTTGATCGAAGAAGTTACCAGCTACAACACTCCTTTGGCCAGCGGTGTAGGGCAGATGACCATCACCTTGCTGTAGGTCAATACGTTGATGGCGCCAGAGCGCTTGTAGGTGTGACTTGCAGGGTTTCCAGTTAAAACCCCCTTGCAAACGCCCGTGCGGGATTTTAAAATTACAGCAGAGACAGGCCGTGCGTGTCTCTGCCCGCCGCCACACCAAGGCTGTGCACAACCATCTTTTTTTTCACCAGGAGAGCAGCATGTCAGACAGTGCCAATGTCGTGAGCTGGTTCGAGATCCCCACGACCGATTTTGCCCGCGCCCAGGCCTTTTATGGGGCCTTACTTTGCCGCACCATCGAGCCGATGGTCATGGGCCCTATCACCATGGGGTTTTTATCGTCTGACCCAGGTGGCGTGGGCGGTGCCATTGTGCTTGGCGAGGGCACACCGTCCCAGCTGGGCACCATCGTTTATTTGAGCAGCGGCGACGATTTGGCACCGATGCTGGCCCGCGTGGAGCGAGCTGGTGGTTCCATTGCCGTGCCCAAGACTGAGATTGGTAACGACTTTGGGTTCTTTGCGCACTTCATCGACACCGAGGGCAACAAGGTGGGCCTGCACTCGATGCGTTGACCCATCGGCGCTTCGGTAAGCCGCCTTGCGGTTAAAGTCTGTGCACCATGCCCAGCCTACACCGCCTTCAACCCGGCACCAGCTACCCGTTGCACAGCGCGGTTGCCACACGGCAGATCGAACTACTGGCTGCTGCACAACTGCCATCCCATACCCTTATGCAGCGCGCAGGCTTGGCGGTGGCGCGGCTGGCCTGCGCGCTGGCACCGCATGCGCAAACCATTTGGGTGGCCTGTGGGCCGGGCAATAACGGTGGCGACGGGTTTGAGGCCGCTATGCACTTGCAGCGCTGGGGGCACCGGCCGGTGGTGACTTTTTATGGCGACGAGGCGCGCTTGCCGGCGGACGCACTGGCCTCGCTGGCGCGCGCCCGAGCAGCTGGCGTGGTGCTGGCCACCGAGCCGCCCGCGCAGTGCGACTTGGCTATTGACGCGCTGCTGGGCATAGGCGGCGAGACTGCCAAGCCGGTTGACATACACCCACTGACTGAGCAAATTTCAACCTTGCAGAATACGGCCAGCGCTCGTCCATTGCCCCCGCTCATGGCCACATGGCTGCAGCACATGCACGCAAATGCTGCAGCCGTGCTCTGCGTCGATCTGCCCAGTGGTTTGCAGGCCAATACAGGCATCTATGCAGACACCGCGTTCGCTACGCAATTTACAGCTTCTCCCGCCACATTCCATTGGGCTAAACGCCTTTATTGCTTAAATTTACTGACGGTAAAACCCGGCGTGTTCACCGCGCAAGGCAAAGATGCGGCAGGCCAGGTGTGGTGGGATGATTTGGGTGTCAGTAAAGCTGCTTTGCCTACTGCTGCCTTGCCCGCAGATGGCTTGCCGATGGACGCCCGGGCTACGGTTGATCTGGCTACCGCCCGGCTCCTGGGCGCAGACCGCGCCGCCCTGCCCGCGCGCGCCCACGCCAGCCACAAAGGCAGCTTTGGCGATGTGGCCGTGGTGGGCGGCGCGCCGGGCATGCTGGGCGCAGCGCTGTTGGCCGCCCGCGCCGCGCTGCACACAGGCGCAGGCCGCGTGTTCGTAGGTTTATTGGATGGCGGCAGCATGGCGGTAGACCCACAGCAACCCGAGTTGATGTTTCGCCCTGTAGACCATTTAAACCTGCGCGCCAGCACCGTCGTGTGCGGCTGTGGCGGTGGCAACGCCGTGCGCGCCGTGCTGCCCCGAGTGCTGTCCCAGTCGCCCCGCTTGGTGCTAGACGCCGACGCACTCAACGCCATCGCCCAAGACAGCGCATTGCACACCCTGCTCATCGCCCGCGCCCAACGCGGCTACGCCACCATCCTCACGCCCCACCCGCTAGAGGCCGCGCGCCTGTTAGCGTGCACCACCGCGCAAATACAAGCCAACCGCCTGCAAGCGGCGCAGCAGTTGGCTGACACATTCCAGTGCACGGTCGTGCTCAAAGGCGCAGGCAGCATCATCGCCACGCCCAACGAGCCGCCCTGCATCAACAGCAGCGGCAACGCCAAACTGGCCACTGGCGGCACAGGTGATGTGCTGGCAGGCATCGCAGGTGCGCACCTGGCGGGAGGGCACTGCGCCTTCCAAGCCGCCTGCACTGCCGTGTACCAGCATGGCAAAGTGGCCGACGACTGGCCCGTGCAAAGCCCATTGACCGCTGGTCAGATGGCGCAATTTATCAAAACTACCAGTTTGCACTTAGAAGAAGCAGGTATTTAGGCTTTTTACCAGCTTCGCTGCGTGTCCATCGTTGGTTCAAAGCAGGTCCATCTGCATCGGCTTGGGTTGGGTACTGGATCAGGTCGACGGTGCTACTTCAGCCACGCACCACGGCTAAGTGATGTCAATTTGCTAAACACGCATAATTTTTCATAAAAGTAGATGAGAACCGCTTAATTTTCGTTAAATAATTCACGAATTTATCCATAAATGCACCGAGGTACATAAATTCGCATAATTTAAGGGTTTTCAAAACGCTGCCAGCGGCGCGTACGGCCTGAAAAAGCTTCAAAATTGGTTGTTTGGAGCCGTTTTTAAGATACCAATCAAGCTGCAGCCCTTTAGAATGATGCGGGAGCAGCTACTGTATATGTAGCGTTCTAAATTGGGTACGCAGACCTGCGCCAGCCGTGGTCATCCAATGGCCAGCAGGCGCGGCCTGCGAATGTCAGCGGTGGACGGCTTGGACACGCGAGTGCGTGCACATGCGGCTGCGTGGACATGTGAGGGCCAGTCCTGCGCGGGCATCCAAGTCACGGCGATGAAAAGGGCGACGCCCGGTCGGGCAGCGCGCGGGTGGCTCTGTCTACAGGTACGCACCTTGGGCGCACCTACAGGTTCACATGGACAATTCATATCGCTACATATACAGTAGCTGCTCCCGCATCATTCTAAAGGGCTGTAGCCCTATTACCATCTTAAAAAAGGCTCCAGACAGCCGTTTTTGAGGTTTTTTCTGGCTGCGCATGCTGCTCACAGCCTTTTGAAAACCCTTAAATTATGCGAATTTATGTACCTCGGTGGATTCACGATCAAATTCGTGACTTATTTAACGAAAATTAAGCGATTCTCATCTACTTTTATGAAAAGTTATGCGTTTTTAGCAAATTGACATCACTTAGCCGTGGTGCGTGGCCCAAGCAACGTCGCCATCCCGAGCACGCCCCCCGCGTATGCGGTGTAGCCAAATGGCGTCAACCGTTACACAATACAGCCGTATGCAAACCAGCCTGTATTTGATCGAAGACGACCCGACGATCCACGATTTTGTGCGGCAATCTCTCCTGGCGCGGCCTGCCTGGAGCTTGCTGGGCAGCTCCACCAGTTTTGCCCATGCCAGCCAGCATGCGGCCAAAGCCACCGCCAATGTCTATTTGGTGGACTTGGGCCTGCCCGATGGGCGGGGTGAAGACCTGCTCAAAATGCTGGCCCAGAGCAACCCCAGCGCCGAGCTGCTGGTGTTCAGCGTGTTTGGCGATGAAAGCCGCTTGATCGAGGCAATTGAGGCGGGCGCCACTGGCTACGTACTCAAGGGTTGCAGTGGGGACGAGTTGATTGAGGCGATTGAGCAGATTCAAGCGGGCGGCGCACCGATTTCGGCCCTTCTGGCGCGCCTGCTGCTCAAGCGCTTTCAAACCAAGCCAGATGCGGTAGCCAGCCCCGCAGCAAACCCGCTGGATGAGATCACCCCCTTCAGCGGCCGCGAAAGCGATGTCTTGAAGCTGGTGGCGCAAGGCTATGTGAACAAAGAAATCGCCCGCAAGCTGGGTATTTCGGGGCACACCGTGGGCGGGCATATTAAAAACCTGTACAAAAAACTTTCGGTACACACCCGCGTGCAGGCCGTGCGCATCGCGCAGGCGCGGGGCTTGGTTTGATCCAGACGGTGCTGCGCAAGCTGACACAAACGCCTGCCTGGGCTTGGGTAGGCGCTTTCCTGACCATAGTGATGGTAGCCCTAGCCTGGGTGTCGCAGCCAGCGCAGATCGAGGGCGCATTTGCGATTCAAAGTGCCCTGGTCAGTGCGCCCAGCGGCCCCAAAAACGTCAAGTTGCCCCACTCATGGGACGCGGAAAATCCTCCTTGGAACGGCACTGCCCGCTACGATGTGGCCTGGCCAGCAGGCCTGACCCGCGCGGCCCAATACGCCTTAAGCGCCCAGCCGCCCGACCTGGCTTTGTACCTGCCCCGTGTAGGCGCGCGCTTTCGCGTGCTGCTCAACGGCCAGGTGATCGCTTCGGAGCATTGGCTTACCCCGGGCTACGTGGACACCAGTGTGGTGCCCTACAGCATCGCGCTACCGGCCGCTCTGCTGGTGCAGCCCCTGGATGCCAACCGCATCAGCATTGAGGTGCAGGGCCAGCGCCTGCGCAACAGCGGCCTGTCCAGCCTGCTGCTGGGCCCCAAAGACCCGATAGAGGCGCGCTACAGCAAAGTGCATGCCTGGCAAGTGCAGGCCACCTGGATGATGGCCGCCTGCTCGGCGCTGCTGGCGCTGCTGGCGGGGGTGCTGTGGCTGCAAAACCGAGACCCCGCCTTTGGCCTGCTGGCGCTGGCCTTTGGCGCCTGGGTGCTGCGCCTGGCGCTCACGCCCTTGGTCAACCCGCCCATGCCCTTTGGGCTGTGGTTTTACCTGCACAAGCTGTCGTTCACACTGTACTGCGGCTTTGCGATTTTGTTTTTATGGGATGTGTTTGGCCTGCAAAAAAACTGGGGCCGCAAGCTGGTGCTGGCCATGCTCTGGGTCGGGCCGGTGTGGCTGGGCATCACCATCCTGAGCGGCAACTATGGTTTGTACCGCATATGGAGCGGGGTGATTTTGGTGGTGTCCAACACCACGTTCCTCCTGCTGATTTTGCGCGCGCGCAAGGGCCTGGACGCCAGCCAACGCATGATACTGGTGGCCAGCCTGGTCACCAGCCTGTGCGGCATACGCGACTTTGCGGTGGTGCAGCTGGGCGTGCCGGGCGATGGCGACATCCGCTGGATGACGCTGGGCAGCTTGGTATTTATGCTGACCATGGCCTGGATTTTGGTGCAGCGCACTACCGTCTACCTGCAGCAAATTGGCCAGCTCAACCACAGCCTGGAGCAGCGGGTGGCGCAAAAAGAAACCCAGCTACTGGCCGCCTTTGACCAACTGCGTGAGTCCGAGCGCCGCGAAGTGCTGCAAGCCGAGCGTCAGCGCCTGACCCGCGATATGCACGACGGCCTGGGCAGCCAACTGGTGCAAACGCTCAACCTGGTGCGCAGCCAGACAGTGCCCGACTCCCAGGCCATTACCGGCATGCTGCACCACGCGCTGCAAGAGCTGCGCATGACGCTGGACTCGCTGGAGCCCATGGAGGGCGACTTGCCCGCCATTTTGGGCACCCTGCGCAGGCGCATTGGCCCGGCGCTGGAGGCGGCCGGCATTGAGCTGGACTGGCAGGTGCAAGAGGTGCCGCCCATCGCGGTGCACGGCCTGCCATTGGAATCGCTGGGGGTGATGCACCTGTTTCGCTTTTTGCAGGAGGTGTTTGCCAACATCATCAAACACGCTGGTGCCAGCCGGGTGGAAGTGCGCACCTGGGCCACTGAACCCAACGGGCGGGTGGTGCTCAGCGTGAGCGACAATGGCCGGGGTATCGGCACCGGCCAGCGCGAGGGCGGACGCGGCATGGACAATTTGCGCACCCGCGCCCACGCGCTGGGAGCGCAACTGCGCATTGCGCCTGCCGTGGCGACCAGCAGCCCACCGGCACTGCCAGGCACGTGCATTGAGCTGGAATTTATGGTTTTAGGCGCTCCTTGAGAAAACATCAATCGCTATCACAACCATAGCTGCTTGCGCAATATATTAGCTGGCTAAGCGCCATAAAATCATTTATTCAGGCCATGAAAATTGCTTTTTGCTCGTGTAACCACCCCTTGGTGCAGCCTTCCCAGCCGGGCTGGCTGGCGCTGGCGGCCCATGCGCCAGACGTGCTGCTGCTGCTTGGCGACACCGTGTACCTGGAAGACACGGTGCAAGAGGTGCTGCTCAAGCCGCAGCGCCCCGTCGTGCGGCTGGGCACCGCCGCGTTTGCCCAGCGCCTGCACGTGCGCTACGCGGCCCAGGCCAAGGTGCCCCAGTTTCGCACGGCGCTGCGCGCCAGCGGCCAAGTGCTGGGCACGCTGGACGACCACGACTTTTTGGGCAACGACCAGTATGTACAGCCCCACACCCAGGACAAAGCGCAGGTGGCGCGGCAACTGCACCGCCAGTTTATCGCCTACTGCAACACCAAACCCCTGCCCAGCGCCTATCCTGCGCTGGCCGATGCACTGGCCGCGCCCGACACGGGCTTTGACCGCGGCCTGGGCGTGGCCAGCAGCGTGGAGCTGGGGCAGGTCAAAATCATCCTGCTAGACAACCGCAGCTACCGCCAAAGCCCGCACGGGCGCCATACGGTGGCCTTGGGCAGCGCGCAAATGGCCTGGCTGGCGCAAAGCCTGGTGGGCTCGCAACGGGTCAGCATCGTCGCCAGCGGCTCCACACTCAGCCCCGGCAACCGCTACCTCATACGCGGCAGCCCGCTGGCCGACTACCCGCAAGATGCCCGCCTGCTGCGCAGCCTGTACCAAAGCCAACAGCACCAGGTAGTGCTGCACCTGGGCGGTGACGTGCACTACAACACCCATTGGCCCGAGCAGGCCGCGCAGGACGGCTTTACCGAGCTGGCCTCCTCAGGCATGGGCTCGGGGCTGCAGCCGTTTTTATCCCGCACGCAGGACAATTTTGGCCTCCTTAGCGTCACCGAGCAGGCGGTAGAGGTGCAACTGCGGGGCAAAAACCCGGCCGGCCATGTGGACCTGAGCTTGCCCTTCGCTGTCTGAACTGCGCCTGAACACTGTTTGAACTCTGCCGTCATCTTGCCTTCACTCTTTATCCCTAGGAGACCCCGTGACCGACACCACCTTGCACCGCCCCAACGCCCAGCAGTTTCGCACTGGCGATCTGGTGTGGGTGAAACGCGATAACCAGATCATCCTGCTCAGAGACCCGGATGGCCAGGCGCACCCAGCGCCGGACCGCTATGCGCAGGAGCACGCGCCAGACAAAGTGGAGGCCAGCAAACGCCAGGTGCTACAGCAAAGCGATTGGACAGACGCACAGCGCCAGCAGATTGCCCAGTGGCAGCCTGCCCCGTGGCCTACCCGCTACTGGGTAGGCCATATCGGCATCATCCACATGCACATGGGCCAGCCTTGGGTGGTCGATGCCACGCCCAGTCGCCACCCGCCAGGCGTGACCGATCACCCTGCGGTATCACCCCCCAAGGGCGTTGCGGCCCAAACCTATGCCGCCTGGCTCAGCGACAGCGACCACACCGCCTCCCACGTATGGCACGGCCGCGTGAAGGGCCTGAGCCAGGTGCAGGCCCAAGCCACGGCAGACTATGCCCACAGCCAGGCTGACAAGCACTACCGTTTCGTGCCGTGGGGTTTTGCCAGCGGCGAGCTGTTTTATTGCTCGGAACTGGTATGGTGTGCGGTGCGCGAGGCCAGCGGTATCATTCTGGATGACGATGCCAGCACCTCACGTGCATTCTGGTACACCCCCTGGATGCTCATGAAAAGCCCGCACGTCCAGATGCTTTACGAGCCACCAAACCGATCCTATGGCAAGGCCCTCACTGAAATTTTTTAATGCTCCACCACATCCAACACAGCCTGCAAGAAGCCCACGCCGCCCTGACCCAGCTCTTGGCAACCCCCACAACGCTGGCCCAGATAGAGAAGGCCGCCGGCTTGCTGATCGATACCTTCAGCGCCAAGGGCCATGTGTACTCCTGCGGCAACGGCGGCTCGATGTGCGATGCCATGCACTTTGCCGAAGAGCTGACGGGCCGCTACCGCCTGGACCGCGCCGCACTGGGCGCTGCCGCCATGAGTGATGCCAGCCACATGAGCTGCGTGGGCAATGACTACGGCTACGACCACGTCTTTTCCCGCTACCTCGAAGCCCACGGCCGCCCCGGTGACTGCCTGGTGGCTCTGAGCACCAGCGGCACCAGCAAAAACATCCTGCAAGCCGCGCGCACGGCCCAGAGCCTGGGGGTCAAAGTCATTGTGCTCACCGGCCGGCCCGCGCCCGCACTGGAGGCGCTGAGCAACGTCACCATCTGCACCCCGGCAGGCCAGTACGCCGACCGGGTGCAAGAGCTGCACATCAAGGTGCTGCATATTTTGATAGAGCAGGTTGAGCGGCATTTCTTTCCGCAAAACTACATCGATCCAATCTGAATCAGCAACTAATCAATACCATGAACGATGAAGACTCTCGCTGCTGCGGCACGGGCACTTGTTTGATCAACGCCCAAGGCGCTTGCTGGTGCGGCCAGCAATGGGATGGAGAGAAAATGTGCTTGCCCGCTTTGCAACCGGCCCCTGCTGCCCATCCTACGGCCCCTCCTGCTGCCCATCCTCCCGCCCATCCTCCTGTGCCCGAGGCGAGCAGTGATGCGGCAGAGCGACGCACCTCGGATTGACCCAGGCCTGCGAGACATCTTCAAACTGCTTTTCGTTGTGAAGATGCCTTTCCACCTCGGTCACGTTGGGGAGATGGAGGAATTTGGGCTGCAAAAATCTTGCGAAAACACGATAACCCGCTCCCGACGAGAACCTTCCTGCTATGTATTGCGTAGCTGCTAAGGTATATTTCTTGCGGACTAACAGCTGATAGATACCAAAAACAGCTCAAAATTGCCGTTTTCGAACGCTCTGGAGGAGCCCTGGGAGCCTGAGGATCGGCTGGAGACTGAAAATTTGCCTGTTTGAGCGCTGTTTTTAAACCTTATGGCGCAATAGCCAGCAAGAAACATACGGGAGCCGCTATGGAATAAGGAGTTCCTGTTTTGCCCAAGAGGGTCGGTGGACGTTTGGTGGACGGTCTGTGGGGCAGGTTCTCGCTGCACAGCGGCTGCGCACGGTACAAAACTCCAATTTTTAGTATCCCCCTGTGTACCCCACTGCCCTGCTTAGACGGAGCGCTACGGTAAAGAGAGTGATCTGGCTGTCGTAACGCCAACCAGAGTAGCGCCTGATGACGTGGGTACTGGCCGACACCCTCACCCCGGCCCTCTCCCGCAGTGCGGGAGAGGGAGAGGGCAATGTGCTCCGGCCAGCGCGTTCAACAGACTCAAGCGCACTATCAAGCTCGATACAGTGACGCAGTCAATGCGAGACAAAAGCGACCCGGCCAGCAAGCGGTGATGGAGTGTGTTTGCGATGAAAAATCTGGAGAAAGGCGCGGGGACAACCTGAAGATAACTACTCAAGTGGTCGCGTGTTTTCGTAAGATTTTTGCAGCGCAAATTCCTCCATCGCCGTAATGTGACCAAGGCAGATTAGGCATCTTCAAACCAGCGAAAAAATGCAACCAAGGTAGATGAGACATCTTCAAACCAGCGAAGAAACGCGACCAAATACGAGCAGAGATATACAAGCCAAGCCAAGCCAGCCCCATGCCAGGCAGGTAACCGGTTTCGGCAGCAACCTCTACACGCCTACCGCATAAGCGCTCACAATAGACTGCGTTTTGCGACTTTTCATCGCGCGCGCTGCATACCATGGCAACACCTGCATCTAAAAAACCCCTCCCACACCTGCGCGCCACGGATCTGCGCGGCGTGGCGCAACTGGCTACCCAGGCCACCCAGGGCGTAGCGCGCATGGCCGAGGGCGTGCATCAGTCGGTGTGGGGCACGCTTGGGGTGGGCAATATGACCAGCGGGCAAACCGGGGGCATCACGGGGCTGGTGTACCAAAGCGTGCGCGGTGTGACGCAGCTGGTAGCCCAAGGTTTGGACAGCGCACTGTCCAAACTGGAGCCCTTCCTGGAGCCTGCGGCTGACACTGGCTCCAATACTCCCACCAGCAGCCCCGAGCGCGAGGCCGTACTGGCCGCCCTCAATGGCGTGCTGGGTGACCACCTGGCTGCCACTGGCAACCCACTGGCCACGCAGATGACTTTGCGCTTGGCAGGGCAGGCGCTGGACTGGCAAGCCATGCCTGCGAAAGGCACCGTCACAGGCAAAGTGCTACTCGTAGTGCACGGCCTGTGCATGAACGATTTGCAATGGCGTACGGTAACTGCCCCGCCCCGCAGTGCCCAGCCGGCCTCCAGCACGGGCTCCCAAGCCGCCGTTCCTGACCTGGTAGTCAACCACGGCGCAACGCTGGCCACAGCGCTGGGCTACACCCCCGTGTATGTGCGCTACAACACGGGCCTGCACACGTCGCAAAACGGCCATGCACTGTCCCAACAGCTCGAACAATTAGCCGCGCACTGGCCTCAAACCATTACCGAGATTACCGTGCTGGTGCACAGCATGGGCGGCTTGGTGACCCGCAGCGCCGTGCACAACGCACAACAGCACAAAGCTGGGTGGCTTGGGCACCTTAAAAACATCATCTTCCTGGGCACACCGCACCACGGCGCGCCGCTGGAGAAAGCGGGCAACTGGGTAGACATTATTTTGGGCAGCACGCCCTACTCGAAACCCTTTGCCAAGCTGGGCCAGCTCAGAAGCAGCGGCATTACCGACCTGCGCTATGGCCACGTGCTGGACGAAGACTGGCAAGGCCAAGACCGCTTTCGCCGCACCCCCGATAGCCGCACTCCGGTACCCCTGCCTGAGGGCGTAGCCTGCTACACCATCGCCGCCACCATCGCCGCCCAGCGCAGCCCCCTGGGACAGCGCGTTGTAGGCGATGGCCTGGTGCCCCTGTCCAGCGCCCTGGGCCAACATGCCGATGCCGCTCGCAGTCTGCAGTTTGCCAAAGCCTCGCAGCGCATTGTCTACCGCACCCACCATATGCAGTTGCTGTCTAGCCCGGAGGTGACGCAGCAGTTAGTCCAGTGGCTATTGCCAGCGTGACGGCACGGTTGGTGACTCGGATGGGCCCAGCGATTGCAGACATGGCTTGGCCCCTCCAGGGTGATTGGGCTGTAAAGTCAGACTTCCTGATCCCTATAGGACGAGGCACCGATCATTGGGAATTTCACTTGGCACCGATGCGCTCATCGCAGACTGACCCATCCGCAGTGCCCTC
>JAYVGI010000090.1:0-10753 GCA_043772355.1 Polaromonas sp.
TAAGGTTTAAACACCGTATTTTGGGTCGGTTTCATTGTGGCAAATTAAATATGAGCACGGAGTGAAGGGAAAAATCACAGTGAAATCGACGAAGAACCGATTTAGAAATGGAATCAGATTCCGTGCAAAACACCGCGCCAGATCACACAGCGCCAATCTTGCCGTAAACCGCCGCGCACCACACAAGGGCACGTATCTTGCATAAACTGGTGCATGGCATTTGAAATAGATATTGGGTACACCAGCTTACCCGGCAAAAAAGACATTAACGAAGACTTCTGCGCAGCGATGCTGCCGGAGGTGGGGCGCGAGAGCTTTGGCGCTATCTGCGCCATTGCCGATGGCGTAAGTAGCGGTGGACAAGGCAAAGAGGCGGCGCAAACCACGGTGATGAGCCTGGTGCGCGACTACTTTGGCACCTCCGAGACCTGGGACACCACGGTGGCACTAGACCGTGTGCTGGCGGCGCACAACAGCTGGCTGGTGGGCGTGAACAAACGCCGCAAAAGCGAATATGGCCTGACCACGCTCACTGCCATCGTGCTGCGTGGCCAAAGCTACACCTTGGCCCATGTGGGCGACACACGTGCCTACCTGCTGCGCGGGGGCATCACCACGCTGCTGACGACGGACCACGTGGTCGATCACCCCGACATGCGCCACCACCTGCTGCGGGCAGTCGGTGCTGACGACCGGCTGGTGGTGGACTATTCGCAGGGCGACCTGCTGGTGGGCGATGTGTTCATCTTGCTGACCGATGGCGTGCACGGGGTGCTGTCGGACAAGCAACTGGGCAAGCTGGCCGTGCAAGACACTGCCCAAGCGATCAGTGACGAGATAGTGAATGCGGCCATTGACCAAGGCACGCACGACAACGCCAGCGCCATCGTGGTGCGCGTGCTGGGCGTGCTGGAGGCCACGCTGCGCGATGAAAACCGCGTAGCGTCGAGTCTGCCCATACCCCCCAAGTACAAGGTGGGCGACATGATTGACGGCATGCTGGTCACCGCCATCGTGGCTGACAGCGGCATTAATCTGCTCTACCAGGTGCGCGACCCGGCCAGCAAAAAGCTCTACGCCCTCAAAGCCCTGCACCCCGCGCGCGAGCACGATGCCCAAGAACGCGCCATGCTGGCCCACGAGGCCTGGCTGGCCAAGCGCATGCAAACCAGCCGCGCGGCAGAGCATTTGGTGCACCTGCACGAGCAGCCGCCCACGGGTGCGGCCACCAGTTTTTACTTGCTGTACGACTGGCATGGCGGCGAGACCTTGCAGCACAAGCTGGATGCGCAAGGCAAGCTGGGCGTGCAGCAGGCCGTCAGCGCCGCCATGCAAACCCTCAAAGCGCTGGGCCGCTTGCACCGCCACAGCGTGATCCACCGTGACATCAAACCTGCCAACCTGCACCTGGGCGCAGACGCCGTGCTGCGCGTGCTGGATTTGGGCGTCGCCCTGAGCGGCAGCGAGCCCGAGGCCACCCGGCTGCACCATGCTGGCACGCCCAGCTACATCAACCCCGAACAGTTTGGCTACAGCGTGCATGGCGACAGCGATGAGCAAGCCGCCAATGCGCAAAGTGACCTGTACGCACTGGGCGTAACGCTGTACCAAACACTGACTGGCAAGCTGCCCTATGGCGAGGTGCTGCCTTACCAAACAGGCCGCTATTTCCGAGACCCGGTGGCCCCCAGCCGCCACAACCCCGAGGTGCCGATTTGGCTAGACCATATCGTGCTCAAAGCCGTGGCGCGGGATTACAAACAGCGTTTTGAAACCGCCGAGGAGTTTGCTTTAGCGCTAGAGCGCGGTGCGTCTCGGCCCATCAACGCTCCCGCTGCTACGCCCCTGTTGCAGCGCGATCTGGCTGCGCTGTGGAAGATTGCGCTGGCGGTGAGTGTGCTGTTCAACCTGCTGCTGGTGTACTGGTTGATCTTTTTGCCAAAGTAGACTAATGCAAACGCCCGATGTACCGCGTATCGATTTTTTCTGGGGCCCGAGCGGCAGGCGCAGCAACGGGTGCGGATACCACTGGCGGCATCAGAGCCTGCGCAGGCGCAGAGGTGTCCTCGGGCATGAATGCCATGATGGCTTGCGCCACCAGAGCTTGCAAGGCGGGGTCTGTGGCCGCTACAACCAAATCGCCCAAGGTTTGGTTGCCGTAGGCCCGGTCACTGACAAAGCGTGACAAGTCAAAACCCAAGTTTGACTTGCCCGCTGACATAAATAGTTGTGAGGACAGAAATAACTGCTTTTGAGTGAGCGCCATGGAATACTTTGTTTAAATAATGTGGGTAGTAAAAACTGACACGGGAACATGCGGCCTGGCCGCTTCACGGCTTAGGCGCTGCGCGCACGCCCGCCTTTTTCGGCCCAGGTGCGGGTCCAGCGAATCTGCATGCTGCGCAGCATCACCAGTACCAGGGCGGCGCAGACTGCAAAGCCAACGAATCCCCACAGGTAAGTGCCGGTGTACTGCTTGCTCAGGCCCATGGCGTTGGGAATCAAGCCGCCCCCTAGCGCGCCAATCTCACCAATCATGCTGCCTGCTACGGCAGTAGCCAGCGGCCAGCGCAGCGGCACCAGTTGAAACAGCGCACCATTGCCTGCGCCCAAAGCGGCAAAGCACAGGATCATCAGCAAGGTGGTGGCGACCAAGGAGCCGCCCGCCAAGCCGCAGCCTACCGATGTGACGGCCACAGCAACCAGCACCGCAGTCAATGTGTTGACACCGCCCCAGTGGTCAGAAATCCAGCCGCCAAATACGCGCACTGTCGCCCCCATAAAGGCCGCCAGCATCGACAGCTGCCCCGCCTGCACTTTGCTCACACCAAACTGGTCGTAGTAGTAGCTGGGCAAAAAGGTGGCCAGGCCAATGAAGCCGCCAAACGTGACCGCATAAATAATGCTGAATGCCCAACCGTCTTTCTCAAACAGGCAAGCAACGTGCTCTTTGAAAGAAGCATGCTTGTCGACATCAGGCGGCTCCTGTGCATAAAAAATCATCGCTGCGATGGGCAACAGCATAAACACAGCAGCGATGCCATACACCGCCTGCCAGCCGTAGGCCTGCGCTAGTGCAGGTGCGATCAATACCGACACAGCGGTGCCCACATTACCAGCGCCCACCAGACCCATCGCCAAGCCTTTGTAGCGTGCCGGGAACGAGCCTGAACCCAAGCTGAGCGCCACACCAAAGCTGGCGCCCGCAATCCCCAGCAGCACCCCCATGGCCAGCAGGCTATGGTACGAGTCGACAAAAAAGTAGCCAAACAACAGCGCCACGATGATCATCACCATTTCGATCAGGGTGGCACTTTTGCGCCCCACGTACTGGGCTAATATCCCCAACGGAAAGCGCATCAACGCGCCAGCAAAAATAGGCACCGACAACATCACCCCCTTTTGTGCGGGGGTAAGCTGGTAAGCCTCCGAGATAAAGGGTGCCATGGCCCCGTTCATGACCCAAATACAGCAAGAGCAAGCGAAATAAAAAAATGCAGCACCCAAGGTAGGTGCATGGCCCGACTTCAAAAACGACTTGAATCCCGACATTCAAAACCCTCTGGTGTGATATTTCACTTGGACAATGCGAGAAGCGTGCCAACTCGGTGCGAGCGTTTCGCATGAAAGCACCCGCAAAGTGCACCATGGGGGCGGTGTTGTCGCTCAATGCCCGCGCCATATTGGTGCTCTGCACAATGACGGAGCGTAGGGTGACAGTGATGGTTCGCCTCAGCCCATTTCGTTCGGACTGAGCCTGCCGACGCCCTCATGGGTGCTTATTCCATTTCTAAATCATTACTGTCATTGTTGCGTCGCCTTGCCGTGCTACAGCACTGCCTGCGGCTCCGCGCCTAGACATTAATGATGTAGAAATGGAATTAGACAAGCTCAGGAGGAACGGTTCCAAGCGAGTAGCGCGGTGGTGTTATGCAGATAATTTCTCGACATGCACTTGGCGGGTGTACAGGAAATCAATCACCGCCTTGCGGTAGCCCAGGTAGCGGCTGTCATCGGCCAGTTGCACGCGCGAGCGGGGGCGGGGCAGGGCCACGTGCAGCACCTCGCCAATAATGGCCGCGGGGCCATTGGTCATCATCACAATGCGGTCGGAAAGCAGCACAGCCTCGTCCACATCGTGGGTCACCATCACTACTGTGCTGTGCGTGGTGGTAACGATCTGCAGCAGCTCGTCTTGCAGTTTGGCTCGGGTAAGGGTGTCCAGCGCGCCGAAGGGTTCGTCCATCAGCAACACCTGCGGCTTCATGCACCGCGCACGCGCTATGCCTACGCGTTGTTTCGTGCCGCTCGATATCTCGCCAGGGTGCGTATCGAGAAAGTCTTCGAAGAAGAGGGCAGACTGCAAGAGATCGATGCCTACGCCCCCTTGGTGCCCGACGGATGCAACTGGATGGTGGCTGCGCTCAAGGCTGGTGCCGCTGCCAAGCTGGGCTGCGATCACGCCAACTACCCGGCGCATCTCTCCATTGAGGCTGAAACGCTTGCTTGGTTAGCGGGTGATTCGCGTTAACTTGCGGTAACGGTCAGTCTATATTTCATAGCTGCTCTCGCGGTACTTTAAAGGGCTTGAGCCCTAAACCATCGTGAACTCGTTGCGCTCTGATGCGCCACGAGTTTTTTTTAGCATCGCACACTACGCCACGGGCAGCTTAGGCGGTTGTGGATGCAGCCTGGCCATGGACAGCGCGTCTACATACTCACCGCCGCGCAGTGCATAGGCGCGCAGCACGCCCTCTTGGACAAAACCGTGGCGTTGGTACAGAGCGATGGCGCGTGCGTTGTCGGTGAACACGGTAAGCTCCACCCGCAACACGCCCGCCCAGTTGTCTGCCCAGTCAAGCAGGCTGCTCATCAAGCGGTCGCCCAAGCCTTGGCCTTGAAAGTCTTTGCCTACCGTGATGCCCAGCCCGCGCGCATGCATGCGGCGCAAACTGGTATGGGATGTAAACAGCCCTGCGTGGGCGGCCATGCACTCGGTGCCAGCCGCTACATCACGCTGCACAGCGACCAAGCGAACAGCATTGGGGTCGATTTTGCTCAGCATGTCTAGGCGCGAAGCCACCGCTGCATATGGCATTTGCAGCGTGCCTTCGAACACGCCCGGGCTGCCCATCATTGCAGATATTTCTGCGGCATCGCTGGGTTCTGCTGCACGGACTATCAGAGCGTCGAGGGCAGTGTTGCTGGCTGTAGCCTTGTGGGCTGATACGCGGGTGTCCATGGTATTTTCCGGTAAGAGGTGATGGACACTTCATGCTATCGGGTTAAGGCGTTGCCGTACATGGTTTGCGCGCAACAAGCCTATGCAAGCCTATGCAAGCTTTGCATGCCGTCATGACATGACCTTATAGCTATTTATTTTATAGCTGCTTCCGCAATATTCTAAAAGGCTGGTGGCCTATATCATTGTGAAATCTTGCGGGCTTCTTCGATTTGGTATTCAAAGTAGCGCTGAAAGCTGAAGACGATGCTGCTCATCAAGCAGGTCGCGCCGATGAAGAGCGACAGCACCAGCGCACCGATAGTGAGCCAGTTGGTTTGACCGGGTGCAGCTTGTGCGTCTAGTGCGGGGTTGAACTTGGCGTTCCACTTCTCGGGCGCCATCAGCCCGTACACAATGGCGGTAAGCGCGCAGGCTGCGATGGTAAAACCCAGCAGGGGAATCAGCACCCAGCTCCATGCATCGTCCTGGCCAAATTGCTCTACCCGGCCGATGCCGTACAGGCCCAGTGCGGTAGGTATGGGTAGCAACCAGCCCAGCATGTCGCTCAAACCGTAGAGATAAAAGCGGTGCAGGCCCATCGGGCCGCCGATGAAAGCGAGCCATGCGGCCAGTGTTTTGTTTTTAGTCATGCGGTGGATGATAGCGGTGCTTTACTCTGCAGGGGTGCTGTCGCCCAGGCCCAGGGTCTTTTCCATCATCACAATGTCGCGCCATTGGCCAAACTTCCAGCCGCAGGATTTGACGACGCCCACTGTGGTGAAGCCACAAGCGCGGTGCACCCCGATGGAGCCGGCATTGGCAGAGTCGCCAATCACGGCAATCGCCTTGCGAATGCCGCCGCGCTCTAACTGGGCTAGCAGCTCTGTCAGCAGCAGCTTGCCCAAGCCTCTGCCATGGGCATCGTGTGCCATGTAAATGGAGTCTTCCACGCTAAAACGGTAAGCGGGGCGGGGTTTGAACCAATTGGCGTAAGCAAAACCGCGCACCGCGCCCGTTTCTTCTATCACCAGATATGGAAAGGCCTTGCTCAGCACGTCGGCCCGGCGGGTGGCTATTTCGGCCTGCGGGGGCGGCTCGGTCTCAAAAGTGCCGGTGCCATGCAACACATGGTGGGCGTAGATGGCCTGGATGGCGGGGATGTCAGTCTCAAGGCTGGGGCGAATCAGGGTCATGGCAGTGGCTTCTTGATGAGGAGCGTTAATGGGATGCAAGGGTGCATGTCAAACAAGGTTATAATCGTAGGCTTTGCAGCGTGTCGCTGGCCGGGTGGCTATGTCGCGTGTCTCAAACGCAGCAAAGAAAATTTACCCCACCCGAAGGAACATATTATGGTCGTCATTCGACTCTCTCGCGGCGGCGCAAAAGCCCGTCCGTTCTACAACATTGTGGTCGCTGACAGGCGCACCCGCCGCGACGGTAATTTTATCGAACGCCTGGGCTTTTATAACCCCATCGCTATCGAAGGCGAAGAGGGCTTGCGCATTGCACAAGACCGCTTGACCTACTGGAAAAGCGTCGGCGCACAGGCATCGCCTACCGTTGAGCGCTTGGTCGCCCAACTGGCTGCCAAAACTAAAGCTGCTTGATTGCGCTGCTGTCCTGCGGTAGATAGTTGGCATGTTGACTCTCACTTATCGAGCGGCATGCTGCCTTGCTAAATGAGCGACACCTTACCTTGTCTTGAGTCTGCGCAATTACCCGCAGACGCTATCGAAGTAGGGCGCATCGCAGATGCATGGGGCATCAAAGGCTTTTTCAAAGTCATTCCCTACAGCGCCTCGCCCGAGGCGCTTTTTTCTTCCAAGCGCTGGTACTTGCTGCCTCCTGAGCCACGCCCGGGCGTGGTGCTCAAGGCCCAAGCCGCCTTTACCGGTTGCCAGCTCATCAAGGTGCGCAGCGCCAAAGAGCATGCTGACACCATCGTGGTCGAGGTCGATGGTTGCGACGACCGCAATATGGCCGAACTGCTCAAAAGCGCCCGTATTTTCATTGCGCGCTCCTCCTTCCCCACGGCTGCCAGCGACGAGTTTTATTGGGTTGACCTGATGGGATTGGCGGTGGTCAACCGCGAAGGCATTAACCTGGGTGTGGTGAAAGACTTGATCTCCACGGGCCCGCAAACCGTGATGGTGATTGAGGCTGAGAACGAGGGCAAAAAGGTTGAAACGCTGATACCGTTTGTTTCGGTCTACGTGGACGATGTGAGCTTGGAGAACAAGCGCATCACCGTGGACTGGCAACCCGATTACTCTGATTAAAGCCGGGTTGTAGCCGACTCGGTAGACCAGTCACTGATGGCATCCCGTGGCCGTGCATCGCCTTCACAACGAAGCAAGTAAGATCGAAACTGCCATGCGTTTTGACATCATCACCCTTTTTCCCGAGCTGTTTGCTCCGTTCATGCAAACAGGCATCAACCGCCGTGCGTTTGAGCTGCAGGCCAATGGCAACAAGCTGGTGGATGTGCACTTTACCAACCCGCGTGACCACGCCAACGGCAACTACCGCCGCATAGACGACCGCCCCTTCGGCGGTGGCCCCGGCATGGTGATGATGGCCGAGCCCTTGGCCCGCTGTATCGAGGCGGTGCGGGGTGAGCGGGCCGAGCCTGCGGGCGCGCACTGCCCGGTAGTGCTGTTTTCTCCCATCGGCCCAACTCTTAACCATGCCCAGGTGCAGCATTGGTCAGACAGCCAAGGCGCTATTTTGATTTGTGGCCGCTACGAGGGGCTGGACCAGCGCTTTATCGACCAGTTTGTCACCCAGCAAATCAGCCTGGGTGATTTTGTGCTCTCTGGTGGCGAGATAGCCGCCATCGCCTTGCTCGACACCGTCGCGCGCCTGCAACCCGGCGTGCTGGGCGATGCTGACAGCCACGCGCAAGACAGCTTTAACCCCGCCGTGAGCGGCATGCTGGACTGCGAGCACTACACCCGCCCCGAAGTGTGGCGCGGGCAGGAGGTGCCCGCAGTGTTGCTATCTGGCAACCATGCACACATTGAGCGCTGGCGCACAGCACAGCGCCGCGCTTTGACCGAGCATTTGCGGCCTGATTTGCTGTAAATCTGACGTAAATTTGGCACACGCCTAGGCGCGATGTGGCGCTAAGTGCTAGACTGACTTGCTCTTATTGCAGTGCCACCCTTACTCCCACAGCGCCATGAAACCCCGCCAAACCGTCATTACCAAGGGATTTTGGGCCGCAGCCTGTGCCGTAGCAATGCTCCCACACGGTGCTTGGGCGCAACCCAGACCCTTGAGCAACACCGCCAAAGTAGGTTTGGGCTTGGTGGTAGCCGACCAAGGCTACAAAGGCCTGGGGTTCAAATCCACGGTCATTCCTGCCTTGCAAATCCAAACCTCACGCTTTTCACTGCGTGGCACCAGTGCAGAATTCATAGTGACAGATCCGGCCAACCAAGACATATCGGTCAACTTGCGTGCCGACCTATTGCTGCAAGGCTACAAAGAGTCAGATGCGCCCATTTTTGCGGGTATGGCGCAGCGCAAACCGAGTTTGCTTTTGGGCGTGGGCACCAATTTGGTGACACCGGTGGGGCAAGTCTGGCTGGAAGCCGGGGCGGATGCCACAGGCAACAGCAAGGGCTTGCGCACCGAGGTGGGCCTGGGCTGGCGCATCGACTCCAGCTCCATATTAGGTAAGTGGTCGCTCACGCCCTATGTCAGTGCCCAGCACAATAGTGCAAAGCTCACTAACTACTATTATGGCGTGCCCTTGGCTGAATCGGCAGCGGGCCGCGCGGCTTACGAGCCGGGCGCGGCTACGAACTTCAATCTTGGCTTGTCGGCCAGTACCGACCTCACCCCCCATCTGAGCTTGGTGCTGGGCGCTCGCTACCGTGGCTACGGCAGCAGCATCCGCCAAAGTCCGCTGATGGACAGTGCCAGTGGCCTGAGTGGCACGGCATCGGTCTTGTACCGCCTCTACTAGGCCTGCTGGCACTGTCATCGAAAGCGCTGTGGTTCGGGCTATAATGGAGGGCTTTTCGATCCTATACCCGCCGCGACACACTCATGCAGTGAAAAGAGTCGCCCCTAGCGTAGCCGGCATGATCGAAGTGTGTGTAGAGAAATTTTATGAACTTGATCGAAACCCTCGAAAAAGAAGAAATTGCCCGTCTGGGTAAAGTCATTCCCCCATTCGCACCTGGCGACACCGTCATTGTGAACGTCAACGTGGTCGAAGGTACGCGCAAGCGCGTGCAGGCCTACGAAGGTGTGGTGATTGCCAAGCGTAACCGTGGCCTCAATAGCAGCTTTATCGTGCGCAAAATCTCCAGCGGCGAAGGCGTGGAGCGTACGTTCCAGCTGTACAGCCCGCTGATCGCCAGCATCGAACTCAAGCGCCGTGGCGATGTACGCCGCGCCAAGCTGTACTACCTGCGTGACCGTAGCGGCAAGTCGGCTCGTATTAAAGAAAAGCTCACCCGCAGAACCGCTGCACCTGCAGTGGTTGCAGCCCCTGCCGCAGCAGCATAAAGCTTCCCGCTTTTATAGAAACCGCCAAAGCGTCAAGCCTGGCGGTTTTTTTACGTTTTCAGATATTGGCATGACCTTCGTTCCTCTCTCCAAAATCCCCAACTTTGACCCACGTACGGTGCCTTTAATCGGGTTTGATGCGCATCTGGCAGCAGTCCCAGCGGCATCACTGAGCGCCCAGGCGCTGCGCAGTCGCTTTGCCAAGCCGCCACAGTGGACACCCGAGGTGCGTGAAGAGCCCAGCTTCAGCAACCGCCAACCAGCCGAGGCGGCCGTGCTCATTGCCATCGCCTTGGCCGATGGCATCACGCGCCACGAGAGCGCTATCGTGCTCACCCAGCGCACAGCGCATCTGTCCACCCACTCAGGGCAAATTGCATTTGCAGGCGGCAAGGTGGACGCGGCCGATGCAGATGCCATCGCCGCCGCCTTGCGTGAGGCCCACGAAGAGGTGGGCTTAGACAGCGCCTACTGCGAGGTGCTGGGCACTCTGCCGCGCTACATCACTGGCACGGCATTCCACATCACCCCGGTGGTGGCTTTGGTGCGCCCAGGCTTTGCCCTGCAAGCCAATCCAGACGAGGTGGCCGATGTGTTTGAGGTGCCGCTGGCGTTTTTAATGAACCCCGCCAACCACGCGCGGCATGAACTGATTTGGTCAGACATGCGGCGCGAATGGTTTTCCATGCACTGGCAGGGTAGGGCTGGCGCGCCAGATGACCGCTTTGTCTGGGGTGCCACGGCGGGCATGCTGCGCAATCTGTACCGGTTTTTAAGCGCCTAGCAGCCTGTCGGACTCAGGAATCGTCGGCTGCAAATCGACCGCAGCGGTCTATTTTTCGCCGTTTTCTTACCCAATATCTCGATATTGGGATGCGAAACCGTCAAAAACCCGTCCATCGCTGGGGCCGATTTTCGCTTTCGACGACCTAAGTCCGACAGGCTGCCAGAGGTGGGCATGCCCCCATGGGTCTCACGGTGCTTTGTTGCTCCAGCGGCGAGGTACCG
>JAYVGI010000091.1:0-19324 GCA_043772355.1 Polaromonas sp.
CGGTACCTCGCCGCTGGAGCAACAAAGCACCGTGAGACCCATGGGGGCATGCCCACCTCTGGCAGCCTGTCGGACTTAGGTCGTCGAAAGCGAAAATCGACCTCAGCGAGGATAGTTTTTGACGGTTTCGCATCCCAATATCGAGATATTGGGTAAGAAAACGGCGAAAAATAGACCGCTGCGGTCGATTTGCAGCCGACGACCTAAGTCCGACAGGCAGCTAGACAGCCGTTACCCTGCTTAAAACTAAAAAAAGCCTACTCATTTACCACGCACCACGCGCTAGCACCTATAGCTACACTGCCCTATTTTGGCTACCATGTTGTCTTCGATAAGGAGTACCCCATGTCCACCACTACCGCCACCGAGTCCCCACTAAAACGCCGGGTTGACATCCTCATCGCCCACTACGGCGAAAGCCACCAAAACATGACCAACGAAGTCATCCACTTCGTTGCCATTCCGCTCATCATGCTCAGCCTGTGCGGGCTGATGTTTGCCCTACACCCCTGGGTGGCCTACGCCTTCATTGCCGCCAGCATGGTGTACTACGCGCGCCTGTCGTGGGCGTTTTTTGGCCTCATGTGTGCGTGGTCGGCTCTCATCATTGCCATCCTGCACGCCATGGGCACGCAGGTGATGGTGTTGTCTATCGCCATCTTCGTGGGGGCCTGGATAGCCCAGTTCATCGGCCACAAAATAGAGGGCAAAAAGCCCAGTTTTTTTGAAGATATCCAGTACCTATGGGTAGGACCTCTGTTTGTACTGAGCAAGCTCTTGGCCCGGCTGCGAATCAAGTGGTAAAGTCGCGCCAGTGCTGAACGGGCATGGCCGTGCTCTTTAGTTTGCCTTGAGATATGTTTTTAGGGTCTGTGTGATTTGTAGTGGGCAGATCCTGCGCAGCCCTCGGCGCGCAAGACCCGGCCCCTGCGTCGCCCCTACAGACCTCGCAGCGCACGCCTGCGAGTGGGCCGCTTGGAAAACTACCTTGGAATCCACTTACTCATTAAATAGTAGCGCTCCGTCTAAGCAGGCCAGTGGGGTACACAGGGTAACGCCCATATTGTGTCGCGCGGCACGGTTTGGAGCCGTTGCGATGCCTCTGGCGGCTTGAGCATCGCCCGCACGTCGTTAATTTGCTGGTTTTAGAGCCGCTAGTTTAGATGGATATCCGCCTGTAGACCACTATAATAGGACGGGAACAGCTATGGAATCAGTAGTGCCACCTGGGCCAAAAATGCGCTGCTAGAAGCCCTTTTGGCAGGTTTTCGGCAAACAGCGGCTACCCAACGTACGGGATGCCTATTTTTAATCTTTACCCATGTACCCCACTGGCCTGCTTAGACGGAGTGCTACTATTTAGTGAGTAAGGGTGTTTTCAAGCGACCGGTCAAGGCAGAGCAGTCAGTCGGGTGATGTCCACACCACGGCTCAACCCACTGCAAATCACATAGGCGCCTAAAAACGGACCGCTTGAATTGTCTGGATTCAACACCATATGCGATGGTTGCGGCAAATTCAATTGAATTTTCATCTATTGACCGAATAGTCATTAATCTATCGTGGTCATTGAACCAAACACTTAGCACTCTACTCCACCGAGTGCTAATATGGCATCATTATTCATAGGAGATCTGGTAATGTCTGGAACCTTAACGCTTCCCTCGGCTAATACCCATGCTTGGGGCTTGGTGCCCACATTGGGCAATTTGGACGCTTACATCACAGCCGCCAACCGTATGCCTATGCTCACCCTGGAGCAGGAGCAGGAGTTTGCCCGCAAGCTCAAAGACCATAACGACCTGGAGGCCGCTGGTAAGTTGGTGCTGTCCCATTTGCGGCTGGTGGTGTCGGTGTCGCGCCAATACCTGGGCTACGGGCTGCCCCATGGTGATCTGATCCAGGAGGGCAATGTGGGCCTGATGAAAGCCGTCAAACGCTTTGACCCCGACCAAGGCGTTCGCCTGGTGAGCTACGCGCTGCACTGGATCAAGGCCGAGATCCATGAATACGTGCTGAAGAACTGGCGCATGGTCAAAGTAGCCACCACCAAGGCGCAGCGCAAGTTATTTTTTAACCTGCGCTCGATGAAGCAAGAATTCAAAGCCGATGCCGCTGCAGGCGACGAAGCCACCCACCGCGATACCCTTAACGAGAGCGAAGTCGCGCTGATGGCCAAACGCCTGAACGTCAAGCGTGAAGAGGTCATTGAGATGGAGACCCGCTTGTCTGGCGGCGACGTGATGCTCGACCCAGGCCCCAGCGACGATGGTGAAGAGGCTTTTGGCCCGATTGCCTATTTGGCCGACACCCATCACGAGCCGACGGCCATGATTGCCGCTTTTCAACGCGACAGGCTGGCCAGCGACGGTATCTCCACCGCTTTGGCTGAGCTGGACCCGCGCAGCCGCCGCATCGTAGAGGAGCGCTGGCTCAAGGTGAATGATGACGGCTCCGGTGGCCTGACTCTGCACGACTTGGCTAACGAGTACGGCATTAGCGCCGAGCGGGTGCGCCAAGTGGAAGTCGCAGCGATGAAAAAAATGAAAAAGTCGCTGACGCAGTTTGCGTAAAACGGAATCTTGCAAAACAAATTTGTCGCAAAGATGGCTATTTTCAGCGTAAATAATTTGAAACATCAAGTCACAAATTGACAATTAAGGTAACATATGCTACCCAGCTATGTTTACTTTTCACTTGTCATTACCACCCCGAAACTGGTCCCAAAGTATGCAAAACATGGGGGCAGGGATCGTTAAAAGCATCGCATGGATTGCGCTCGCACTCAGTGCGGTGTTGCAGCCGAGCGAGGCGCAAACCACCCCCGTCCCATCTGCAGGGGGCAAAAATTTTGCAGCAGCGCCGTCCGCCTTACACACCCCAAACGATCCCGGGGCATCGCCGGTACTGCCCACCATCGTGCTGGGCTCACAGACCAAGCGTATCAGCATAGATACCTCAAGCGCTTATTGGGTCGATGGTACGGGCAGCGCCACAATCATGGATGCCGTAGCGCTGCAAAGCAACCCCGGCGCGTTTCAGCCCCGGCTGGACGCGCAGCGCCACGACCTGCATGGCAAAGCGTTGTGGCTGCGATTTACGGCCACCATTACCGACCCTCAATCGCATTGGTTTTTGGAGCTGCCGCTGGCTACCATGGACGATGTCACCCTCTATTGGCAAGATGACAAGCGCCAGTGGGTTCATGAGCAGGCGGGCGACATCGTGCCGCGCAGCCAATGGCCTGTCGCCGATCGCTTACCCATGTTTCAGCTCATCCAGCAGCGCAGCGTACCGTCCGTGTACTACCTGCGGGTGGCCCATGCACGGGTTCCGTTCTCTGCGCCGCTGCATATCTACCGCAGCACGGCGCTGGTAGCTCAGCGCGAGTTGGACCATTTCTTTTTAGGGGCCTATTTCGGCCTGATTGTTTTGGTCGCCTTGGTGTGCCTGGCATTGGCGCGGGCCATGCGTGATGGCAGTTTTTTACAGTACGTTGTGTATGTGGTCACGATAGGCATTGCACAAGCCAGTTTCACGGGTATTGCAGGCCAATACCTTTGGCCACAGGCCACCACATGGGCTGACTTGTCCAGTTTCTTCTTCACCAGCCTGGCTGCGGCAGCCGGCTTATGGTTTGTGCGCTACGTGGTCAAGCCGCGCCAGTACTCTGCGGCACTGGATACAACCGCTTTGATCTTGATAGCCCTGCAAATAGCAGTCACCTGCATTGACTTGGTGCACCCCACATTGCTGGGCTTCAGGATCAATACCGCCATCATGATGGGCTCTGTGCTGGCGGTATACGCCGTCATTGGTTACGCCTGGAAAAACCAAGACAAGACGGTTCGATGGCTGGCGCTGAGCTTTCTACCTGTCGTATTGGGCGTGGTACCTGCGCTGCTGCGCAATGCAGGCGTGATCAACACCAGCTTCTGGACCCAGTACGGCTCGCTGCTGGGTTCGGCCGTGGAAATGCCCTTGCTGCTGTACTGCCTGGTGCTTCGCTCGGCCGTGCGCAGCGAGGGTCGGGCACGCGCTGCGGGTCTGCCGACCAAAGATCCACTGACAGGCCTGGCCAATATGCGTGAACTGCTGCGCCAGATCCACGGAACCATGACCCGTGCAACACGTAACCGCCAGCAATACAGCCTGGTACTGGTTGAACTGACCAACTACGCCTGGTTTGTCAAAGAGCATGGCCGCGAGATGGGTGACCGGGCCTTGGTGCTGCTAGGCACCAGACTGCAGCTGATTGCACGCGATATTGATACGGCTGGCCGTATCGATGACAATCATTTTGTGCTGTTGATTGAGGGCCCCTGCAAACCCGCCCACGTGGTCAAGATCGCCGCGCAAATTACGGCAACGGCGCGACGCCCATCCGATTTGCTGCCCGTCGGAGCCTCCATCAAGCTGCGGGTCTCCTGCGCGCTGATGCCTGACCCCTTGGCATTGGCGCTAGGCGACGACGCGAACGCCCAACTGGGATGGCTGCTGTCAGAGAGCGATGGACGGGAAGTGGATCCACGCAAACTGGTGCGCACGCTGAACTTCTAGATCACCGTCTCCTTATGACTTCAGGCTGCGATCACCCCGACATCCTCACCATCGTGTACGCCGATGACTGCCTCGTGGTGGTCAATAAACCGGCAGGGCTATTGGCGGTGCCCGGGCGCGGCCCTGATAAAGCGGACTGCCTGAGCCTGCGGGTGCAGCAAGACTTTGCCGATGCCCTGGTAGTGCACCGGCTGGACCAAGCCACATCGGGCCTCATGCTGATGGCGCGTGGCGCGGACAGGCAGCGCGCACTGAGCCGGCAGTTCGAGCTTCGCCAAGTGCATAAAATCTACTTGGCTGTGGTGCATGGCCTGGTCATACCGGATGCAGGCAGTATTGACTTGGCTCTGGCGGCTGACTGGCCAGCACGGCCCAGACAAAAAGTGGACACCACTATAGGGAAAGCGGCGCTCACGCATTACAGGGTGCTGTCACGGGATGTGGCGCAGTGCACGACCCGGCTCGCGCTGGAGCCAATCACGGGGCGCACCCACCAATTACGGGTTCATCTGTGCGCGATAGGCCACCCTATCGTGGGAGATCGCTTGTACGGGCCGCAGGCCGACCTCAGTGTGGGCCGCACGGTGCGGCTGCACTTGCAGGCGCAACAACTGGCGCTGCACCACCCATTGGGGCAGCATGCGCTGGCTTGGGAGCTGGCAGCCGAGTTTTAACGACGTAAAAATCTAGCCGCACATTCTGCGGCTGTGCGCCTGAACCCTGGGGATCTGGCAGTAGCGTTACTTCGGCGCGTCCACGCTGTTGCGCAATGCGGTTTGGGCCACTGCGTCCAAGGCCTTCTCAACCAGATGGCCATCAGAGACCACGCGGATCATGCCCTGCACCCGCAACTTGTCCATAGAGCGCTGCGACATCGAATGCGTCTTGCCGCCGTGCGCCACAAACATGAACAGCGTGCGGTGGGGGCTAGTCCACTTGAGTTGCATTCGGCTCCATTGGCCCTCCATCAGCATCTCTACCCATGACCCTATGGAGATTGTTGTGAGCACCACCGGATCTAAGGGCTGCGCCAACGGTAGTTGCTTGTTTTGCGCTCCTGAAGCCTCTTGCGGCATCACCGATTCGGCCTCTAAAAAGCCCGCCTCGGCCACCTCGCGCTTGGCCAGCCACACGCCACCGCTTTGCTTGTCACCCGATGCATCGGCAGGTTTATTATTGGCCGCAGCTTCAACCGAAGCGGCTTGCCCAGCAGGCGCTGCCAGGGGCACCTCTTGGGAAGCGGCATACAAAGCCAATAGCTCAGCGTGGTCGGTCAACTCTGAGTCGAGTACCGCACTGTCCATATCGGCTGCTGGCACTGCGACGTTCGCCAACATATCTTCTGCCGCAGCCTTTGTTCGGCCGCCCTCCAAGGCCGCCTCGTGCATGCCGATCAATTCGGTAAAAAAATCCGTAATGCGCTCTGGCGGAAATTCAATCAGTTTCAAACCTTGGCGCAGCTTGCTCAGCATGCCCGGAATAATCTGCACCAAGCGCTTGCGGTTACGCTTTGCCACCCGCGGCTGCACGCTCCAATACAACTCTGTCACCAAATCTTGATAGCCCAGGGGGTCATTGGTGCCATCGGTGCATCGCAATTGCGACTCAGCCACCGCCTGAGCCCACGGCCCACAGATAAAGTCCACCACCTCGCGCGGCACATCAATCCCATCTGCACTGGCGCGAAACTCTTGCGCCAAAAACTGCGCCAACATATTGCGCTGCTCGGCATGCAACAGGGCTTTGGCCGCTTCCTCACGCATGACACGCTCTTGGGTGTCTTGGTGACTCCAGGTGGTCTCCAACTGGTGCATCACCTGCACAAAAGCAGTGGTTTCACTTTCACCATTTTTGGTTTTTTCGGTCAGCGAGGCAATGCTTTTTTCTATCGATCTCACAAACGGCACGTAGCCGTCATCACGCTCGGTGCCAAATGCCAGGCTGCGGCTGGTCACTTTGTCCAAAAACTGGCGTGCAGCATGCTGCTTGTCGCTGAAAAACCGACCGTCCACCTTGGCAATCTCCATCAGCAAAGGCTCTAGTGTCTGCAACTGCTCGCGCACGCGTGGCAGCAAGCGGTCATCTGCAATCAGGTTGTCCAGCATCAGGCGCACCACTTCTTCGCCTAGCTGCTTGCCCAGATTCTTTCCGTCTGCCAGTGCCAGCCGGGCCGCAGCGTTTTTGCGCGCGGTGTCTGCATCGGGGTTTTCCGCAGCTTTACGGGCTTTGGATTCCAGGCGTTGCACCATGGCCTCGACTTGGCGCATGTCCTGCAATGCCACCACCGAGGCTGGCACGGTATGCAAAAAATCCTGTTGTTTGCGTACGCCATCGCCATCGAGTTCACCGGCCAGCAAGCGGCGCAAACGGTCCAGCGTAAGCAAGGTGCGCGCCACCGAGTTGCCCACAGCGCCCACTACGCTGGGCTTGGCCACACTGCTTTGTACTTGCCCTGGCTGCACCTCGCTGGCGGGCTCTACGCCACACGATTTAAGCCAAGAGGAAAGTTCCATATAAAGCTTGCGCAGCAAGGTGCCCAAGCGCCCTGCTGCGGGCGACAAAATAGCGCCGCGAATATCAACATCACTGATTTGCTGAACCAGGCATTCGCGCAAAGCGCGGGCGTACATCTCCGGGCGCAGCGGATTGATTTGCGCTTGCACGGTAATCCAGCCAAGCATGGAGCTCATCAAAGCGTTCAAGGGCGCCAGCACATCGTCGGCTAGTTGGCTAATTTCCTGCAAGGCGCGGGCAGTTTCAATGCTCTCGTCGAGGTCTTCTTCCTCGAACAGCTTGAGGTCTTCAAAGCGCATCATCTGCGGCGCCTGCGCGTCGGCACCTAAGCCTTGGTAGACACACTCACGCAGGCGCTCGTTAAAGCACAGCTTGATCTCTTCTCTTTGCAGCACCAGCATTTCCACCATCGCTTGCACTTGCGGCGGAAAATTGGGCTTGACGTGCATGCCAAAGGCTTTGTCGCCACGGCCCACCAAACCATTGAGCACTTTGTCAATCAGCCCTTCAGACTGGTGCAGCGCCGCCTCAAGGGCATCGCGCAAAGAAATACGCGGGCCCAAAGGGTCGTCCGACACGCCGAGCTTGCGTTGGGAAGAGGGTTGCATAGTGTCAGATTTTGGTGTGATTTTTACGGACCAAGCAATTGCAATTCGGGCTAAGCCAGCGCTTTGTAGCGCATACGCTTCGGTTTCGCGCCCTCTTCGCCCAAACGCTTCTTCTTGTCCGCTTCATACTCTTGGTAATTGCCATCAAAGAAGGTCCACTGGCTGTTGCCTTCGCAGGCCAAAATGTGGGTGGCGATACGGTCCAAAAACCAGCGGTCATGGCTGATGACCATGATCGAGCCGGGAAATTCGAGCAGCGCGTCTTCCAGCGCGCGCAGGGTTTCTACGTCCAGGTCGTTGGACGGTTCGTCCAGCATCAGTACGTTGCCACCTGCGATCAGCGTCTTGGCCAGGTGCAAGCGTCCGCGCTCGCCGCCCGACAGGGTGCCCACGCGTTTTTGCTGGTCGCCGCCGTTGAAGTTAAAGCGCCCGCAGTAGGCGCGGCTGGCCACGGTGAACTTGCCGATTTGCAGCATGTCCAGCCCGCCGGAGATTTCTTCCCACACAGTTTTGTCTCCCGTGAGGTTTTCGCGCGACTGCTCTACAAAAGCCATCTTGACGGTGGAGCCAATGTTGACCTCGCCGCTATCGGGCTTCTCGGTGCCGTTGATCATGCGGAACAGCGTCGATTTACCCGCGCCGTTGGGGCCGATGATGCCGACGATAGCGCCTGCAGGCACGGTAAAGCTCAGGTTGTCGATCAGCAAACGGTCGCCAAAGGCTTTGCTCACGCCTTTGAATTCGATCACGCTGGCACCCAGGCGCTCGCCCACGGGGATGAAGATCTCCTGCGTCTCGTTGCGCTGCTGGTGTTCGTGGCTGGACAGGTCTTCAAAGCGGGCGATACGCGCCTTGCTCTTGGCCTGGCGGCCTTTGGGGTTTTGGCGAATCCACTCCAGCTCTTTCTTCAAAGCCTTGGCGCGGGCATCTTCGCCCTTTTGTTCTTTCTCCAGGCGGTCGGTCTTCTGGTCTAGCCAGTCGCTGTAGTTGCCTTTGTACGGAATGCCAGAACCCCGGTCGAGTTCCAAAATCCACTCGGCCGCATTGTCCAAAAAGTAGCGGTCGTGGGTGATGGCCACCACCGTGCCCGAGAAGCGCAGCAGGAATTGCTCCAGCCAGTCCACCGACTCAGCGTCCAATTGGTTGGTCGGCTCGTCCAGCAACAGCATGTCGGGCTTGGAGAGCAGCAGGCGGCACAGCGCCACGCGGCGCTTTTCGCCGCCTGATAGGTGTTTGATCATCGCGTCCCACTCGGGCAGGCGCAAGGCGTCGGCGGCAATGTCCAGTGCGCGGCCGTCGTCGTCACCCGCTGCGCCAATGATGGCTTCCAGCTGGGCCTGCTCGGCAGCCAGTTTGTCAAAATCGGCATCCTCTGCGCCGTATTCGATGTACACCTCTTCCAGTCGTGCCTTGGCCGCGATGGCTGCGCCCATGCCGCTCTCCACCGCCTGGCGCACGGTTTGCTCGGGGTCCATGATGGGTTCCTGCGGCAGGTAGCCAATGTTCAGGCCCGGCATCGGCGTGGCCTCACCCTCAATCTCGGTGTCCAGCCCGGCCATGATCTTGAGCAGCGTAGACTTGCCTGAGCCGTTGGTGCCCAGCACGCCAATCTTGGCCCCAGGGAAGAAAGACAGGCTGATGTCTTTCAAAATATGCCGTTTGGGCGGCACAATTTTGCCCACCCGGTTCATCGTAAATACGTATTGCGCCATAGCGTTGAGATTTCCAAAAAAGCTGTTTTTGCACCGGGGGTTGTTCAGCCCGGTTAACCCTTGATTGTCCCCGATAACTTGGGCATCTTAGCGAAAACTCGTTGCTGTGGCTGGTAAATTGGCTCTTAGTGCGGTTTGCGAGCTTGTTTTTTGCTTTTTCGGCGGGTTTGGTGAATTTTGGTGACTTTTGGGGGCTTGGGGGGGGCTTGGGGGGATTACGCGTTACCTGAGCAGGTTTGCGGTGCCGATAGACGTTGCACATTCTTAAAGCCAACACATGCTGACCAGTCACGTTAGCAGGCTGCCCGTGTACTCAGCTCCGCGGCTGTCCCCCATGGCGGCTTATGGCCGCCTTTTCCTCCTTTATGCCGCTACGCTGAGTACACCACCGACCAGCTCTCGCGAAGAAGTCGGCGATCAACCGATGTACATCCAACCATACCCTGACGCAGCTCTGGCGCTTGGTGTGCACAGCGCAGCGGCATCAAGGAGGAGCCCGAAGGGCGGGGGACAGCCGCGCAGCTGTGCACACCAAGTGCCAGAGCGAGCACAGAGAACTACTGGAGTCAGGCACCAGCCAACAGCTTTTGCGCCCTCTCCAGGTCTTGCAGCGTATCAATATCCGTCACGCAGCCCATATCAGCCACTATCAATTCAATAGCTTCTCCCGCTATGATTAACTGGGCTGCACCCTTGTTTCCCTTTAAACCTGCGAGCTGGGTCGCATACGCAAGGCCAAAACCGACGGGATGCCCTCGTTGACCTGCACACATGGGATAGACGAGCGATGATTGCTGCAAAGCCTGCGCAATGGTCAGCAAGGTAGCAGGCTGAATCAGCGGCAAATCGGCTGGCAAGATCAACCACCCAGCAGCATCCTGTGTGGCCCGCACGGCTGCGGCAATGCTATCGCCCATGCCTGGGTGGCCTGCGTCCTCTACGTGGAACGCAAGGCCGCTGGCGCGCACAGCATCCAGTGTCCAGTCAATGATTTTTTTGCCGCCCAGGAGGGCTTGCAGCTTGTGGACTTGACCACCCGATGCGGTGAAGCGTTCACCTCGGCCAGAGGCCAGTACGATGACCGTGGGGCAGGTTGTGGGCATGGTCGCTGAATTGGAGTTCATTGGCTGGTTTTCGCAGGGAGGGCTGTGATGCGCATAGGCCCTCACTCCTGCCCTCTGCCGCGTGCGGGAGAGACTTCAGTCGCCCGCCGTACGCCCGAATTAAGCCCATGAACCTTGGATTTCGATGCAGGTTCATGGGTAGAGCGTAAGAGAGTCTCTCTGCTACGCGGGCAGCTCGCAGCCTTGGGGCATGTCTGCGCCGATATGCACGGCGTTTTTCACCTGCACGATTTGTGCGATGACGGATACCGCGATCTCGGCGGGGGTTTTGGCACCGATGCGCAGACCTACCGGGCCGTACAGACGGTCTAGCTCTGTGTCGGTCAATTCAAAATGCTCTTTCAAGCGGGCTTTACGGGTTTCGGTGTTGCGCTTGGAGCCTAGTGCTCCGATATAAAACGCGTCTGAACGCAGAGCTTCCATCAGCGCCATGTCGTCCAGCTTGGGGTCGTGCGTGAGGGCGACGATAGCGGTGTGGGCGTCGGCGTTCAGCTCGCGCACCACATCGTCGGGCATGCCCAGTACGCGGGTGACACCCTGCATTTGCAAGGTGGCGGCGTATTCTTCGCGTGGGTCGCAGACGAGGACTTCAAAGTCGAGCATACCGGCCATTTGGGCTACGGCTTGGCTCAATTGGCCTGCGCCGATGAGCAGCAGGCGCCATTTGGGGCCGAAGGTTGTTTTTAAAGTCAGGCCATCGAAGACGAAAGTGTCCCCGCGTTGCGCAGCGCTCAAGTGCACTACACCGGAAGCTAACGTCAGAGTGCGCGCGACCAGCTCATGGGCAGAGGTTCGCTCTAGCAACTCCTGCACCCAAGCGGTCTCTAGCAAAGGCTCTTGCACCAAACGCAGACTGCCGCCGCAAGGGATGCCAAAGCGCGCGGCCTCAGCCTTGGTAACGCCGTACGCAATCATGGATGGTTTATCGGTATTGCCGTCAGAGATATGATCGCCGCGCTTGATGCGGGCGATCAAATCGTCCTCCACACAGCCGCCCGATACCGAGCCGCTGACCACGCCATCATCGCGCACGGCCAGTAGCGCACCCGGTGGGCGCGGGGCGCTGCCCCAAGTTTCTACCACGGTCACAAGTGTGCAGGCATGCCCCGAGCGTTTCCAGCTCAGGGCATCTTGCAATACGCGCAGGTCTAGACTTTCCATACATTACGACCTTTACGTTTCAGTTCAAGCTTCAGTTCAATTTACGCCGATTTTAACGCTGCGGCGGTCATGGGCAAAGTGCGAATGCGCTTGCCTGTCAAGGCAGCCACTGCGTTGGCAATGGCAGGCACCACCACGGCTGTGGCTGGTTCGCCGATACCGCCGGGTTTTTCTGAGCTCTTGACCAAGACGATGTCGATCTGCGGTGCCTCATTCATGCGCACTACGGGGTAGTTGCCGTAATTGGTTTCCTGCACACGGCCTTTATCGACTGTGATTTGCTGCATCAAGCCAGCGCCCATCCCAAACACAATGCTGGACTGGATTTGGCCTTCGACGATATCGGGGTTGACCATCATGCCCAGGTCGGCAGCGACGGTCACTTTATGTACCCGAATTTCGCCGTTTTGAATCGACACTTCGGCCACTTGCGCCATGTAGGTGTCGTAGCCTTCCATCAGCGCAATACCGCGCGCACGGCCTGCAGGTGCTGCGGTGCCCCAACCGGCTTTTTCGGCGGCGAGTTTGAGCACGTTGGCAAAGCGCGGCTTGTCTTTCAGCAAGGCCATGCGGTACTGGTACGGGTCTTTACCCGCAGACTTGGCCAGCTCGTCCATGAAGCTTTCATTGGCAAAAGCGTTCATGTTGTGGCTCACTCCGCGCCAGTAGCCGTTGCGCAGGCCGGTGTCGTAGATCATCAGGTCATGCTGGGTGTTGGGGATCGCATAGGGGGTCACAGCGGCCTCAGCCATGAAGGCATCCAAGGTGTCTTTGGGCAAGCCAAAGGCGCGCTGGGTTACCGACTGCGACGCGACCTTGAAGTGCATCGCGACGGGGTTGCCGGCGCCATCTACACCGGCTTTGAGCTGGTTCACACCCATGGGGCGGTAGTAGTCGTGCGTCATGTCGTCTTCGCGCGTCCACACCAGCTTGACGGGTTTGGACACTGCCTTGGAGATCTGCGCAGCCTGGAGGATGAAGTCCAGCTCAATACGGCGACCAAAGCCTCCTCCCAGGAAGGTGGTTTGCACGGTGACATCTTCGGGCTTGATACCCAGAGCCCCGGCTACCGCGCCTTGCGCGCCTTGCTGGAACTGTGTGGGGCCTATCAGCTGGCATTTACCATCTTTGAAGTTGGCGGTGAAGTTCATGGGCTCCAGCGCGGCGTGGGCCTGCATGGGGCTGATGTACTCAGCCTCGATCACTTTGCTGGCCCCCTTCATCGCGGCAGCGACGTCGCCCGCTGGTTTGATGATAGGTATCACCAAACCCGTAGCCGCCGCGTTTTTCATGCCTGCCAACATACTTTGGTTGCTCAGTGCGCTGCCTGCGCCTTCGTCCCAGACGATGGTCAGTGCATCGCGTGCCATTTTGGCGCGCCAAAAGCTGTTGGCCACTACGGCCACACCATCGGGAATTTGCACCACGTCAATCACGCCGGGCATGGCTTTGGCCTTGGCGGCATCAAAGCTCTTGACGGTGCCGCCAATGACCGGGCACTGGGCCAGGCTGGCATACACCATACCGGGCAGCTTGACGTCAATACCAAACTCTGCCGTGCCATTGGTTTTGGCAGGGGTGTCCAGGCGCTTGGTGCGTTGGCCCACGATGCGGAAGTCTTTGGGGTCTTTCAGTTTTGGCTTCTCAGGCACCGGGAATTTGGCTGCGGCTTCGGCCAGCTCGCCATAGGTGGCTGATTTGCCGCCACCCATCACCTTGCCGTTTTCTGCCTTGAGCGTGCTGCGGTCCACACTCCACTTGGCAGCAGCGGCGCTGATCAGCATTTCGCGCACTTGGGCACCGCCCACGCGCAGCTTCTCCCAGCCGTCGCGCACGGCGGTGGAGCCGCCGGTAATCTGCGCGCCCAATAGCGCATTCACATACACCGCGTTCGGCGGGGCAATGGCTACTTTGATGGTCTTCACGTCTACGTTGAGCTCCTCAGCGATCAGCATAGGCATGGCGGTGTACACGCCTTGGCCCATTTCAGAGCGCGCCGAAATCAAGGTGATGGTGTTGTCGTCGGCAATGTGCACCCACGCGTTAGGCGTGTGCAGGGTGCCGGCGGCTTGTACTTTGGAGGTGGGAAAGGACAACCCGATCATCAGGCCACCACCCGCAATAGCGGTGGTTTTGATGAAGTCGCGGCGTGAGGTGGAGGCAATTTTTTTGGTCATGATGGTTCTCCTTAAGCGCGCATCATCGTAGCTGCATCCTTGATAGCAGCCTTGATTCGGGGGTAGGTACCGCAGCGGCAGATGTTGCCACTCATCGCCGAGTCGATATCGGCATCGCTGGGGTTTTTATTTTTCGATAAAAGCGCTGCTGCACTCATCAGCTGTCCCGACTGGCAGTAGCCGCACTGCGGTACATCATGCTTGATCCACATCATTTGCAAGGGGTGTTTATTTTCTACACCCAGGCTCTCAATGGTGGCTACCTTCGCACCCGCCACCGAGGACAGAGGGGTTTGGCAGGACCGCACGGCCTGGCCGTTCACATGCACCGTGCAGGCACCGCACAGCGCCGCGCCGCAGCCAAATTTGGTGCCGGTCATGCCCAGTTCGTCTCGAATGACCCACAGAAGTGGGGTGTCAGTCTCGGCGCTGGCCGATACGGCCTTGCCATTGATGGTGAAATTAACGCTCATGGGGGGGTCTCCTTGATTAAAACCATGCAACGATATAACGTTGCATCTTCAATGGGCTTAGTAACAACCCTAACTCACAGCAATATTCTCACTTTGCTACAAACCCATCGACCATCTTGTCACCCACTTGACAATGCATAAGGCCTATGCCCTCAGTCGCAGTGCAAACCGGGTATGGGTTTACACTGCCCATATGCAAAAAAAGCCCGAATCTATCGCCGCGTTACGCAAAAATTACGAGCGCGCCGAGCTGCTGGAATCTACGGCATCGACCGACCCGTACCAACAGTTTGATACATGGTTGCAAGAAGCCTTGGCCGCCGACATACCCGAGCCCAACGCCATGACCTTGGCCACCGTGGGCAGCAACCTGCGGCCCTCCAACCGCATCGTATTGATCAAAGGCATTGGCCCGCGCGGCCTCGTATGGTTTACCAACTACCAGTCACGTAAAGGCAAGGAGTTGGCGGGTAACCCGTTTGCGTCCTTGCAGTTTCACTGGGTGGAGATGGAGCGTACGGTGCGCATCGAGGGCCGGGTAGAGAAAACCAGCGCCGAAGAAAGCGATGCCTATTTTCACAGCCGCCCTTTGAGCAGCCGCATTGGCGCGCTGGCAAGCCCCCAAAGTGAGGTGATCTCAAATCGCGAGGTTTTAGAACTTGAAACCAAACGGATAGAGGCCCTGTACGGCGACAAGCCGCCGCGCCCCGAGCACTGGGGCGGCTACCGCTTGGTGCCAGATGAGTGGCAGTTTTGGCAAGGACGGCGCAGTCGGTTGCATGACCGGCTGCGCTACACGCTGGATGCCCAAGGCCAATGGGTGCGTGAACGCTTGGCGCCATAGAGGCGTGGTCTACCGAGCCGCTGGCAGTCAACCGCATGCAAATGGCATCCTCGCCCCAAACCCTGCAAACTACGCCGTTTGCGCAATAGCCGCCCGCACGGCAGCGAGCTGCCTGCGCGAGACCAATAGCGCGTCGTCTACCCCGCGCAGCCGCACAGCCCAGCCTTCTACATCGACCGCTTCTTCATCTTCATCACGCTCGCCAGCGCGTGCCACGTAGCGCTCCAGCACCCTCATGCCGCGTTTGGCTACCAAGGTGTTGCGGTGAATGCGCAGGTAATGCTCGCCATAACGCTCCTCCAAATCATTGAGTGCGCCATCCAAAATATAGCTTTTGTTGGCCGTACGCACCGTCACGTATTTCAGCTCTGCCTTAAAGTACAGCACGTCGGCCAGGGGCACACGCTCGGTGCGGCCACGGTCTTGAATAATCAGTACTTCTTGTATCAAATTAGGTTGTAGCCCTCTGTTTAATTGCGGGATAAGCTCCTTTTTCTGTAGCGCTTTGGCCAAGGCTTTTTCCAGGCGTTCCAGCCGCACTGGCTTGGTCAGATAGTCCACCACCTCCAGGTCAAAAGCTCCTACCGCATGCTCGGCATGGGCGGTGACAAAAATAATGCCCAGCTCCGGGCGCAGGCTGCGCAGCTCTCTGGCCAGTTGCATGCCGTCAGCACCGGGCATGTGAATGTCCAGCAGCACGACATCGCACGGCGTGGTGCGCAAGAGTGCCATGGCCTGCATGGCATCTGCCGCCTCGCCCGCTACGCGGCACGCGGGCTGTTTGCAGTCGCCCAGCAGGGTGCGCATGCGGGCGCGGGCCAGCGCCTCGTCGTCTACGATCAAAGCGCTGAACGCGGTCATATTGGCACCTCTATGCGTACTTGGTACACGCCATCCACCATGGTGGCGCGAAAGGCGGTCTGTAAATCGTGCAGCAGCTTTAAGCGGTCTTCCACATTACGCAGCGCCACGCCATGGCCGCGCGCGCCGTGCCCAGCAGGTACGGTGTTGGTCACCTTCACCACCACCGTGTTGCCGCGCCGCTGGGTGCTGATTTTGATGTCAGCCCCGTCGGCACTGGGCTCCACCCCATGCTTGACTGCATTTTCCACCAAGGGTTGCAAGAGCAGCGGTGGCACCATGGCCTGGTTGGCCGCCCCGTCCACCACCCATTGCACCCGCAGGCGCTGGCCAAAGCGCACTTCCTCGATAGCCAGGTAGCGCTGCGCCAGCTCGATTTCTTGGGCTAAGGGCACTGCGTCGCCCCGGTCTACCAAGGCGCTGCGAAACAGCTCTGCCAAGTCTTCCAGCACCGCCTCAGCCCGCGCCGGCTCGGCGCGTACCAATGCAATCGCGCTGTTAAGCGTGTTGAACAAAAAATGCGGCCGTATGCGCGACTGCAGCTCGGCCAGGCGGGCATTGGCACTGGCCGGTGCCCGACCCGCCGCGCGCCATACCAAGGCGGCCACCAAAGCGGCCGACAGCAGTGCGCCCGTCGCGGCACTGGCCAGCCACGGCGCATCCTGCGTAATGCCTAAAAACGCCATCACCCCGCAGCCATACAAGCCCGCCAGCAGCCCCAAACCGATCCCACCCATCCACTGGCCGGCCTTGGAGAGTCGCTGCAATTGTTGTTTAAGGGCGCAGGCGGTGATCAACCAGATCAAGGTAGCGGGCAAAGCCGCTCCCGTCATCAGCGCCAAGCGGGCCAGCCAATCCACCGGGTTGGCGCTGCCAAACATCACCCCCACCGCCATCACCAGTTGCACAAACAGCACGGCTCGCAGGATCACGCCCACCTGGCAGGCATCAAATACCAGAACGGGGGCAGGCTCAGGCTGCAGCGGGGGCGGTACAAACGCCGATGCCGCACGGCTCTCCACAGGGGCCGCAGCTTCAAAATGCGAGCTGCCAAATCGGGTTTGCATGGTCAAAGTTAGAATCTGGTTAGTGACTGCCACTACCCTCACTAGTATGCCAGCCTCGCGCCCTGATGCCCAGAGCGCATGCTGCTAAGCTCAAGCCCCTATGAACCACGAAAACCAATTCGCCCAAAAATCCCAAGCCTGGTCGGCCCTGTTCTCAGAGCCTATGAGCGATCTCGTCAAACGCTACACCTCCAGCGTGTTTTTCGACAAACGCCTGTGGGAGGCCGACATCACCGGCTCGCTCGCCCATGCCGATATGCTGGCCGCGCAAAAGATCATTTCCAAAGAAGACCACGCCAGCATCCAACAAGGCATGGCGCAAATTCGCAGCGAGATTGAATCGGGCAGCTTTGAATGGAAGCTCGATCTGGAAGACGTACACCTGAACATCGAAGCGCGCCTCACGGCCCTGGTGGGCGACGCAGGCAAGCGCCTGCACACCGGCCGCAGCCGTAACGACCAAGTGGCCACCGACGTGCGCCTGTGGCTGCGCGGCGAGATAGATTTGATCGGCGGCCTGCTGACAGACCTGCAAAAAGCGCTGCTGGAGGTAGCCGAAAAAAATGTCGAGGTCATCATGCCCGGCTTTACCCACCTGCAAGTGGCCCAGCCCGTCAGCTTTGGCCACCACATGCTGGCCTATGTCGAGATGTTTGCCCGCGACGCCGAGCGCATGCAAGACCTGCGCAAACGCGTCAACCGCCTGCCACTTGGGGCAGCCGCGCTGGCAGGCACCAGTTACCCGCTAGACCGCGAGCGCGTGGCCCAAACTTTAGGCATGGTCGATGAAAAAGGCCAGGCACAGGTCTGCCAAAACTCGCTCGACGCCGTGAGCGACCGCGACTTCGCCATCGAATTCACCGCCGCTGCATCGCTGGCCATGGTGCACATCAGCCGCCTCTCTGAGGAGCTGATTTTGTGGATGAGCCAAAACTTCAGCTTCATCAAAATCGCCGACCGCTTCACCACCGGCAGCTCCATCATGCCGCAGAAGAAAAACCCCGACGTGCCCGAGCTGGCACGCGGCAAAACCGGCCGCGTCGTTGGCCACCTGATGGGCCTGATCACCCTGATGAAAGGCCAACCCCTGGCCTACAACAAAGACAACCAGGAAGACAAAGAGCCGCTGTTTGACACCGTAGATACGCTCAAAGACACGCTGCGCATCTTCGCCGAGATGATCGGCGGACAACTGAACGCCACCACGGGCCAAAAGGAAGGCGGCATCACCGTCAACCCGCCCGCCATGGAGCAAGCCGCATTAAAAGGCTACGCCACCGCCACCGACCTGGCCGACTACTTGGTAAAAAAAGGCCTGCCCTTCCGCGATGCCCACGAGACCGTAGCCCACGCCGTCAAAGCCGCCATCTCGCACAACGTCGATTTGTCGGAACTGCCTTTGGCCGTGCTGCAAGGCTTCAATGCCAGCATTGAGAAAGATGTGTACCACGTGCTCAGCCTGCGCGGCTCGCTAAATGCTCGCAACACCTTGGGCGGCACCGCGCCTGCACAGGTGCGCTTGCAAGTGGCGCGGCATCGGGCGCGGCTTGAATAAATTGACCGGCTGCTTGTGATCTGTAGGGCACAGGTAGCGGTCTGTCGGTAGCGTGAAGAGTGCGATCTACCTTAGTTGGCTGGCGGCAGCTCGGCATCAAGAAAATCGGCTACCGTGGTTGGCTGGCGGCAGCTCGGGAACTTGTGCTGCAAAAATCTTGCGAAAACACGCGATTGTTTGGGTAGTAATTTCGAGGTCGTCACCGCGCCTTTCTCGAGATTTTTCATCCCAAGCACGCCGAACTACTGCTGAACTGGCGTTGTGTCGCAAAGCGATGTGCCGGGCATCACTTCTTTGGACTGTTTTGGCTTCTAGCCCAATAAAATACTGCGGGAGCAGCTATTTTTTTTGCAGTGGTATGCATGCCGAAGATGCACAAGACCGCGTCCCAAGGGAGGTAGAAAAAGCCAATATCCCGTTGATGGTGGGGCGGCTATCAGCGCGTCCCCATCGCCCCAAGGCAGGTCTTGCCAGTGGCACCGGTGGGCATTGCGGAAAGAAATGGGCGTACAAAATGTGTGTACTTTATGCAAAACGGCTGAAAATTCGGCGCTGGGAGTGCCAAAACGATGGGTTTCACCTGTTTGACCCTTTAAATCACGCATTAGCCAGCAGTATTAAAGGGCTTGTAGCTATTGAATATATAGTGCCCGTGTTCAAGCGCAAGG
>JAYVGI010000092.1:0-2841 GCA_043772355.1 Polaromonas sp.
GGCATTACCCGTGACGGCAGCCATGCGCGCTACCTGGTGCTGCCCGCCGCCGCTGTGCAATGGCGCCCGCAAGCCATCAGCATGGACGAAGCCGGTGCCGTGGGCGTGCCCTTCGTCACCGCTTGCGAAGGCTTTCGCCGCGCAGGCAGTGTGCAGCGCGGCCAGACCGTGGTGGTGTTCGGGGCTAACGGCAAGGTGGGCCAAGCGGCGGTGCAGATCGCCGCGCGCGCTGGAGCCAAGGTGATCGCGGTGCAGCGCCAAGATACCTTGCAAGGCCACGCCTGCGAGCATGTCGATGTGGTCAACGCCCAGCACACCGAGCCTGCCAGCCGCATCATGGAGCTGACCGCCGGGCGCGGTGTGGACATCGTTTTCAACACCGTGGACAGCATCTACTGGGAGACCGCCCACGCAGTGATGGCCCATGGTGCGACGCAAATTTTCATCATCGCCACCAAGGGCAAAACCGTGGCGTTTGACGTGTTCAAGTTTTACCGAGGCATGCACAACTTTGTCGGCATCGACACACTGGCCCTGGACAGTGTGCGCTCCAGCGAGTTGCTGGGCGAACTGCGCCCAGGCTTTGACGACGGCAGCCTTAAACCATTTCCTGTGCTGGCGACAGATGTGTTGCCGCTCGCCGATGCCTTGGCGGGCTACCAGCGCGTGCTCGCTGGTGCAGCCGGGCGTATTGTCCTGCACCCTTAAGAAAAACTTCCGGACGCTAAAGGACGCAAAAATGACGCAGAGGACGCAAAAGAAGACAGGATTTTTCTTTTTCTCTTTCCCTGTTTTTCTCTTTTTTGCGTCTTTTGCGCACCTTCGCGCCCTCTGCGTCCGGTCAAGTCCGAATTTCCCCCGCCCTGCGTTGACCACAACCCTCCGGAGACTACCAACATGAACATCACCCGCTTCGATCAAGCCCCGCCCTACAAAGCGGCCAACCACTTTGACATGCACATGCTGCGCCTGCAAGGCCATGAGGCCGGGCCCTCCACCACGTTGTGGATGGGTGTGTCGCAACTTTTGCCCGGTGGCCACACCACCCTGGACGGCTCTCCGGTAGAAAAACACTATGTGGTGCTGGAAGGCGAGCTCACCTTGGTGAGCGAGCTGAACGGCGTGCAAACCGAGGAGGTGCTCCAGCGCCACGACTCGGCCTGCTTTGCCCCCGGCGAGAAACGCCAGTTGGTCAACCGCAGCAACCGCACCGCCATGGTGCTGCTGGCCATGCCGTATCCCCCAGCGGCATCCTCATCCGCGAGCGCCACTGTCGCTGCGGTCACCACCGCCTCGGGCATCGGGTCATCGCCCGTGACGGCCACTATTTCTGTCAGTCAATAAATCCAGGAGACTTTTATGCAAAGAAAATTCTTGAATCGCCGCACTCTGATCGCCGCTGCTGCCCTGGTGTCCGTCAGCCTGTCCGCCCACGCGCAAAGCGACTGGCCTAAACAAACCGTCAAACTGGTGGTGCCTTTCACCGCAGGCAGCGGCACCGACATCATCGCCCGCGCCGTGGCTGAAAAGCTGGGCACAGCCTTGGGCCAAACCGTCATCATCGAAAACAAACCCGGCGCGGGCGGCACCATCGCCGCCAACCTGGTGGCCAAGGCTGCGCCCGACGGCTACACCCTGCTGGTGCATTCGTCTGGCCATGTGGTCAACCCCGCGCTGTACCCCAGCTTGCCCTACGACACCTTGAAAGACCTGAGCGGCGTGACAGCCTTGGCCAGCCTGCCCAACGTCATGGTGGTCTCGCCCGCCAAGGGCTACAAGGACGTGAAAGATCTGCTGGCCAAAGTCAAGGCCAAGCCTGACGCGTTTAACTATGCCTCAGCGGGCAACGGCTCGGCCACCCACATCAATGCGGAAAAGTTCCGTGTGGCTGCGGGCATCACCGCCACCCATATCCCGTTTCGCGGCACGCCCGAGGCGTTGACCGAGACCATCAGCGGGCGCATCGACTGGTTTTTTGCGCCCATCGTCTCTGCGCTGCCCTTGGTGCGCGATGGCAAGCTGCAAGCTCTGGCCGTGGGTACCCCCAAGCGCTCGGACGATTTGCCCAATGTGCCCACCACAGCCGAGGCGGGCGTGCCCGGCTCAGAGTACACCTTCTGGGTCGGCATGCTGGCCCCGTCCGGCACGCCGCGTGCAGTGGTAGACAAGCTCAACGCCGAGGTGGTGAAGATTTTGAACAACAAAGAGTTCAAAACCAAGCTGGACAACATCGGTGCCGACCCCATGCCCATGACCCCAGCCGCGTTTGATACCTTTATCCGCAGCGAGACCGAGGCGGTGGCCAAGCTGGTGCAGGCGGCTGGGATCAAGGCGAACTGATAGTTTGGGTCTTTGTGTGCACGGGTGGTCTGAACGCCCAGGTTGTTTATGCCTACGTGGTTTGTCCGCCCACGCGCTTGGCTTGGACGGCTACGCGGCTGTCCTCCGTGCTGGCCTAGGGCCAGCGACTCCTTGTATGCTCCTTTGTGCCGCTACGCCGTCCAATCCAAGCACCAGGGCAGCCAGAGTGGTGAGTGTGCGAAGGTGGGAGACACGCTACACCTGCGAGCTAGTGGCGCCATTGACGGTAGAACACCCGCCGCGCAGGAAAGACCGTGTCGGCGCTGGCGGTAGATCGCCCGCCACGCTCGCAGGAATGCCGCAGAGGTAGTCGCGCACGACGGTAGCGCGCCCACCACCCTGGCAAGATCAGGTCGGCGGTGCACTTAGCGCAGCGGCATAAAGGAGGATAGGGGTAGAGAAGGACTTTCATCCTCCCCTCCCTCCGAACCGTGCTTGCGGTTCTCCCGCACACGGCTCTCCAGTCAGTGGTTTCCTCAT
>JAYVGI010000093.1:0-14904 GCA_043772355.1 Polaromonas sp.
CCGCCTGGCCGACGCCTGGACAGCGCGCGAAGGCGCTTGGCAACGCCCCATCAACGAGGCCACCGACAAAGCCCTCAGCGCCTTGGCCGAGAGCCTGCAGCGCTGGCAGGTCACTCCCAACGGCTCGGAGGGCTACAAAAAAGCCGAGGTGACAGCGGGCGGTGTGGACACCCGCGAGCTGTCTGGCCAAACCATGGAAAGCCAAAAATCCCCGGGCCTGTACTTTATTGGCGAGGTGGTGGACGTGACGGGCTGGCTGGGTGGCTACAACTTTCAATGGGCCTGGGCCAGCGCCGATGCCTGCGCGCAGGCGCTGGCAGCACCCGGGCTCGCTACCTCGCCAGAACCCGGCGCTTAAACCGTGTCGTGTTGCTTCTTGGGCATTTCAAAATGTCCGTCCTGCCTTGGTCACGTTGCGGCAATGGAGGAATTTGCGCTCTGACAATGCGCTCACTCTCTTTACCGTAGCACTCCGTCTAAGCAGGGCAGTGGGGTACATAGGGGGAGAGTAGAAATTGGAGTTTTGTACCGTACCCAGCCGAGGTGCACCGAACACCTGCCCACATGCCGTCCACCCAACGTCCGCCGACCCCCTTGGGCAAAACAGACACTCCCTATTCCATAGCGGCTCGCGCATGTTTCTTGCTGGCTATAGCGCGATAAGATCTAAAAATAGCGCTCAAGCAGGTACATTTTCAGTATCCAGTCGATGCGCAGGCCCCCAGGGCGTCCCGAGCGCCCGAAACGATGATTTTGAGTTGTTTTTGGTATCTTTAGACCGTTAGCCATCAAGAAATATACCTTTGCAGCTACGTAATACATAGCATATAGGTTCTCGTGAGGAGATGCTTGTCGTGGTTCTGGCGGCGAAAGCACCGTTCAGCGCCACAGACGCGGTAAACCAATCAAAGTTAGCAATTATTGGACGTATCCCGTTTAACCCACTGTGCTGCATAGACGAAGCGCTACGGTAAAGAGAGTGAACGCATTGCCAGAGCGCAAATTCCTCCATCGCTGCAACGTGACCAAGGTGGACAGACATCTTCACAACGAAAAGCAATGTGACCCAGGCAGATTAGACATCTTTAAACCAGCGCAAAAACGTCACCAAGCCAGGCCTCCAGCCCGCATCAACGCACCGGCAATTGCAAACGCACCCGCATGCCCGAGCCCACTTTGGAGTCAATCTGCAGCTTGGCACCCACGCTGCGCGCCCTCTCCCGCATGCCAGACAGCCCTTTGCCTACCCATGCGATGGCACCTAGCTGGGCCATGCCCACGCCGTCGTCTTGCACCTCCAGCAGCATGCGGGGCGGGGCTAGGTCGTAGCGGCAAATCACGCGCACGGTTTTGGCCTGCGAGTGCAACAGCACATTGGCCAAACACTCTTGCGCAATAAGCATCACTTGGGCCACGCTGTCCTGCGGCACGGCCAAAAGCGGCCCGGCGGTGTCTACCCGCCACACCATGCGAATGCCCGCGCGCATCAACGAGGGCGTATACCTGTAGCGCAAGCTTCCCAATGCATCAAAAATGTTGATAGCGCCGCTGTTCATGTTGTCTACCGTCGTTTTCAGGTCAAGCAGGCAGCACTCCAGCGCTAAATGCAGGCGCTTGTGCAGCGGGGAGCTGGCGTCCAGGCTGGCGATAAGGCCGACCAGTTGCGATCCCACCCCGTCATGAATGTCCTGCGAGATGCGCTTGCGCTCCTCGGCCACGGCGGCCAGCGCGTAGGCATGGGTGGTGTGCGCATGCGAGCTCATGGCAAAGCCGCTGTGCGTACCCACGTCGTGGTCGGTGGATGGGCTCAACGCATACTCCATTGGCATACGCACCCACTGCACACGCCCAGTCACCAAGAGCCACAACACCAGCAGGAATGCGGCAAAAAACTGGTGCGTGGCATGTAGCCCCAACGCGCTGTGCGTGTGCATCACCAGATCATCGACCACCATGCTCAAGCCCCACACGCCGCCCACAGCGACCAAACACTGCCTGGGGCCTGCATCGTTCTTGAACTTCCACAGCAGGCCCAGGCACACCACGCCCATCGTCAGCACCGTCATGGCGCGCCAGATGCCTACCCATACCCCTGTGCTCTGGTCCAGCCACAGTCCGTAGCCCAACACCGCTGCGCCCAGCAGCGCATACACCAGCAACAGGCCCGCAAACAGGGTGCGCGCCCATCCCAGGCACAGCAACAACACGCCCGCCGCCACCACACACAGGGCGTGGTACAGCGGCAGTTGCAGCGCGTTGCCCATGGACAGCATGGGTAATGAAAAAATGCTCTCGAACATAAGGGTGCCCTAGCGCGCGGCAGTCACAGCAAGCCGCTTTGTGCGGCCAGCTTGACGGCTTGGGCGCGGGTCCGTACATTGAGCTTGCGGTGGGTATTTTTGATATGCGTGTTGACGGTTTGCACGCTGATGTGCAGCATGTTGCTGATCTCGTCACTGACGTAGCCTGCCGCCACCAGTTTGAGTACCTCTCGCTCTCTGTCGGATAGCAAAAACACACCATTGTCTGAAGATAAAACTGGCTTGGACGCGTGCGCATGGGCATGCCCGTAGTCGAATTTTTTAAGTAGGCGCCGCGCCAGGCTGGGGGTGATGGAGGCACCGCCGTTGACTACCTGGAGCACCGCATCTGGAAAGTTGCCAAACCAGGAGTGCTTGACAAAATAGCCTGTGGCACCCAACTCAAAGGCATGCAGGGCGTGGTCTTCGTCCTCGGTGACCGAGATCAAAATCACCTCGGCCATGGGCCTGACCACTTTGGCATGGCGAATCAGATCAAAACCCAAGCCGTCGCCCAAATTCAGGTCGACCAACAGCACGTCAAAGTCGCCACTGGTCACCATGTGCTTGCCCTCTTTCAGGCTGCCGCCCTGCCCGGTCAGATGGATGCGGGGATCGGCCAGCATTTCATCGGCAATCACCCGGCGCACATGCACATCGTCGTCCACGAGCAGCACCCTTGTGGGCTTGGTAGCCTGACCCACAAAATAGGTCGGCCACGCGGGCATCGCCTTGTTGGACAGTGGCGAAGCACCGCTGAGAAATGGGGCTTCATGGCCCGTTGATACCGCGTTCAAATAGTTTTCCATTTAACTTTCCTCCTAAACATGACGTACTTTTGTGATCTTTGTATCTTTTTACTTGCTCTATGTTAAAAAAAATCGACATTGCGACCCTAATTCACCAAATATTCGCTCTATTTCTTGAACTTGTTTGCTTTTATTACATTAAAAACATTTAGACACTACCTGATTACATTCGACTGATTTACCTGCGTTTTTAGCTGCTACGCACTGTAAGCAACCTAGTCCGATTTTTTCGTAGTGGCATCACTCCGTCTGTTCGCTAGCGCATATAAAAATAATTACTTTGTTAACAATGGCCATACACCATCGAGAATGGCTAGCTTCTAGTGTGACAGAGTGCACACAGGTGTGTCAATTCACACAAATAGCGTAGCCCACAACAGGTATTGGGAATGTGGGGCTGGCCGCGCAAACTCCATCTCAGACAAAACGCAAACGGAGTGAGCCAGCTGGTAACAGCCAAACACCCGCAACGTGTTGTCGCAAAGCCCTGAAGCTGGAATTCGCTGGATTTGGGGCAATTTGTAAGTCAACTTAACTTTTTGAGGTATTTATCATGAAAAAACTCGTACTTTCCGCACTCGTCCTGGCCGCAACTGTTGCATTTGCAAGCCCCCCATCAACCCCAGCCGCCCCAACCGGCCCCGTCATCCAAATTGATGGCGACTCCACCCAATCAGTCAGCGCCATGTTTTCGACGGTAAGTAACAAGGCCAGCGGCAACACCACCAAAGCGTCGCAAAACCTGTCCAGCAATGCTGGCAACGTCACTGTGAAAGACAGCTCAGACCAGAAAACAACCCTGAAGGACTCTACCGTCAGCAACAAAGCTTCTGGTAGCGGCACAGTAGCTACCCAAAGCTTGGCATCCAACGTAGGTGTGGTGAACATCAATGACGACTCCAAGCAAACCGTGTACGCCAAACACTCGTACATCACCAACGCAGCTTCTGGCAACGGTACCCGCGCTGTGCAAAACGTAGCGACCAACAACGGTTGCTCAGCTTGCAACTAATTGCCAAAGCATGAAGGCATGAACCGCATGGTCTGCTGGCCTTAGAGCCAAGCAGGGCATGCGTGCCATGGCCTACAGCCAGATACCCGTTTTCGTATTTTGCAGTGAGGTTCATCATGTTATTCACCAAATTGCTTTTCGTGCCAGCTGGTGTGCTGGCGTTGCTGTTGGCCAGCGATGCTTTCGCGCAGCGCGCGCCGGGTGAAGACCCTGTGAGGATCGAGGGCAAGGTCAGTTTCCTGTCCCTGCCCGTGGGCCCTGCGGCAAAACCCTTGGGGCTGGATGGCAGCGGCGAACTGCCTGCATCCTTGCGCGCCAAGGCTGCCCGTTTTGAGGCCAAAATTTATTCCGCATCAGTAGACGATGGCTCGGTTTTCTCTGATAACGATGTCACCAACACCACCACCACCCAAGGGGTGCGGCGCACCTGCACCCAAGAGGTCGGCAGTAACACCCAAACTAATGCGGCTGCGGGTCGCACCACGGGCACTGGCACCGCCAGAACCAACGCCAACCAGCAGATCGTGGTGCTGCGGGGCGATTTGGTCAACATATGCCGCTAACACCACTGCCTGCCAAAGACCACCAGCATCCGGGGAACCCCATGGAAAACTTATTAAAACAACTCTCCACAGGCTCCCGCGCCCGCTGGCTTGCTGCAGTGTGTGTCTTATTGGCAAGCGTATTGCTCAGTGGCTGCGCTACACCACTGAACGCCCGCAAAGATGCAGAGTTCCAGTCGCATGGCTATGCCGCTGACCGGCCTGTCGTGCGCCCCGTGCGCTCCCTGTCGAATTTCTCGGAATCGCTTAGCTGCATGGACCGCTTGTTCCGGGTGGCCGAGATACCCACCACCTTGATTACCAGCAAACAAATTCCCGATCCCTCTGGCCGCGTGCCGGTGGCTGCCAAGGAGATGATCATCACCGCCATCTCGCAAATGTCGCGCCTGTCCAATGCCTTCAGATACGTCGACTACGAGGTGGATATTGCGCGCCAGGACACTGTCCAAAACCTGACCACCATTTTGCTTAACAACAACCAGATGCAGCTACAACGCCCTGCCCTGTATGTGTCTGGCGCTATCGCTTTTGTAGACCAGCAGGTTATCAGCAACCAGTTTGATGTAGGCACCTCTGCCACGCGGTTGGACACTGGCTTCAGTCAAAACCGCCACGCCACCGTGATCGGGATGGACTTGCACTTAGGTGATTTTCGCACCCGCACCTTGATTCCCGGGCTGGACTCTGCCAACGAAATCATCATTGGCACCGGCTCGCAGGGGATCGATTTTGCGGCGCGGATTGGCAAATACGGCACCACCTTCAACATGGGCCGGGACTACGCTCAAGGCTCTGGGCCCGCCATACGCAGCCTGACCGAGCTGGCCATGATCGAGCTGGTAGGCAAGTGGGCACGGGTGCCGTACTGGCAGTGCCTCACGCTGGAGCAAAATCACCCCAACTTTCAGCGCGTGCTGCGCGATTGGTACGACGAGAGCGGTGTGGAGTCGGCCCGCAATTTGATCAAGAACTCCCTTGTGGGCCAAGGCTATTTGCCGAGCAAGGCGTTGAACCACCCCGTCAACGGCACCGAGTATAAAAAGGCCGTGTCTAAATTTCAGGCCGACCAAGGGATGGTGGTCAACGGTGTGGTGGACTTTTCTACTTTTGAGCGAGCCTTGCGCAACTTTGTGGCCCTGGGCGAAGACAACCAGCTTCACCGCGTAGGCTGGAGCGCGGACGCGACACAAACCGTGCACCTCACAGCGGCCGCCGACTCCAGTGCCAGTACCTCCATCGTCGCTTTGGCAGAACCCGCAGCAGGCAAACTGGCCCTGGACATGCAGATAGAGAACCTGGGAGCAGACAAACTCACGTTTGAATCAGGTCAACAAATCTTTGCCTCGGTGGTGCTGAACCGCGCAGCCTATATGCACTGCTATTTGATCGAGGCGGAGGGCCACATCGTGCGCCTGCTGCCCAACAGCAACAACCCCAATGCTTTGATGAGCGCCAACCAGGCCATACGTATCCCCGACTGGATGGCCCCCAACCCAGGCTTTGTGATGGATGCAGGTAGCCCGGGCAACGAGTCGTTAGTGTGCGTGGCCTCTGAGCAAGACCCGATTGATAAACTTCCCAATACCCTCAAGGGCCCCAGCTTCACACCGATTGCAGGCTTCAAGGGAATGGACAGCATCACTCAGGCCTACAAGCAAGCACTGGGCGCAGACGGGTATACCGAGCGTGCCCTGCAGTGGAAGGTGCTTGCCAAGCGCAGTGCAGCACCAGCGGCTACCCCTGCCCCAGCAGCAGCCCCTACCCCAGCAGCTCCAGCTGACGCCAAGTAAGTCGCCATGGTCCATCCACACACGTTGCGGGCAAAGGCCTTTGCCAGCACACTGGCCTTGGGCTTGATAGGTGCCGTGATGGCCACCGAATTGGCCGACGCCCGGGTGCGGCCCCAGTTGGGCGCAGGCTACGCTGCGCCCAGCATCAACGCCCCCGAAGCTGGGCCAGTGCAAGCCAAGCTGTCTATCGCTGAGCAGGACATTGCTTTGCTCAAGCAACGCGCCGAACGCACCCCCAGTCCGGTAGCGGGCAAGAGCAGCAGCGCCTTATCGGGCAACCGAGGCGTGGCCGGGCCACGGCTGGATATAGGCGCCATCGGCTCCAGCGCTGATGCCGCCTGGCTGTTAGGCCTGGTCTACGCCCACGGCGCGGGTGTGGCGCAAGACCTTGGGCAATCCCAGCTATGGTTTGAGCGCGCGCTGGCGGGCGGCCATCCCCTGGGAGTGGCGGGCTTAGCCTGGTGCGCGCTAGAAGGCTGCAATGGGCCTGTCAATATTCCGCTAGCGCGCAACTACATCGCCACTTTGAAAAAATCCAATGCCGCCCGCGCTTTGTATTTTGAATGGCTGATCGAATCCAAGCTCTCACCCTTTCAACCCAGCAGCCAGGCAAGCCCAGAGGGCAATGCCAGTGGAGGCGAACTGGTGGGCCGCGAAACCTTGGCCCAGGCCGCCCGCCTGGGGGATATCCACGCTCTGGTTGAGCTGGGGCTGGACAGCGTAGCGGCCCAGCGCATCAGCACGGCGCGTGGCTACTTTCAGCGCGCTGCGTCCACCTCGGCCGCTGCCGCGCACAATTTGCGCCTGCTCGATACCCAGCAAGACAGGGTTCAAACGTCCAACACCGTGCAAGTTATCAACTACGCCACCATGGACGCATCGGCCCTGCTCAGCGCAGCCCGGCGCAACCACCGGGGCAGCGGGCAGCCTGTGAACTACAGCGAAGCGATCCGCCTGTACCGGATGGCCGAAGCCAAAGGCAGCGCGCAGGCGCGCGACATGCTGGCGCTGATTTTTTCCAGAACCAGCGCCACCGGCGAAGTCGATCTGGCCTGGATCCAGCGCCTGGCACAAATGGATGTGAGCGGCCAGGCACCCAGCTACCAAGCGTTCGGAGCACCTTTGTTCCAACGCGAAAGAACCCCGCTGTATGACTACCTGCCCGAGCTGTGGAAGGCGCGGGTCGATAAACTGTCCTGAACGGCCGATCAATGAACCAGCCGTTGATAGACAGCGGCTTCAAAAAAGCTATAATGCTAGGCTAAGCTGGCAAACCCCGCCGCCGGTGCACCTTAATTTAAGGCGGGGAACCCCGCAGAGGGCGACAGAAGGCTTGATCTCCCTTTCTCAGTCCTCAGCACAATTTTTACTCATTTAAATGACCACGATTCGTGTAAAAGAAAACGAGCCCTTTGAAGTGGCTCTGCGCCGCTTCAAGCGCACCATTGAAAAACTCGGCCTGCTGACCGACCTGCGCGCCCGCGAGTTCTACGAGAAGCCCACGGCTGAACGTAAACGCAAAAAAGCCGCTGCCGTCAAACGCAACTACAAGCGCATTCGCAGCATGCAGTTGCCCAAGAAGCTGTTCTAAGCTGCGCGCTCAGAAGCTTGCCTCAAGCGTCTGCCCAAAACCGTACCGAGTTCGCTCTGTGCGGTTTTTTTACGTCCCTTTTTACGTTCATTTGCAGCGCAGTTAAAATTGCACGAAGCGAAACCGCCCTTTCAGCGTGCATCCATTGCGTTTCCAGACCACGATGAGGCCAGGCGCAGCGCGCACTCGAGTGCTGCAGTACGACACGGCGACGCAATAGCGCATCTTATGGATGTGGAAACAAAATCAAACCTTGGAGTACCCTATGTACAAACTCTCAAACACTATTAAATCAATAGCTATTCCCGCAATATTTTATTGCGCTACCGCTGTTTTCTCTTTAAATCTGCATGCCCAAACCAGCGCCGGCATCCAAATCGATGGCGCTTGGGTACGCACGGCTGTCCCGGGCCAGCAAGGCACGGGTGGTTTTATGAAAATCACGGCCAAGCAAGACATGACACTGGTGGGCATCAGCTCGCCAGTAGCGGGTGTGAGCGAGGTGCACGAGATGAGCATGGACGGTGGTGTGATGAAAATGCGCGCCCTGCCCAATGGCATTGACTTGCCCGCCGGTAAAACCGTCGAGCTCAAACCCGGCGGCATGCACCTGATGCTGATGGATTTGAAGCAGGCATTGACCAAAGACAGCACCATCCCGGTGACCTTGATGTTCAAAGACAAAGCGGGCAAAGACCTGAAAATGGAGATCAAGGTCCCCGTATCAGCGCGCGCCCCCGTTGGCGCTGGCACCAGCAGTCCCCACCAGATGGATCACCACAACAAGCACTAGCCACTGACCATCCCCGCCGCCAGAGCGCTCTACAATCAGCGCTCTATTTGCATCAATCACTGGAGTTCGCTATGGCGCTCAAAGACCAAATCACCGAAGACATGAAAACCGCCATGCGCGCCAAAGACACAGAGCGCCTGGGCACCATCCGCCTGCTACTGTCTGCCTGCAAGCAAAAGGAAGTAGACGAGCGCGTGGTGCTGGACGACGTGATGGTGATTGCCATCATCGACAAAATGATCAAGCAGCGCAAAGACAGCATTGACGCGTTTACCAAGGCCGACCGCAAAGACATGGCCGACAAAGAAGCCACCGAGATCACCGTGCTGCAAGCCTACTTGCCTGCACGCCTGAGCGCTGATGAAGTGCTGGTTGAAGTGAAAAAAATCGTAGCCGAAATCGGTGCCAGCGGCCCAGGGGACATGGGCAAGGTCATGGCTGCGGTGAAAGCCAAGCTGGCAGGCAAAGCCGACATGGGCCAAGTCTCGGCAGCGGTCAAAGTCGCGCTGGCGGGCTAGGCTCCATACTGTTCGCTTAAGCCGTGTGGCGCTGCGTCTCTGGCCTGGCTTGAGCGAACAGTATGGGGGCTAGGGCCCGAGCGCAGCAGGCTTAGCTGCCCGCCAGCTTCATCCGGTTGACCAAGATCGAGCCCACCGTCTTGGCGCCTGCACAGTAGGCATCAGCACCCACTGCGGTGATGCCCATCAGCATGGTTTTCATATTGCCGGCGATGGTGATCTCTTCGACCGGAAAGGCGATGCGACCTTTTTCTACCCAAAAGCCGCTGGCACCGCGTGAATAGTCGCCCGTCACGTAGTTCACGCCCGAGCCCATCAGCTCGGTGACGAACAAACCCGTGCCCAGCTTTTGCAGCATCGCGTCCAGGTCGTCACCGGGCCGGGTGAGGCGCGAGGTCATCGTCAAATTGTGCGAGCCGCCTGCGTTGCCGGTGGTGCGCATGCCCAGCTTGCGGGCGCTGTAGGTGGACAAAAAGTAGCCTTGCACCAGGCCAGCATCTACCACTTTGCGCGCCTTGACTGTCACGCCTTCGTCGTCAAACGGCGAGCTGCCTTTGCCGCCGGGGATGAACGGATCTTCAAAAACATCGATGTGTTTGGGAAAAGCCGCTTTGCCCAAAGAGTCGAGCAAAAAGCTGCTCTTGCGGTACAGCGAGCCACCGCTGGTGGCCTGCACAAAAGCCCCCAGCAAACCGGCAGCCAGGGGCGACTCAAACAGCACCGGGCATTGCACCGTGGGCACTTTGCGCGAGTTCAAGCGGCTCAGCGCGCGCTCGGCAGCGTAGCGGCCCACGGCCTGCGGGCTGGCCAGGTTGCATGCATCGCGGTCTGAGCTGTACCACCCGTCGCGCTGCATGTTCGCACCTTTGCCTGCGATAGGGGCGACGGACAGCGAGTGGCGCGAGCTGGCGTACCCGCCGCGAAACCCTAGCTGTCCACCGCGCAAATGCCCGCTGAAAAAGTGACTTTGCTGCGCGGAGACGCCCGCACCTTCGCTGTTGGTGATCTTTTTGCTCACGCCCATGGCCGCACCTTCGCACAGCAGCGCCAGCTCCAGCGCCTGCTCACTGTTCACCGCCCAGGGGTGGAACAAATCCAGATCGACTTGCTTGGTGGCGACATCGCGTTGGTCTGGCAGACCGGCCATATCGTCCTCGGCAGTAAAGCGCGCAATGTCGTAGGCGGCTTGCACGGTTTGCTCAATCGCCCGGGCGGAGAAGTCGGACGTGCTGGCGTTGCCGCGCTGCTTGCCAATGTAGACCGTCACGCCCAGCGATTTATCGCGGTTGCGCTCGACATTTTCCAGCTTGCCCAGGCGGGCCGATACGCTTAAACCGCAGCCCTCGGAGGCTTCTGCGCCCGCGTCGGTAGCGCCAATTTTTTTGGCGTGCGCCAAAGCGCTGTCGACGAGTTCTTCAAACTTGGCGCGTGAATAACTGAAACCTTGCTGCGGGGCTTGGGTGGACGTATTTTTTTGCATAGGCTGATGATAGCTGTTTGCGACGGGGCAGCGCCACGCTGCCGGTATTTACCCCGTACTTCACGACTGCAAGGCAGGCACCCTGCGGCCGCACACCATGGTCAAAATTTCTTCTGCGTGGGCATTTGCATCACCGCGCCAGGCCACATGGTGGTCTGGGCGAATCAGCACCCTATCGGCACCATACAGTGCGCGCGCATCCGGGTTGTCGCAGTAGAGGATGTCCAGTGGCAGCCCCCTCTGGGTGGCGGCCCCTTGCCACCGCGCAATGTCGCGGCCTTGCTGAGCAGGGGTACAACACAGCAAAGTGAAGTCGCGGCCAAACAGATCAAAAATAGACTTGCCATCCAGCCACATATGCGGCGCGCGTGCACCGGGCCGCGCGCTGGGAATGTAGGTGTTTGGCTGGTCGGCAGTAGGCGGCGTGGCATCACTGGCGATGATGGGGCTACCCTCATAGCGCAGGCCCAGTTGCAGGCCGGGGATGTTGAATTCGCTCTTCACATGCTGTGCCAGTGCATCGCCTAGCTGTTGGCGCACGGGTGCAGCGCCTGCGCTTTCCAAGTCCACCTGCGCAGGCACCTTGATACCGCCAATGCTGTCGGCCATGGCGCGGGCAAAGCTGGTGTTGCGGTGCGCGATGGGTTTGCGCTCGGCCTCGTAGCTGTCCAGCAGTGCCTCACCTGCCCAGCCTTGCACCACGGCGGCCAGCTTCCAGCCCAGGTTCACGGCATCGTCCACACTGGTGTTGTAGCCCATACCGCCCGTGGGGGTGAAGAGGTGCGCGGCATCGCCTGCAATGAAGGCGCGGCCCTGTTTAAAGCGGTCTGCTACCAGCGTAAAACCCGCTTGCCACGGCGCTTTGGCAATCAACTGGTAGTCAAACTCTGCGCCGATGGCAGCAAACATCGCCGCCTGGTAGTCCACCGACTCAGGGGTTTGGTCGGGCTTGAGCTGCAAGCAAAACATAAACTTGCTTTGCCCGTCAATCGACACCATCATGCCGCGCTGCACCGCGTTCACAGCCACGTACATCCAGGCGCGCTGCTTGCCCAGCACCTGGTACAAGCTGGCAGAGGTGAAGTAGAGCGAGAGCATTTGCCCACCAAAAAACTCGCGCTGCTCTTTGCTGTGGCCGCTGTATTCAATACCGCAGGTTTTGCGCACCAGGCTGCGCGGGCCGTCGCAGCCCACCACGTAGCGGGCTTGCAAAGTCAAAAGCTCTTTGCTGGTGGCATGGCGCGCCACAATGTGCGCCTGCTCTGCCTCCACAGCCACGGTCTCGGCCTGCCAGCCCAGCTTGAGGTCCACGCTGTCGTAGCGCTGGGCTTGCTGGCGCAGCACCGGCTCGATCAACATTTGCTGGCAGCGGTGCGGCAGCTCGGGCGTAGGCCATGCGCCTTCGCCGTAGTCGCCAAAAGAGCTTTGGTGAACCGTCTGGTTGCGGGACGGGATGGCAAAACGCGCAAGCTCACTCCCCGCCATGGTGGTGCAATACACCACGTCTTGCGGATCGTCTGCGCCCAAGCCCAGCTGGCGCACCTCTGCGGCAAAGCCCCGGCGACGAAAATGCTCCATGGTACGGGCGGAGGTAGCGTTGGCTTTGGGAAAATCGGGCCCTTGCACGTCTTTCTCCAGCACTACGCAGCGCACACCCCTGCAGCCCAGCTCAATCGCCAGCATCAGGCCCGCAGGCCCACCGCCTACGATGGCGACATCCGTGGTTTGAATGTTGTGGTTCATGACTTAAATGTACAATAGAGCCTGACGGGCCTTCCCGCATGGTAAAGCGGCCAACCGAGTCAGGTGGGGAACCAAGCAGCTCTAACTGTAGAGCCAGTGCCGGGGTCAAGGCTCGTCAACCTCTTCTTTCGCATTGCTCCTTCGTGGTGATGCCCTTACATCAAATCCAATCTCCGTCGGCCCTGCCTACGTGACTTGCAGGCATCCCCACTTGGTAATGCATCCAGCACCGCGAATGACTTCTGCCAGCTCCTGTGCACCACCCGCACCTCCACCCGCCTCATCGGCCCCTGCCCCGCGCTTCGTAACCGGCTCGTTGATGCGCCACATCGTCGTCATGGCGGGTACCGGCGCTATCGGCTTGGTGGCCATTTTTGCCGTGGACTTGATCAGCCTGCTGTATATCTCCATGCTGGGCGAACAAGCCGTGGCTGCGGCGGTAGGCTTTGCTGGGGTGCTAGGGTTTTTCCACCTGTCGGTATTCATCGGTGTGGTGATTGGTGTTTCGGCCGTCGTGTCGCGCACCATCGGGGCCCGGCGCATGGACGAGGCGCGCGCTCTGGCCATCTCTAGCCTGGTGATTGCAGCGGCTGTGGGCTTGCTACTGTCAGCCACGACCATGGTGTTCTTAAAACCCATCTTGCACCTGCTGGGCGCACGCGATAAGGTACTGGTGCTGGCGCAAGGGTTTTTAATGATCACTCTGCCCTCCATGTTTATGCTCAGCACGGGCATGGCCTGCGCGGCGCTGCTGCGCTCGGTGGGGGATGCGCGCCGCGCCATGTGGGTGACGCTGTTTCCAGCACTGGTGACTGCCGTGCTAGACCCTCTGTTTATTTTTGGCTTGGGTCTGGGCCTGGACGGCGCGGCTATCGTGCTGGTGATGGCCCGCGTGGTGTTGCTGGGCGTGGGTTTGTACGGTGCCTCGCGTGTGCACAAACTGCTGGCCCCCATACAGTGGAGCCGCCTGCGGGCAGATGCACGCACATTGTTCGCCGTGGCGGGGCCCGCGGTATTGACCAACCTGGCCACCCCTGTGGGCGCGGCGTTTGTCACCCACAGCGTGGCGCAGTTTGGCGCGTCAGCAGTCGCGGGCCAAGCCACCATAGACCGTTTAACCCCTGTGGCCTTCGGCCTGATTTATTCCCTCAGCGGAGCGATTGGCCCCGTGCTGTCGCAAAACCTGGGAGCGCAACAGTTTGACCGGGTACGCGCCGGCCTGCGGGCCAGCGTGTGGTTGATGGTGGCCTCAGTAGCGGGTGCCTGGCTGCTGCTGGCTTTGCTGCAAGGGCCCTTGATTCAACTGTTCTCCCTGCAAGGCGTGGGGGCCGAGATGCTGCATGCGTTTTGCAGCTGGATAGCCGCCAGCTTTTTCTTTATGGGCGCTTTGTTTGTCGCCAACGCCGCCTTCAACAATCTAGGCCATCCCCTATGGTCTACCGGCTTTAACTGGGCCCGCGCCACACTGGGCACCATCCCGTTTGCCTGGTGGGGCGCACACTACGGCCCGGTGCAGGTGCTGGCGGGCCAAGCAGCCGGGGCGGCGCTGTTTGGCAGCCTGGCTTTGGCCATGGCTTTTCGGCTGACTTCGCGGTTCAAGTAGGCCGGCTGCAGGGTCGGTCGCGTATTGGCTGCTTTTGCTTTTGTACGGGATGCTTGAGTACGTGAAGGCCTTGGGAGGTGAGCTGAAACTGGTGAAAGCAAATGGGGTCAGATCAAAATTCAGGACGACCATCTTGTCGAAGCGCACAAATGCATGCCGAAATTTTGCTCTGACCCCTTTTGCGTAGTTTCCGGCGCGGCAGGCCTGCCCGGTCCATGCCGAGCCGCGACCCCTTGCGCAAGCTTGGCAGATTGCTTGGAACCAGGTGAACTCACTAAACCATAGCACTCCGTCTATGTAAATCAGTGGGGTACAAGGTATAACGCCCATATTTTGCCTGTCCACACGGTGTGGAGCGCGTGAGCGGCATGTTTAACCGCGAACGCCACTGCCCTGGCCTCTCAATGCAAAAGTAAACGCTATGCATTCCGCAGCTGTTTCCGCATAATTTTAGGGGGCTGCAAAACGATAGGCACTTGAACGATGGTTCTCAAGCCGACAACTTTTCGGTCTTCAGCTGACATGCAACCCGCCAGCGCATGCGAACCCGCTCAAAACGCTTGTTTTGACCTGTTTTTATATGCCAATCAGCCTACAGCCCACTAAAATAATGCGGGAGAAGCTACGCAATACATAGCGCGCCAGTTTCCACGAAGTGCGCTGGTCACGGGGTTTTATCGGTCCAAGAGGCGGCTGACGGCT
>JAYVGI010000094.1:0-9600 GCA_043772355.1 Polaromonas sp.
ACCCAGACCAGCAGAGGCATCTGGATGCGCGGGTCACGGTGAAGCAGTCCGCCCACTGAGGTCCCCACCACGGCGCAACCCACGGCAAATCACACAGACCCAAAATATGGGCGGCAGAGAGGATCGATCAACGGGATATGGGTTTTCCCCATCTCCCTTAGCTGTAGTTTCGCTGAAGCAGGGCCAACTACCAGTATCTCTTTCGCCCCTGTCAAAGCCTCAACAATAGCGTGGTGATAGGCGTTGTCTTCAGCGTGACGCCCAGCCCCCAACGCACCACTTTTGACATGCAACTGTTGATGCGGAGGGCCCGGGTAAACGATAGATTTCTCTACATCGTCGAGACTCACATGTATCACATGCGCCTGCGCATGATCGAGCCAGACAACTGCGTGGTAGTGCGACATATCTTTCCTTTAACGACGGGCGTGAAAGCAGCATATGCCAATGCTACTAAACGCATATCGATAAATATCAAGTCAGCTAATGTAGGATTTACTTAATCCGAACTCGTCGGTGCAAACCAATAAACAGGACTGGCTAAAACCAATCCGATTTGATTCTCTTTTAAGCCTTCTTGGCCCAGGCACTACACCAGCCCTGCGCTTTCACGTTCTTTCCCGGAAAAAGCGTGCATCCACCTATGGCATCCCCCGCCTTACCTTGGTACAACGCGCACCCACTGCACTGGCTACCATTGATGTAATTGCTGAACTTGACTTTGTCTGCACGGGCAGTGTCTTCCACATAGCCTAGAGCCATGGCCTGAGGGTCTTTTTCGTCCAGCCTTGGCGCAGTGGCGCTGACACTGGCGGGCGCTGGACTGGCACTGGGTGCTGGTTGCGGCGCGGCAGTTGGAGGAGTAATTGTTTCAGCGGCAGGTTTGGGTGGCGGCGGGGGTGAGCAAGCCGCCAGCACTGTAATGCCTGCTAACGGAACTACTTCAATAAAGCGGCGACGGGTGTGAATTGAAAGCATCGTGATTTCCTCTGTGGTGGTGTGGGCGCCTCTGCATGATTGATACAAGCTCCAATTGCGTCTGTGCGCTTACGCACATTAAGCAGCGCGGAGGTCGTCAAGCGGTGTTGACTGACAGCAGGAGGGGGTGTTGTCTGGGTGACATCCATTGCACTATTTCGGATGATGGTAACGCCACCAGGAGTTCACCATGCTCAGCCAAACACCCCGCAGACCTCACCGTACCCCCACGCAAGAACCTGACGACCCCGAGCCAACGCACCTCCCGGTTGACCCTGACGAGGGGCCTGTTCCAGTAGCGATTCCGCCCGACCCGGAAAGTGAACGTGTGGCTGATCCTGACGGTAGCAATGCCAAAGCAAAGATGATGGCAGTATCAAAACGCTACATGTCGAGCGCTTCGGAGGCAAGAGCAATGTAGGAACTGTCCGACAAACAGTCGTCTCAACCATCTATCGCACGAGTTGTGTTTAGCAGGCATACTCTGCTACTACAATGCAGCGTCAAGCCGCTGTGCGCACATATACGTGCTTGTGGAGAAAAACCGGTCATCCAGCCCGCGTACTGCGCGCCGTGACCCACAGGAAGAATTGCAAGTCTATGCATAAGATCAAGGCCTACGTTGTCGAGGACAGTCCTGTCATTCGCGAGAGCCTGATCGCTGCTTTAGAAGAGCTCGCGCCAGTCACAGTCGTTGGCACGGCTGAGGACGAATTTACTGCCGTGCAATGGCTGTCGCAGCCCAACAATCATTTTGACTTGGTGATCGTAGATATATTTTTGAAGAGCGGCTCAGGGTTGGGCGTACTCAAAGCAACCAATGCGTTACTTCAAAGGCATAACGTGGCAGTTTTCAGCAACTACGCCACCACCGACATCCGCAGAAAATGCTTAGAACTGGGTGCAGATCGGGTATTTGACAAGTCAAACGAAATTGATGATTTGATTACCTACTGTGGTCGGCTTGCAGCAGGCGAGACTGGCAACGGGGCTCTCAGCGCACTCAACTAGTAGCAGTTACAGGATCAAGCCGTTCTTGAGAGCGTAGTAGGTTAAGTCGCTGTTGGACTCGAGCTTCATTTTTTCCATCACGCGGGTGCGGTAAGTGCTTACGGTCTTGACGCTAAGCGACATCCCGATAGCCATATTGCCAATGGACTCGCCTTTCGCCAGTCTCAGAAAAACTTGCAGTTCTCTTTCTGATAAATGCTCATGAAGTGCCCTATCGCCCCCACTGCTCAGGCCCTCCGCCAAACGCTCAGCCACACTCGCCGTAATGTACTTTCGCCCGCGGGCCACGGTGCGTATGGCGGTCACGATTTCTCCAGGATCGCAGTCTTTGTTCAAATAGCCGCTCGCACCCTGGCGCAGCATGGTGGTGGCATAGTGCTCCTCTGGGAAACCGCTCAGGATCAATACCGGCAGGTCAGGTGCGCGTGCCTTGATCGCAATCAACGCATCTACGCCGCTCTGGTCCGGCATCGATATGTCCATCAAAATCACATCCACCTCACCTTTGCGGACAATGTCAAGCGCCTGCCTGCCATTGGCAGCCTCCGCCACCACAGAAAAATCTATTTGATCGGAAAAGAATTGGCGCAAACCGGCTCTCACCATGGCATGGTCATCAACAATTGCAATTCTGATCATGGTGTGTAGTATCGCTTCATGCCACATGATCCCACACTTATGCTATTTGAGTAAAGATGAAATTTCTTAATTTCCTCAAACGCAGTCCCATTGTTTTTCCGCTGGCCTGTGTGGCCATGATGGCCATGGTGTTCATCAGCGAGGGATCCTACATGCAGTCTGTGCGTCAGCTCGACGACGTCGGCGAGATGGCCACAGCGCGGGTCGCCATCCAACGCTTAACGAGAAGTATTGTCGATGCCGAGACTGGCCAGCGCGGCTACCTGCTAACGGGTAAAAATGAGTACTTGCTGCCCTACGCAACAGCACTCAAGGAAATTGAGGCAACCTTTAATTTGCTAGACGCGCATTACCAAGACGAAGCACAAGCAAAGGGAATAGTTGTTTTGTTGCGCAATTTAACAGAAAGCAAACTGTCAGAACTGGCCATCACGGTTCGCCTCTACGACGACGGTAAAACCGAAGCGAGCAAGGAGATCATCTTAAGTGGCCTGGGTAAAGAGAAGATGGACGCGATTCGCGTGCTGGCAGCTCAATTATTGGACCACGAGTCAAGCAAAGTTGCGCAAGGCCGCCTAAGCATTTACCGCACGCTGATGATCAGCCGCTTGGGCATAGCGGCCCTCAGTGCACTCAGTTTGTTGGCATTATTTCTATATCTGAGGCAGCTGGCTGCCCATGACCGACATCAGTTGGAGCTCGCGCGTATGGTGCAGGCAGAGCGTGACCGCCTGGAAGTGCAAGTGCGCCAGCGTACAGAGCAACTGACAGAACTGACCCAGCACCTGGAAACGGCACGCGAAGACGAGCGCAGTCGCCTGGCAAGGGATCTGCATGACGAACTGGGTGCATTGCTCACCTCGGCCAAGCTGGATGCCGCAAGAATCAAGTCGCGCTTAGGCAATACCTCGCCAGATGCCATGGAACGCCTGAACCATTTGGTTGAGGCACTCAATGGCGGGATTGCGCTCAAACGGCGCATCGTTGAGGACCTGCGTCCCTCGGCGTTGAGTAACTTGGGACTTGTCACTACACTGGAAATCCTGGCCCGGGAATTTGCTGAGCGGGCCGAGGTACAAGTGCACTGTGAACTGGCTCCCGTAAAACTAAAACCGTCCACTGAGTTGGTGGTTTACCGGCTGATTCAGGAATCTATAACCAACATCAGCAAGTACGCTAAGGCGACTCAGGTTTGGGTTAAATTGAACAGTAGCCATGGGCAGGTATATGTCTTGGTGCGCGACAATGGCGTGGGCTTTGATGCCACGCAAAAACCCAAGTCTGCCTACGGGCTTGTTGGCATGCGCTTTCGGGTTGAAGCGGAGGGAGGTGTTCTCAATGTAGTGTCTGCACCAGGCTGGGGCACCGACATTCAAGCTACCTTACCGGAAGCGAATTTAGACGAGCTTTTACCCGCTTAGCTAGGTGAACAACGCGTCAGAAAATTCCTACGCGGTGCTGCTCAACTAGCTGACAATAAAACGGCAAAGTAGCCGATAGTAAAACGTTTCCCCCAAGACAATAATTTGTGTCTCGCAGAGAAATTTGCGAAACCTGTTATTCGATCCGTGGAAACCCAAACTATCTAGGAGTATCGCCATGCTGCATTACGCTGTCGTATTTTTTGTTATCGCACTGATAGCCGCTGCGTTTGGCTTTGGCGGCATAGCCGCCAGCGCCGTCGGCATCGGAAAAATTCTATTCTTTGTCTTTGCCATACTGGCCATTTCCAGCTTCCTGTTCGGTCTCATCAAGAAAAGTTAACCCAAGCCTTCCGGCCCATTTGTCCAACCTACTCACCAAGGAAATTTCATGAACACCAATTCTTTTTTAGAAAAAACTTCTCAATTCGCAGACCAAGCGGCGACCTCTGCTGACCATGCAGTCAAAGCAACCCAAGACGCGGTCCATGGCGCCGTTGAAAGCGTGCGCGACACGTCGTTGCAACTGCGTGACAATGCCCACCGCATGTCAGAAAAAACCGCCGGATACATCAAAGAGGAACCCATGAAGTCGATGCTCATTGCTGCGGCAACAGGCGCTGCTTTGATGGCGATGGTGAGCTTGGTCAGTCGGTCTAGCCACCGCCAATGAAATGGCGCAATTCATCTGACTGATGGCTTGCAATGCACCCCTTACTCCAACTGATTGCGACCAAACCGCAACTGCTGTTCGACCATGTCGAAGCCTATGGTGACCTTGTCACCTCAGAGGCCAGACTGATCTCGGCTGCGTGGAAACGTCGCGCGCTATTGACCGCGATTGCGCTCTGTAGCGTGGGTGTGGGGGCAGTGCTTGCGGGTGTGTCGCTGATGCTGTGGGCGGTAACACCAGCGTCACAAATTCAGGCCCCATGGGCTTTGCTTGTCGCCCCCTTGCTACCTTTAGCCTTGGCCGCCGCATGTATTATCTATTCTCGGAGTCGAGGCGAAGACAATGCTTTCAATACTATTCGAGAGCAGGTCAATGCCGATTTGACCATGTTGCGCGAGGTAAATCTGTGACCAGCACGGTAGGCCAAACCACAGCCACGCCAGATGGCGGCTTGAATGGGCCACGCGCCCACACAGCCGAGCTGGTGCCCACGACGGCAGTAGGCCGACTGAATCTATCCAGAGCGCGTCTCCGCCAAAGCATGCATGACAGCCTGCAATCGCAATACGCTGCACGTCAGCGAAGATCCTCTGGGGTAGGCGCGCATTGGCTAGACGGTCTGAAGTCCATGCCAGGCGGCGCGGTGCTCATCCACGCTGTGAACATTTGGTGGGTCAAGCAACCGCTGCGTGCTGTGGCATTGGCTGCTGCAGATGCTGCAAAAGCGGTGCTCCAACCCGTGGTACAGCGTCATCCCTTGGTTTTAGTAGCCGGTGCCTTCGCGCTTGGCGGTGTACTCGCCTGGAGCCGACCTTGGCGTTGGGTTTCCAAGCCCATGGTACTTTCCGGGCTGCTGGCACCGTTGCTCTCCAAGGTGATTGCCAATATGCCGTCTGGAATATGGGCCGAGGCATTCAGTGCACTGGCGCGCCAGCCGCGAGACCGACCTGCTGATCCACCTTAACCCAGCATGACATTGGTTGCCAAGGGCAAAACGGGTTCCTCATTTGTCACCGAACGCGAGCGTCGATGGGCCACATTCTCATACAACTCTTTTTGGCGAAGGTGTATTTGTTGCCCCAACGCAAGCAGATCCAGTCCAGCGCTGACCGCTTTCTGGTAGACGCACTCGCGCTCATTAACCATATGCGGCACCACATAGGCATTCAGTACGGCCACCGTAGCGTCGTAGTCGGTATCACCGGGCTGCATTTTCACCAGCCTGGCCACCAGTTCCTGCGCACCCACATGGTCCAGCAATACTTGCTTTGTAAAGGCTTTCGGCCCACACGCATTCAACACAGCAGGGTAGAAAATATCCTCCTCTACCTGGGTGTGCACCGTGAGCACCAAGCAAAGCTGTGCGACTATTTCTGCCTTTCGGGCCGCTGCGCCTTGAAGCGGCAAGAGCCGCTGATAGTCCTGGAAAAGCTGTGTGATGACAGCCTGGTCACGTGTCAAAAGTTCCACAGCATCATATTTACACATAGTTGATTTGTATCGCATGGTTTCTACCCTCGGAAATTTCTACATCGCGCGCAGGCATGACAATGCGTGCCTTTCTTCGGCGGGATGGACGTACTACGCACCATCCCGGCCTCACTTGATTTATATCAACAGGTACAAGGCCTGGTCTGTGCGCCAGCGCACAACGCACTTAGTTTGCGTAATCGCAACGCCCGCCCCCTTTGCCCCGGTTACGATGCCCGTTCCAATCTCGTATATTTCTCAATGACTGAGCCCACTGACCCCAAAGCCACGAAGTTTGGCGTACATCCTGACGTGCTCAAGCTCGGCCTCGTGAGCTTCTTGACCGACCTCAGTTCGGAAATGATTTTTTCCGTGTTTGCGATCTTTTTTACGACGGTTGCCGGTGCATCGGCGGCGCTACTCGGTGTCGTGGAAGGTTTGGCAGACCTGTCGGCATCGTCACTCAATTATTTTGCCGGCTGGTTGTCTGACCGCACCGGCAAGCGCAAAGTGTTTGCCTTGGCCGGCTATGGGTTTTCTACGCTGGCCAAAGTGATTTTGCTGGTGAGCAGTTCTATCGCTGGCTTAACGATTTTTCGCGTCATCGAGCGACTGGGCAAAGGCTTTAGAGGGCCGCCGCGCGACGCGTGGCTGTCGTCAGTGGCTGACAAAGACGCCCGAGGCTACGCATTCGGCGTGCACAAGGCGCTGGACAAATCGGGTGCGGTGTTTGGCCCGCTGGTAGCGTATGGGTTGTTGTCGTGGCTAGGGGAAGGTGCTTCCACCTACCACGTCCTGTTTTGGGTAGCCATGGTGCCCGCGGTGCTCAGTATGGTGGCTTTGAGCTTCATCAAGGACCAACCAGCACCCCAGCGCCAGCGCGAGAACATGTTTGAAACATGGCGGGCGCTGAGCCCTGATTTTAAGCGTTACCTGGTTACTGCAGGTATCTTCTCTTTGGCCTACTTTAGTTTTGGTTTTTTTCTGTTGCGCGCCCACAGCGTGGGCTTCTCGGTCAAAGAAACGGTTTTGCTTTATGCCCTGTTTAACGTTGCCTGCGTGATCGCTGCGCCGCTGATCGGCAAACTGAGCGATAAAGTCAAAAGGCCACGCATGATCATGCTGGGTTACTTCACCTATCTGGTCATGAGCCTGGGCTTCGCATTTGCAAGTGCCCAGTGGCAGGTATTGGTGCTGTTCATACTTTACGGTGTGTTCTACGCCATAGACGAAGCGCAAAACAAAGCCTTCATTGCCGACCTGGAGCAAACCCGGCGCGCCTCTGCTATTGGCCTGTACAACTTTGTAACCGGAGTCATTTACCTGCCAGCTTCGTTGATTGCCGGGGCGCTGTGGTTGCTCAATCCCTCCGCAGCATTTCTGCTGGCGGCTGCAATTGCCGGCACCGCATTGGTAGTGTTTATTTTCCAACGTCGAGGCCATTCCGGAATTTGATCCCTCTTGGATATTTCCAAGTATTCTGACCTCTAGCCCTTAAAAATATTGCGCAAGCAGCTATAAGTTTTAAAACGTACCCGCACAGCACCTTAAATTTTTGCGTCGTACATCTCGCGCTTGCGGATTTTTTGACCAGCAAGGTTCTACTCCTGCGCTCACGTTGATGCCATATGTGTAGGAGCTTTCTGATCCGAAGTCGGGCGATCTGTCCATCCCATGTAAGGCGTAGTCTGGCAGCGCTGCACGGCATGCGCATCGAAAATTTATGCAGCCGTTGAATGGGCGGCAACAGCGGCAGGCTGGCAGCACCCAAATTTGTCCAGACTGTTTTTACATCTACTTCACCACTGAAAGAAATTTATGATAATCAGCGAAAAACCATTAATGACCGGACTATTTCCCGACCGCGACAGCGCGGAAAAAGGCTACCAAGCGTTATCGGAACGCGGCTACTCCAAAGATGACATCAACGTGGTCATGTCCGATGACACCAAAAAGCGCCACTTCACCTCCACTGGCACAGAAACCGAACTGGGCAATAAAGCCGCAGAAGGTGCCGGCGTTGGCGGTGCCATTGGTGGCACGGTAGGCGCAATTGCTGCAGCCATTGCAGCCGTAGGTACGAGCATTGCCATTCCAGGTCTTGGCCTGGTGTTGGCCGGGCCAATAGCAGCGGCGCTGGCCGGTGCGGGTGCGGGCGCAGCTACGGGCGGCATTGTCGGGGCATTGGTAGGCTGGAACATGCCGGAAGAGCGCGTCAAGGAGTATGACGAAGGTATTCGCAACGGTGGCATTTTGATGGGAGTGCGCCCACGCAGCGATGAAGATGCAACGCACCTCAGCACAGCGTGGAAAAATAATCGCGCACAGGACGTTTACAGTTAACTATGTTGATCGGTGGGCTGATTGAACTGCCCGTGACGAGCCGCCAGCCTATGAGCTGGCGGTTTAATTTTTTGCCCGCAGTGGCCCTGTTGATCTGGTCGAGCAAACGCTCGGGCTTCGTGGCTTGCTCCATCAGCTGCATATCTGGATCCTCTTCAAAACCAGCCCCTACTTTGTCAGCTATGCTGCGCAGAATTCTGAGCATCTGTGTATTGCCCTGCTCAGTCAGTAAATTGATCTGTAAGTCCAATTGGCTTCGCTGCTTGTCCATCTGCGCTTCTCGGTTCTGGGTTATCAATATGAATGTTGACAGAAAGATGGCCTCGATAGAAAGCGAAAAATTCAACAAATTGAAAGGCAAAGAATCGTAATGAACTGCCACCCAAGGCGAGGTGTTGCAGGCAATCCAAAAGTAAAAATTACCATGTGAATCCATACAAGAGTCATGGTTCCGCAAAACTCCGCCACACGCGCAGCAAATCGCTGGGCCAGGGTGATGTCTGCCTGGGCCGCATCCTCTTTATGATTGGATGGCGCGGCTTGATGACACTGTCCTACAGCGTGTGACCCACGGCATTTACAAGATGATGTCGGGCAATGTTGCCCTGCGTTCATACTGAATATCCGATGTCCAAAACCACCAACCACGGCGTAGCCTTTGACGATAACCAGCAGCCACTGAAAGCGGTCCTGCGCAAGCAACAAAAGCGTCCGTCAATGGGAAGGTGTCTGAACGATCAAAGACGATGGCCAAATGCATACTTCGCAAACTTGGGACTGTTCGCCATGGAGACAGCCCATCCGAGCGCGAGCCAATCCCGATGAGGAAACCACTGACTGGAGAGTCAGCGCAGCGCTGCGTTTGGGCCTGTAGCTCGCGCCAGCGCAGGTGCATTTCCGGCTCCCTCTCCCGCACTGCTGGAGAGGGCTGGGGTGAGGGCGCTAGCCAGCGGGAAAAACAAATGGGGTCAGATCAAAATTCAGGAAGACCCTCTGTTCGGAGCGCGCAACGCCCCAACGAAATTTTGCTCTGACCCCTTTTGCGGACTTTGCCTCGCACCAGAC
>JAYVGI010000095.1:0-2163 GCA_043772355.1 Polaromonas sp.
GTGACCGGGCCCGCCAACGGCAATTACATCTTGACCTACGCGGCCAAAGATGCCGCTACTTTGCAACGCAACCGTGCCCAAATGGCGGAGACTGAAAACTCTTTCCGCGCCATCACGGCTGCTGACAAGGCGGCCGCCAAGCCATGGATCCTGCGCACCGCCAGCATGCCGCGCGGCGGCTTTGCCGAGCTGGCACGCAGCTCACCGCTGGCCAGCGCGGAGCAGCAACTCAAGCTGATCAACGGCGTGTACGCAGGTGGCGAGATCAAGCCCGGCGCGCCCGTCAAAGTAGTGGTGCAATAAATTTACCTGCCGTGCGCTGCGCGTTGCAGCGTGGGCGCAACATCGTCAACTGCGTGCGCAGAGCTGTTACCTTCCCCTGCGCAGCAGCCCAGCAGCTATCGCTTGGCTATGGTGATGATTTGCAACGACGGCCCGGACATGAGGCCGCGCTTTCGTGTGTCGATATGCCCGGACCGAGGCACTAAGGCCTAGGTTTAAAAAACCCCAAATTTGTCGGGTAGGCAATACCGCCATTCGCCGGGCTGGCCACGCCGCCGTAGTTGCGCAGGTTGGGCAAGATGCCGGCCATCTCGGCGGGCTCTACGCCGAACCAGCTGGCCAGGGTGGCGGCGTACTGGTCTACCGAGGTAGTGGGCAGCAAGCGGCCTTGGCCCACGTGCCACTGGTCGGCCTCGGTGGCCGTGCTGCCGTTGCCCACAGGCGGTGCGTAGCCATAGAACGACTTGCCCTGCACCGCACCGCCCACGACAAAATGGTGGCTGCCCCAGCCGTGGTCCGAGCCGTCGCCGTTGGAGGTCAGAGTGCGGCCAAAGTCGGAGGCGGTGAATGCCGTTACATCGTTGGCCACGCCCAGGTTGGCGGTGGTTTGGTAGAAGGCCGTCATGGCCTCGCTCACGCGGGTGAGGTTGGTGACGTGGTTAGTGAGCAAAAGATCGTGGTTGTCAAACCCGCCCAGCGAGACAAAATACACCTGCCGTTTGGTACCCAAGCTGGCGCGCGCCGCAATCAGGCGGGCCACCATTTTGAGCTGCGCACCCAGCGAGTTATTGGTGGGCAGGGCATTGAGCGGGGCAAACTCGGCGCCTGTGCCAAGGGCACTGCCGGTGCCAATGCCTGACGTAATCAGCCCCTCCGAGCCGATAGCCCGTTTGGCCACCGTGGTGTACTCGTTCTCCAGTACATGGCTGCGGGCTTGCTGCACCAGCTGGCCCATGGCGGTTTTGACCGCCGCAGAGCCGTACACGTTGTTGACCACGCTGTTGATCTTGACCGCACCGCCGGTGCTGACCTGGTAGGACAGCGCAGAGTCGCCTGCTAAAAACACCGCGTTGCCGGTGATCGACATGCAAGTGAACAAGGAGTTGGTGTTCGACGCCAGCGCCAGGTCGCCGATATTGCCACCCCAGCCAATGGTGGAGCCCTCGGGCGAGGACGACTGCCAAATGGACTGCTGGTCGTTATGCGAAAACAGCTTGGGCGGCAAGGGGTAAAGCGTACGGTTGCCACCCAGGTATTGCGCCTTGGTCATGGGCACGACCAGTGGGCCGACGTTGAGCTGCACCGCAGCCTGCCCGGCGTTGAACAAACCGGCCATGCCGGTCATGCTGGGATGCAGGGCATATTGCCTGCCGCCCGGCAGCGCGGTGCTGGGGCTGAGCAAGGTGGGTGTGAGGCTGGCCTTGGCCAGTGCAATGCCCCCGGCAGTCTGCCCTGCACCGCCACCACGGATGGTGCTGTAGGCGTTATAGCTGGGGTCGTCGTAGGTGACCACGGTGTTGCCGTAGTCGTTGCCGCCAAATAGAAACACGCACACCAGGGCCTTGTAGCTGCCCGCTGGGGCGTTGAAGGCTGCCGCCTCGCCAATGGCGGCCAAATTGAGCGCGGTGGGCAGCGCTGCGCCAGTAAAGGCCAGCTGGGCGGAGCGTCGCAGGAAAGCGCGGCGGCTGTGGGAATGGGGTTGGAGGAGGTGCATAGTGTGGAGTTCTTTACGCGGTGGGTGGACTGCGGGAGTAGGGCGGGTGTAGGGCAGTGCGCGAGCAGGTTTATTTTTGAACCAGATACTCGGGTGAGGCCATCACCAGCAGCACGGCTGCGCACACGCGGTCGAGCTTTTGGCTGGCGGTGCTGGTAGCGGTGATC
>JAYVGI010000096.1:0-7664 GCA_043772355.1 Polaromonas sp.
ACCTTCTGCAGACTATGTCCATTATAACTTTAATGCTGCATTATTGCTAGCAAAATGAAGATTTTTATCAAATTTGATAGTCCGACAGGCTGCTAGGCGCGGAGCCGCAAACAGTGCTGTAGCACGGCAAGGCGACGCAACAACGACAGTAATGATTTAGAAATGGAATTAAAACGCTACCAAAGGCCTATCAATGTACAGCGCGTAGGGCTTCCAATGCCTTTTTTGCATCAAACTGATTGGCCTGCTTGGCTAGTTGCGCGATATCAAAGTGCGCCTCAGTGTTGAGTTGTCTTTTAATCTCCCAAAGCTCCAGCAAGATGGGATCGGATTTGGCCAAGATGCGTCGCGTCGATGATGTGGTTGGCTGTGGGTCAGAAGTTTCTATAGGCTGCTTCGTCGTCATGGTAATTCCTCTATTAGATCGTCGGGCGTGGCAATCAAGGGCGGTTTGTAGCCCAGCTTTTCAATATGGCGGCTAAGCTGCGCTTTGGCCTTAGCGCCCGACCATATGCGCAAAGTTCCAAGTAACAATGTAATCCACGCCAGCAAGCGTGGCAAGCGCCAAGTGCAATGCGTCCTCAGGCTCCGTTTCGGGTACAGCGCCTGCTTTGATCAACAGGAGCGCCAAGTGCTGAGCGTCTTGCGAGATATCCAAACTGACCGCCTGCTCACATGCCAGTAGCCTCTGTTTGGCTGCTTCAGCGTCACCCCTTGCGGCCTCTTGTAGCACCAAACCTGAAATCAACGGTGTGTAACTAGCTGGGGCGCCAGTAGTTACCGATGTCAGCTTGGAGTTCGACAGTTCGGAGCGACCCCAGCGGCTTTACGCGATAAGTTTGGTGGTGGCACAGTTTGGCTTGCGATCGTTGTGTTTGCCGAATCTTGCGCAATTTAAACAGCATGCCTGTGTGGTAGGTTGTTTCTACTGTGATTATCAAGTTGCGCCACTGCGGGGACATCACCAATAGGGTGAAAATACGGCTCAAACCTCATCGATTCCGCCGTCACCCCTGCCCCATACGCACCAGGTGCCCAGGCCGTGCTGCGGTGACCACGCCAGCCGCCTGCACGCACTGCCCTGCTACCCAGGTGCACAGGTAGCCATCCGCGGTTTGCAGCAAGCGCCTGCCACCGGCGGGCAGGTCGCGCACGATGTGGGGTATGAAAAGGTGCAATGTGTTGGGGTCGATCAGGTTTAAATCGGCGCGAAAACCTACAGCTATGCGGCCACGGTCGTGCAGGCCTAGATACGTGGCATTGCGTTGGCTGAGCATGTGCACCGCCTGTTCCAGCGCCAAGTGGCCGTTTTTCACCCAGTGCGTGAGCATGAAGGTGCTAAAACTGGCATCGCAAATGGTGCCTACATGCGCGCCTGCGTCAGACAGGCCCAGCAGGGCGCGAGGGTGCTTTAGCATCTGCGCCACCACGTCCAGGTTGCCGTCGTTGTAGTTAAAGATGGGGAAGTACACCAGGTTGCTGCCGTCGCCCTCGCTCAGGTAGTCGTAGATGGCCAGCAGGGGTGGCACGCTGCGTTGCGTGGCACGCACCAGCAGTGAGTCCATCAGAGTGGGCTCGTAGTTAGGTGTGGTTTGCAGGGGGAACATGCGCGCTGAGATGGTGTCTATGCGCGCCAGCAGCATGTCTACGATGGGCGGTACGGCGCTGCCGTCGCCTGCCAGTCGCTCTGATTTTTCTAGCAGTAGGCGCTCGCGCCGTGCTGGCCCGCGCAGGGCTGCGGCGCGCTCGGCCAAAGGCAGGTGGGCGACTTCTTTGTACAGCGGGTAGCCCATCAGGGCGTGAAAGCTGGTATCCAGAGCGCTGATCACGCCAATGCCGCGCGCGCCGGTTTGCAGGTACATGGGCTGGCCGTGCGCGGTGCAGTGCTCCACGGCTTGCGCCAGCCACTGCCATTGCACGCCGCCCGGGTCGCGTTGCAGCCAAGTCATGGACAGGGGCTTGCCGCTGCGCTGGGCGAGGGCTTGTACGACGGCAAACTCTTGGTCAAAGCGTTGCTTGGCGGCGGCCTCGTCGGTGGGCAGGCCGCGCAGCACGTCAAAGTCGTTCACCATTTGCACTACACCGTGGTGCAGGCCGTCAAAGGCGCTGGCTAAGGTGCCAAGTTCTAAGGCGCTGGCCTCAGATGCAGGCGTGGCCTCGCCGCGCGAGCTGCGGTGGTTGTCGCTGCGGCCAGTGGAAAAACCTGCGGCACCGGCTTGCAATGCCGTGCGCAGGGCGGCGCGCATGTTCTCAGCATCCTCGGGTGTGGCAGCTTCTCCCGCCAGCGCGCGCTCGCCCATCACGGCCATGCGCAGGGGGTCGTGCGGCACGAGGCATAAAAAGTCCAAGGTATGCGGCTTGGCATCCAGCGCGTCCATATACTGCGCAAAACTTTCCCAACCGAAGCGCACGCCCTCACTCAGCGCCGCGCCGGGGATGTCCTCCACGCCCTCCATCAGGCGGATCAGGCGCTGCTGCTCGTGCGGTGTGTTGGCGGACAACGGCGCAAAGCCCACGCCGCAGTTGCCCATCACCACGGTGGTCACGCCGTGGTGAATGCTGGGGCTGAAGGTCTCGTCCCACGTCGCTTGGCCGTCGTAGTGGGTGTGGATGTCGATAAAGCCGGGCGTGAGCCATGCGCCGTGGGCTTGCACGGTCTCGTGGGCGGGGCTGGTGATATGGCCTATCGCTGCAATCTTGCCGCCTTGCACCGCCACGTCCGCAGTAAAGGGTGCGTTGCCAGTGCCGTCGATGACAGTTGCACCTTGGATCAGTAAATCAAACATGGGTTTCCTTTGCGTCTTGTTTGCGCCACACCAGCACACAGGCCAGGCCACTGACAATATGCCAAATGCCCCACAGGCTGGCAATGATGACCATGCCAAAATCATTGCCAAATTGCAGCGCGATGATGCCCAGCGCCAGGCCTGAGTTTTGCATGCCGCCCTCGATCATCACGGCGCGGCGGTCGCGCACATTGACGGCCATAGCCTTGGCCGTAGCCCAGCCAAAAAATAAGCCGCTGGCGTTGTGTGCCATCACCAAACCCAGCATGGGCAGCAGGGCCATCGTCAAGGTGCTGCGCTCTTTGATGAGCCCCAGCACGACGAAGGCCAGCAACGCAAAGAGTGAAAAATTGGCCAAGGGTTTTTGAATACGTGCCGTCAATGCGGGCAGCCGGTGTGCCATGGCCAAACCCAGTGCCATCGGCAGCGCCAGCAAGGCCACTAAGCTCATCCAGATGCCGCTAGGGTCAATCTGCAAGCTGCGCATCCAACCGGCAGTGGCAGGGTTGTTCGCCACCATCCAGCTGAAGTTAAAAGGGGTGAGCACAATCGCTATCAGTGCCGCCACGGCAGAGATGCTGACGCTGAGCGCCGTGTTGCCCCGCCCCAGGTGGGTAATCACATTGGACAACGAGCCACCGGGGCAGGCCGCCACCAAGATCATGGCAACCTCTATATTGGGCGGCAAGTCCAGCACCAGCGTGGCCAGCCAGGTACCTACAGGCAGCAAGATGAACTGGGGTATCAGCCCGCAGACCACCGCCTTGGGCTCTAGCGCCACACGCCGAAAATCGTCAATTTTCAGCTCCAACGCAACCGAAAACACCATCGTGGCCAAGACCAGACTCAAAATCAGCTGTGGGGTGCCCATGCGCGCTTTCTCTGTGGTGATGGGCGGTAGATTAAACCCATGGGAGTCTGGGCGGCGCAAGGGTTTACGAGAGTTTGGTGAAGTCGCGCAGACTATTCGTGCTACTGTTTAAATAGCTGCCCCCGCAATATTCCTTTGGGCTACAGCCTTATTTTCTTCTAAAAACTCGCCTGGAGACGCTAAAATAGCGCCCTATGCTGAGTTTTCAAGACATTATCCTTACCCTCCAGTCCTATTGGGCTAAACAAGGCTGCGCTTTGCTGCAGCCCTATGACATGGAAGTGGGCGCTGGTACATCGCACACGGCTACGTTTTTAAGAGCGCTGGGCCCCGAGCCATGGAAGGCTGCCTATGTGCAGCCCAGCCGCCGGCCGAAAGATGGCCGCTATGGCGAGAACCCGAACCGCTTGCAGCACTACTACCAGTACCAGGTGGTGCTCAAGCCCGCACCTGCGAATATCTTGCAGCTCTACCTAGGCTCGCTCGAAGCACTGGGCTTTGACTTGAAAAAGAACGACATCCGCTTTGTCGAAGACGATTGGGAAAACCCCACGCTCGGCGCTTGGGGCTTAGGCTGGGAAGTGTGGCTCAACGGCATGGAGGTCACGCAGTTCACCTACTTCCAGCAAGTCGGCGGCATTGACTGCAAGCCGATCACCGGCGAGATCACCTACGGCCTGGAGCGCCTGGCCATGTACCTGCAGGGCGTGGACAACGTCTATGACCTGACCTGGACCGAAGGCCCCAGCGGCAAGCTCAGCTACCGCGACGTCTACCACCAGAACGAGGTCGAGCAGAGCACCTACAACTTCGAGCACAGCGACGTGGACTTCCTGCTCGTCGCCTTCGCTGCGCATGAAAAGCAAGCCCGGCATTTGATCGAACAGCAGCTCGCCCTGCCGGCCTACGAACAGGTGCTGAAAGCCGCCCACGCCTTCAACCTGCTGGACGCCCGCGGTGCCATCAGCGTGACCGAACGCGCGGCCTACATCGGCCGCATCCGCAACCTGGCGCGCAGCGTGGCGGCCGGCTACCTCGACAGCCGTTTGCGGCTCGGTTTCCCGATGGCACCCAAGGCCTGGGCCGATGAAGTCACCGCGCAGTTGCTGAAAAAGGCGGCATGACATGACCACCGCGAACCTGCTGGTTGAACTGTTCGTCGAAGAACTGCCACCCAAGGCGTTGAAGAAGCTGGGCGAGGCTTTTGGAAGCTTGCTTCTTAACGGTTTGAAGGCTCATGGCTTAGCCGCTGAGGCCGCTGCTCTGACCGTCTTCGCCAGTCCGCGACGGTTGGCGGCGCACATCAGTGACGTTGCGGCGCACGCGCAGGACTCCGAATTGGTACGCAAGGTGATGCCGACGTCGGTGGGACTGGACTCCGATGGTCAACCTACTCCCGCATTGCGCAAGGCAATGGAAAAGCTCGGCCGGGCGGCTTTGGTTGACCGCTGGCCCTTGGCTGCCGATGGCCCTGATCGCCTTTACGCCGAAGGCGATGGCAAAAACCGGGCGGTCTTCTTTAGAACGCTTGTCAAGGGTTCGGCGCTTCAAGTTGGCCTGCAGAACGCCCTCGACGACGTCGTCGCAAAGTTGCCGATACCCAAGCTCATGCAGTACCAGCTTGCCGATGGCTGGACCAGCGTGCACTTCGTCCGCCCGGCGCACGGCCTGGTGGCTTTGCACGGCGGCGATGTGGTGGCCGTCACGGCGCTCGGTTTGGAGTCCGGCCGAACCACCACCGGCCACCGTTTCGAAGCCAGGCTTCCGGTCATCACGCTGCGCGACGCCGACAGTTATGCCGCGCAGTTGCGTGACGAAGGCGCGGTCATCGCCAGCTTCACCGAGCGTCGCGCGGAACTGGTCCGTCAGCTGCAAGCCGCCGCCGCGAAGGAAGGCCTGACGCCCATCGACGACGACGCGCTGCTGGACGAAGTGACCGGCTTGGTCGAACGCCCCAACGTGTTGCTGTGTCGCTTCGAACGCGAGTTCCTGGCCGTGCCGCCCGAATGCCTGATCCTGACGATGAAGGCCAACCAGAAGTACTTTCCGTTGTTGGACGGTCACGGCAAGCTGACGGAGAAATTCCTCGTCGTCAGCAACATCGCCCCGGCCGACCCCAGTCGGGTCATCCAAGGCAACGAACGCGTCGTCCGCCCGCGCCTGGCCGATGCGAAGTTCTTCTTCGACCAGGACCGCAAACGCACGCTGCACAGCCGCGTCGAAGGCCTGGGCCAGGTGGTCTACCACGGCAAGCTGGGCAGCCAGGGCGACCGCGCCGAGCGGGTGCGGGCCGTCGCCCACGCCATCGTCAACCAGCTGCGCATGGCCACCCTGCCGTACACGGTTGAAGCGCAGGACGAATTCGCCGTGCTCGACAGCAAGGTGCAGCAGGCCGCGCTGCTGGCCAAGACCGACCTGCTGACCGACATGGTCGGCGAATTCCCCGAACTGCAGGGCGTGATGGGTGGCTATTACGCGCGGCATGAAGGGCTGCGCGACGGCGTGGCGATTGCCATCGAAGACCACTACAAACCGCGCTTCGCCGGTGACGCACTGCCGCGCAACCACAGCGGCACGGTGCTGGCGCTGGCCGACAAGCTGGAAACGCTGGCCGGGCTGTTCGGCATCGGGCAGGTGCCCACCGGCGACAAGGACCCGTTCGCGCTGCGCCGCCATGCTCTGGGCGTGCTGCGCATCCTGATTGAGAAGAACCTGCCGCTATCGCTGCCCGAGATGGTGACAGCGGCTGGCGCCGCTTTCCCCGAGGGCATGCTGACGGACGGCGACAAGGCGCAGGGTGCGCTGCTGCGTTTCGTCGATGACCGGCTGGTCGGATACCTGCGGGACCTGGGGTACGGCGCGCAGGAAGTGGAAGCGGTCACGGCCATCCGCAGCGGCAGCTGGGGGTCGCTGCCCAAGCGGCTGGCGGCGGTGCGCAGCTTTGCGGCGCTGCCCGAAGCCGCTTCGCTGGCCGCGGCCAATAAGCGTGTGGGCAACATCCTGAAAAAGATCGAAGGCGCGGTGCCGGCGGCGGTCAATGCCGCACTGCTGCAAGAGCCCGCCGAGCAAGCGCTGGCGCAGGCCTTGGCCGCCGTGCAGCCACTGGCCGACAGCCTGTTCGAACAGCACGACTACGCGGCTTCACTGCAGGCACTGGCCGCTTTGAAGGCGCCTGTCGATGCGTTCTTCGATCGCGTGATGGTCAACGCCGACGACGCCGCGCTGCGCGCCAACCGCCTGGCGCTGCTGGCCAGCCTGCACGCGGCAATGAACCGGGTGGCCGATCTGTCGCGGCTGGCGTCATGAGCCCCGCACGGCCGTCCGAAGGGGTTCGCACCGCAGTGCACAGCACGGAGGTTTCACGATAAGCCTGTCCAACCGCAGCCACGCGACGCACGCCACCCAATTGGTCATCCTGGGCCGCGACGGGGTGCTCAACGAATACCGCGAAGGTCACGTCACAGGACCCGAAGAATGGACCGCCCTGCCTGGCGCACTGGAAGCCGTATCGCGCATCAACCACGCCGGCTGGCATGTGGTGGTGGCCACCAACCAGGCCGGCATCGGCCGCGGCATGATCGACATGGCGGCCGTCAACGCGGTGCATGCCCACATGAACCAGCAGATGACGGGGCAGGGCGCGCGCATCGACGCGGTGTTCTTCTGCCCGCACACGCCCGAAGACCAGTGCGAATGCCGCAAGCCCAAACCCGGGATGTTGCAAGAGATCGGACGCCGTTACGGCGTCGATCTGGCCAACGTGCCCTTTGCGTCAGACACCTTGCGCGACTTGCTGGCCGCGCAGGCCGCCGGCTGCGAACCGCACCTGGTGCAGACCGGCCGCGCCGCTGCGCTCAGCGACGCGCAGCTGGAAGACATCGTGCAGCAAGTACCCCGCACCCGCGTGCACGGCAACCTGGCGGGCTTCGCCGAGTTCTTGCTGAGGCGCGGCAACGTCGACGACTCGGCCAGCGGAAGCCTGTCTTGATGAAAGTCGTCTGATGAAA
>JAYVGI010000097.1:0-12503 GCA_043772355.1 Polaromonas sp.
GCTTCAAATTAATGGCCAGCACTGACAGTTGCCCGGTGGCGGGCATGGCCGACGAGGCGCGCCGCTTTTATGCGTTGCAATTTCACCCCGAAGTTACCCACACCAAACAGGGCGCCGCCATCCTGCAACGCTTCGTTTTGCAGATATGCGGCGCGCGGCCCGACTGGGTGATGGGCGACTACATCACCGAGGCCGTCGAAAAAATTCGCGCCCAGGTCGGCGACGAGGAAGTGATTCTGGGCTTGTCCGGCGGCGTCGATTCGTCGGTGGCAGCCGCCCTGATCCACCGCGCCATCGGCGACCAGCTGACCTGCGTTTTCGTTGACCACGGCCTGCTGCGTCTGAACGAAGGCGATATGGTGATGGACATGTTTGTCGGCAAGCTGCACGCCAAGGTGATCCGCGTAGATGCCGAGGCGCAGTTTCTAGGCCACCTGGCAGGCGTGAGCGAGCCCGAGGCCAAACGCAAGATCATTGGACGTGAGTTTGTAGAAGTGTTCAAGGCGCAAGCCGCCAAACTCACTGCGTCAGGCGCTAGCGTAAAAGGAGCAAAGTGGCTCGCCCAAGGCACCATCTACCCCGACGTGATTGAAAGCGGCGCAGCCAAAAGCAAAAAAGCCGTCACCATCAAAAGCCACCACAACGTAGGCGGCCTGCCCGAGCAGCTAGGCCTCAAGCTGCTAGAGCCTCTGCGCGACCTGTTCAAAGACGAAGTGCGCGAACTCGGCGTAGCCCTGGGCCTACCCCACGACATGGTCTACCGCCACCCCTTCCCCGGCCCCGGCCTGGGCGTGCGCATCTTGGGCGAAGTGAAAAAAGAGTACGCCGACTTGTTGCGCAAAGCCGATGCCATCTTCATCGAAGAACTGCGCAATTTTCCCTATCTCCCTCTCCCCGCGGGAGAGGGCAGGGGTGAGGGCTCTACGAGCACCAACCATCGCATCAAAACCTGGTACGACGCCACCAGCCAAGCCTTCACCGTCTTCCTGCCCGTGAAAAGCGTAGGCGTGATGGGCGATGGCCGCACCTACGATTACGTCGTAGCTTTACGCGCTGTAGTCACCAGCGACTTCATGACCGCAGACTGGGCTGAACTGCCTTACCCATTGCTTAAAAAAGTCAGCGGACGAATCATCAACGAAGTACGCGGGATTAACCGTGTTACTTACGATGTGAGCAGCAAACCGCCTGCGACGATTGAGTGGGAATAATCAATTCACTTTTTAAACTCGTAGCGCAGGAATACCCATAAATATGCGCGAAACCGTATCTAGCAAACTTCAGCACTTAATCACAAGGAAACTCGTTTGAGCAACCCCATTATTGAGGTGATCGACCTCACCTTTGACTACCCTGGCTTCCGTGCGCTGGAGCAAGTCAGCCTGAGTATTGAGTCTGGGACAGTGACAGCGTTGGTGGGCCCCAATGGCGCTGGCAAGACCACGCTGCTGCGTTGCATAGCGGCGCTGGATACGCCCCTGTCGGGTACGGTGCGGGTGGCCGGGTATGATGTGTATGAGTCGCCGCGCGAGGTACACCAACTGATGGGTTATTTGTCTGACAGTTTTGGACTGTATAGCGATTTGACGGTGGCGCAGGGGCTGGAATACGCGGCGCGGTCTCAGGGCTTGGCTACCGGGGCGGTGGCGCAGGCAGTGCAAACCACAGCAGAGCGCATGGGCCTGGGCGACAAGTTGCACAAGCTGGCTAGCACGCTCTCGCGCGGGCAGCGCCAGCGGCTGGCCATTGGCCAGGCCATCATCCATTCACCCCAAGTGCTGTTGCTCGATGAGCCCGCCAGTGGGCTGGATCCGGAGGCACGTGGCGCACTGGCCAGCGTGTTTAAAGCGCTCCAGGCGCAGGGCATGACCCTGCTGGTGTCCAGCCACATTTTGGCCGAGTTGGACGAATACTCCACCCATATGTTGGCGCTCAACCAGGGGCGCGTGCTGGAGCACCGCGCGCTGTCCAGTGCGCTGACCACCAGCGCGGGTGCTGCCGCCGAGCGCCTGTTGCGGCTGGAGTTTGTCCATAGCGCCCAGGCGGTTGCCTCTTGGATGGCAAACCAGTTGGGCGTGAGCTTGCGACGCGTGGATGCAAACGCTCTGGAGATCGGCTTACGTGGGGATGCGTCTAGGCAGGCCGCACTGGTCAGTGCGTGTGTGGCTGCAGGCCACCCACTGACCGTGGTTGCCCCGATCACTGAAAACCTGCAGCAGTCGTATTTGAAATCGCTTGAAACCGAGCGCAGCACCGCAAGAAAGGCCCAGCCATGAACCCCGAATTTCGCCGACAACTCTGGCTGGGGTTTTCCAGTACGCGCCTGGCAGTGTTGCCAGTGCTACTGCTGGCCTGTTTTGCCGCTGCATATTTAACGAGCAAAGACACAGGCAAAGAGAGCGCAGCACTTGTATTGGCCATCACCGGTGCGGCACTGTTTGCTGTGCTCGTGTGGGGCATGGGCACGCTTGCTGCTGGCACGAGTGTGATGGAAGAGGTGGCTGATCGTACCTGGGATCAACAGCGCATGAGCGCGATGCAGCCCTGGGCGATGACCTGGGGCAAGCTGGGTGGTGCCAGCGCTTATGGCTGGTACGGCGGCGCACTGTGTTTGCTGGTAGCGGTGCCTGCCGCTGTCATGAGTGGGCACGGCGCTCAGATCGCGCAAGCCACTTCTTCGGCTATTTTATTCGGCCTGTTTTTGCAGGCGCTGCTGATGGCGGTGAGCCTGCAACTCGTCAAAACGGGTGGGCCACTGTCGCGCCGTGTGGGGGTCTGGCCACTGGTGGCGGTGCTGCTTTGGGGTGTTGTACCTTTGCTCAATATGGCCCGTGAGCCAATGGTGCTGTGGTGGGGCCAGTCATTTAACAGACTCAACTTCGGCCTGACATCCCTAGCCCTGTTCACACTCTGTGCGCTGGTGTCTGCGTGGCGGTCTATGGCCGAGGTGTTGGCGGTGCGCCAGCTACCCTGGGGCTGGCCTGCACTGGCTCTCTTGATCACGGTTTATTTGAGTGGCTTCGCACCCGCATACCCTCTGGCAACATTCGGCCTGGTGGGCTTGATAAGCTGCGCCGCCCTGACATTTTTCGCCCTGCTGACAGAACCGCAACCGCGCCCTCTGTGGCAACGGGTAGTGACGCGCTTGTCCGGCGGCCAGTGGCGGGCGGCGCTGCTCCAGTTGCCGCGCTGGCCCACCACACTGGTGCTTGCCGTGCCCTTTGCGCTGATCGCCTCGGTGTCGCTCAGTCAACCCGTTGCCATGCGCTGGCCTGCCGCAACGCAGATCATGCTGCACCCGATCACCTTCATGCTATTGATGGTACGCGACTGTGCGCTGGCCCTGTTCTTCGCTTTTGCAGTCAAAAACAAGCGCGCTGTCGCCACGTTTTTGCTGTTGATGCTGGTGCTGTACGGGATGCTGCCCTTGCTGGCAGGTGCCGTCGGCGGCGAGGTGCTCTTGGCTCTGGCGCAGCCCCTGCTGGTCAATAGCAAGCTGTCGATTGTGGTTGCCGCTGTGCATGCTGGGTTAGCATTGAGTTTGCTGGGTTGGCGTTGGCGGGCGACGGGACGTTGAAAAACGCAGATGACGAGCGCGTTACGCAGCTAGGCCAGCGCATTCGCACAGCGCGGATACGCCGTGGCTAGTCATGGCAACCTGCGAGCTACGAAAAAGCCTCAAAGTATGCTGTTTCAGGGTGTTTTTAAGATAGTAATCGGGCTGTAGAGCAATAGAATATCGCGGGAACAGCTACTTTTTATGTAGCGCATACAAACTTGACGAGCAAGCACTTTTCCCTAGTCCTGCAGGTAATTGCACGCCGATCCACTCGGTTGGCTTTGAGATTGTCACAGCGTTTGCAAACCCTTAGACCCCACCACAAGCTTAAGGTGGTGGGAGACAAATTATTTTCAAGGACAGAGGCGATTTTCGTCGCAGGGCTGAGAATGAAGATAATCTTAAGCGTATTGCCGATTCATTCCACATAAAACTCAGCCATGCCCACAGAACATTTCGACGTGTTAATCATTGGCGCGGGGCTGTCGGGGATTGGGGCGGCGCGCCACTTGCAGATGCGTTGTGCTGATCGCAGCTACGCGATTTTGGAAGGCCGCAGCAGTATGGGCGGGACCTGGGATTTGTTCCGTTATCCGGGCGTTCGGTCGGACTCTGACATGTACACGCTGGGCTATGCGTTCAAGCCGTGGGAGGCGCGCAAAGCCATTGCCGATGGGCCGTCTATTCTCAACTACGTGCGCGACACGGCGCGTGAAAACGACATAGAGCGACACATCCGGTTTGGCCATCAGGTCAAGGGTGCGGCCTGGTCGAGTGCGGATGCGCGCTGGACGGTGCAGGTGGAGCGTGGCGACGCGAAAGAGCCGGTGCAGATCAGCTGCAGTTTTTTTTTTATGTGCTCGGGCTACTACCGGTACGACGAAGGCTTTACGCCTGATTTTGCGGGCCTTGCCGACTTTGCTGGGCGCGTGGTGCATCCGCAAAAATGGACAGATGACATTGCCTACGCAGGCAAGCGCGTGGTGGTGATCGGCAGCGGCGCGACGGCGGTGACGCTGGTGCCCGAGCTGGCCAAGCAGGCGGCGCATGTGACGATGCTGCAACGCTCGCCCACCTACATCGTGGCGCGGCCGTCGGAGGATGCGTTGGCCACCACGCTGCGGCGCTGGCTACCGGGCAAGCTGGCCTACAGCCTCACGCGCTGCAAGCGGGTGCTGCTGGGCATGTACATCTTTGCGTTGTGCCGCAGCAACCCGGCCAAGGTCAAGCGTTTGATCGCAGGCGGCGTGCGCATGGCCCTGGGGCCAGACTATGACGTGGCCCAGCATTTCACGCCGCGCTACAACCCGTGGGACCAGCGCTTGTGCTTGGCGCCAGATGGTGATTTTTTCGCGGCTATCAAGTCGGGCAGCGCGACGGTGGCGACGGATGAGATTGAGCGCTTTACCCAGAAGGGTATTGCGCTTAAATCAGGCGCGCATCTGGATGCCGATTTGATCGTCACCGCCACGGGGCTTAATCTGCAGGTGCTGGGTGGGCTGCAACTGAGCGTGGATGGGGTACTGGTGGATCTGGCCAAAACGCTGAACTACAAGGGCTTGATGTTCAGCGGCGCGCCCAACCTGGCTTCGTCGTTTGGCTACACCAACGCGTCGTGGACCTTGAAGTGTGACCTGATCTGCGAGTACGTTTGCCGCCTGCTGAATCACATGCAAAAGCGTGGCCTCCAGCAATGCACGCCGCGCAACACCGACGCGTCTATCACCGAACTGCCGTGGGTCGATTTTTCGTCAAGCTACTTCGCACGTGCGCTGCATTTGTTCCCCAAGCAAGGCTCCAAAGCCCCGTGGAAGCTGTACCAAAACTACCCCAAAGACATCATGCTGCTGCGCTACGGCAACGTGGACGATGGCGTGTTGCAGTTTGAATAGGGGTTGCGCAAAGGCTTGAGCCGTGCGCCGTTGTCGCGCTTTGCCTTTGAAACTGGTGTCCTCAATTCACGCCTGAGGAAAAATGGGGCAGACTCGATTCTATGGGAGCTATTTTCTGCCCGCTGCGCTTTGCATGTGAATCAACGCCTTCAGCTGCCCACGCACCTCGGCCAGCTCGCGTTGCTGCGTCAGCATGATGCTGCGCATTTCGCGTTGTTGTTGAATCAGCTCGGTGACCTGTGTTCGCAGAGAGGAGATATCGGTCAGGCGGTCCATCACGTCGGTCAGGACGCTCATGCATGCTCCTTGGCGCTGGCCTTTTGGAGCTTGGTTATTTTGCGCATGAAGGCGGTGTGTTCGGTGGTGTTGTCTTTGAGCTGCGCCCGCATGGCATTGATGTCGCTAAGCGCGCGCTGGGTGCCCATATCAAGCATGTGGATGTCATCCAGGGTAACACCGGCGATGGCGGCGTCTACCGCATCGCGCATGATCTCAGATACTTTGCGGCCGGATTTTTTGGCCTGACTGGACAACGCTTGTTTTTGCGTTGTCTCCAGGTAAACTTGGGTTAAAACCATCGAACTCATGGGCAACCTCCTGTGTGGTTTGAGTGACTATGTATGCTAATATATATCAAACTATATTGCAGGTCAATTGTTTTGCAAGCCAAGCCCGCCGTACTTCATTCCTCCAGCCTGTGCCCTGTGCCCTGCACCCTCTGAAACCCGCTTACTCAGCCTTGATGCCCGCCGCCTTCACCACCTGCCCATAGCGCGCCAGGTCGCGTTTAATCTCTTCGCCAAAGGCGTCAGCGCTACCGGGTTGCGCGTTGATGCCCATGAGGTTGAGTTTCTCGCGGTTTTGCGGGTCGTTCAATACGGCGTTCAGTTCGCTGTTCAATCGGGCGAGGATATCTTTAGGTGTCTTGGCCGGCGCCAGCAGGCCGACCCAGGAGTTGATGTCAAAGTCGGTGATGCCTGCTTCGATAAAGGTCGGCACATCGGGCAATGATTTGGAACGCTGGGCGCTGGACACCGCCACCGCGTGCAGCTTGCCCGATTTCACATGCGCCTGCGCACCCGCTACAGCCGTGTACACCAAGGGAATGTTGCCGCCCAGCACATCGGTGAGCGCCTGGCCACCGCCTTTGTAGGGCACATGCACCAGGTTGGCCCCTGTGCGTTGCTTGAGCAGCTCGCCTGCAATATGCGGCGTGCCGCCTGTGCCCGAGGTGCCGTAGGACAGACCACCGCTTTGGGTTTTGGACAGGGCAATCACGTCTTGCAAGGTTTTGGCGGCTACGCCGGGGTGGGCGACGAGGATGAGCACGGCATCGCCAATTTTGCCAATCGGTGCAAAATCGCGCGTGGCGTTGAAGGGCACTTTGTCGAACACATGCGGGTTGATGGTGAGTGTGCCGTCAAAGCCTAGCAGCAGGGTGTAGCCGTCGGGCTCGGCCGCCGCTACCTGCTGGGTGCCGATATTGCCGGATGCGCCGGGTTTGTTGTCCACGATCACTTGCTGGCCCAGGCGCTTGGAGAGCTGCTCGGCTATCAAGCGGCCACTGGTGTCGGTCACTCCGCCGGGGGTGAAGGGCACGACCAGGCGGATGGGTTTGCTGGGGTAGGTGCTTTGCGCAGCCGCCAAGCCGGGCAGGGCGGCGAGGGTGGCGATGGCCAAAGTGAGTAAACGGCGACGTGGGGATGAGGCAGTGGTGTTTTGCATGGTACGTTTTGGTAAAAATTCAGAGAAGCTTGGACCCATTACGTTCAAACTCAGGGCGAACGGATCCACGTGAATAGCCTTGGCGTTGGGGCATGGTTACTCGATCTGTGCATAGCGTTTATCAAACGCCCACACATCTTCAAAGCCCATCAGTTGCGTCAAATCCGCAAAGTCATACTGCGGCTGCGTGCCGCCTGCGGACGAGCCGGTTTGTTTGAACTGGGTGTAGACGTTTTGCATGGCCTGCACGGCAGACAGCAGGGCGGTGACCGGGAAGATGGCGATTTTGTAGCCGATGGATTCGAGCTCTGCGCGCGTGAGCACGGGTGTGCGGCCCTTCTCCACCATGTTGGCGATCAAAGGCAAATGAAAAGCCTGGCCGATACGGCGCATCTCGGCTTGCGACTCGGGCGACTCGACAAACAAAATGTCCGCCCCCGCCTTGGCATACGCCTCGGCGCGGCGCAGTGCTTCGTCCAGGCCGAGGGTAGTGCGCGCATCGGTGCGGGCGATGATCAAAAAATCTTTGCTGGCGCGCGACTCCACAGCGACGCGGATTTTTTGCGCCATGTCCTCCATGGGAATTACGCGACGCCCCGGCGTATGGCCGCATTTTTTAGGAAACTCCTGGTCTTCCAGTTGAATGGCGGCTGCGCCCGCCGCCTCGTAGCCGCGCACCGTGTGGCGCATATTGAGCAAACCGCCGTAGCCGGTGTCGCCGTCGGCGATCAACGGCGTGCGTGCCATGCCCGCCATGGCCGTCACGCGGCCCACCATATCGCTGTAGGTGGCCAGGCCTGCGTCGGGCAGGCCCATGTGGGATGCCACGGTGCCATAGCCCGTCATGTACAGCGCATCAAAGCCCATACGGTCGGCCAGGCGCAGGGAGACCATGTCAAACACGCCGGGGGCGCTGATCAGGCCGGGTTGTTGGAGGCGCGCAACCAAGCTGGCACGCGCTGTGGCCGCTGAGGCGGGGGGGATGGACATACGCTCTCCTGGGTGCTTTTATCGTTTTAATTTAGCACAGTTTAGGCAAATAGTTGCATGAGAAATCCGCTGTGGGTCAGTCGGACTTCAGTGTGATGGGGTATGCTTGGTGCAGTACTAGGAGTGCCTCAAAGCTCCAGCTAACCTCTATTTGTGACCCATTGCACCGTGGATTACCAAATCGCCGCCATTCCAGATAACGAAGACGAGCGCGTTGCTGCGCTGCGCGCAGCCATGTGCGCCTTTGTACCCCGCGAGGAGCGCTTTGACCGCATCACCCGCATGGCCCAGCGTATGCTGCATGTGCCGATGGCGATGATCTCCATCGTGGAGGACGATGTGCGCTGGTTTCGCTCGGCCCAGGGCTTGGCCAAGCCGGAGGTGGCGCGCAGTATCTCGTTTTGCAGCCACGCTATCATGTCCAACGAGGTGTTTCAGGTGAAAGACACGCTCCTTGATGTGCGCTTTGCCAACCATCCGGTGGTGCTGGGCCCGCCCTTTATCCGCTCGTATTGCGGCTGGCCCCTGGAGCTGGCACCGGGCTTGCGCGTGGGTGCTTTGTGCGTGATGGACACCATGCCGCGCACCTACGCTCCCGAAGACCTGGAGACCATGGCTGACTTGGCGCATATGGTGGAGTCAGAGCTGCGCGTGATCGCCATGACGGATAACCAAAAGACGCTTTTGGCCGAGTCCAGCCGGGCGCAGCGCAAGCTGTTGCTGGACCCCGCTACCGGCACCTGGAGTGAGCGCGGGTTTCAAGAGCTGATCCGCCGCACCCTGCGCGATGTCGCCACCGGCGAGGTGTTCGCCGCGCTGTGCGGTATGCAAATTCACAACGTTGAGGACTTTAAAGTGGGTGAGGGCGAGGGCTCGAACGAGGTGCAGGCGATGCTGATCTCGCAGTTTATTCGCCAGCGTTTGCCCGCCAATGCCGTGCTGTGCCGTCTGCCCGGTGGCCGTGCCTGCGCCATGTTTGCCGCGCGGGATAAAACCTTGCTGCGTGAGCAAATTTCCACCTTCCTGCAAGAGCCTGGCTCCGAGCCCATCATGGGCATTACCTTCACCCAAAGGCTGGAGATCACCACTGCAGGCCTGCGCTTGACGCCAGACAAGGCCAATGATGATCCAGCGCGCCTGCTGGAGATTGTGATGGGCCGGGTGGCTGAGGGTTCTGGGGTTACCTCGGTGCTCGTATAGGTTGGTAAGTTAAAGTCACTGCCTGTCCAAGGAAAGCCTGTGTACCAGCCACCCCAATTTATCGCCAAAGACCGCCAGCACGCCGCCGCTGTGGTGCGCGACTACGCTTTTGCATCGCTGATCTCCAACGATGACGAAGGCCTGCCCTTTGTCACCCATCTGCCGCTGCATTTGATAGAAGATGAAGGTGGCGCAGACAATTGGACGCTGCTGGGCCACTGCGCCAAGCCCAACCCGCATTGGCGCTACCTGCAGGCCCGCCCGCAAGCCGTGGTCACCTTCATGGGCCCGCACGCCTACATGTCGCCCAAGGTGTACCCCGACCTGGCGCGCGTGCCTACCTGGAACTATCTGGCGGTGCATTGCGTGGTGACGGCGCGGATCATCGACGAGCCAGCGGCCAAAGACGCGTTGCTGAAAAAACTCATCGGCGACCACGAGCCGCCCTACGCCCAGCAGTGGCGTGATTTGGGTGAAGACTTTCAGCACAAAATGCTCGCTGGCATTGTGGCCTTTGAGCTGAAGGTAGACACAATGGAATGCAAACTCAAAGTCAACCAGCACCGCCCCGAGGCCCACGCCGCCATGCGCGCGGTGTATGCCCAAGGCAATGAGAACGAGCGCGCTTTGGGCGAATGGATGGCCCGTTTGGGCTTGGGCGGCTAGCGGCTTTAGTCAGGGCATTTCCGGCTCCCCCTCCCGCTTGGCGGAAGAGGGCTGGGGTGAGGGTACGCGAGGCAGGCAAGCCATCCGCCGCCGCGATGGTTTGCATTTCGACCCCACCATCACTCTCGTTACCGTAGCACTCCGTCTAAGCAGGCCAGTGGGGTACACAGGGAAATGATAAAATTATGAATTCAATGCGTAGTGCCACGCAGTAGCATCGTTGTAAAACAGAAAGTACCCCATGCGCATCATTTTTGGATTGGGCGGCCTGCTGGTCGTACTGGCCATTGTGGCTATTTTGGCTAAAAAGCAGCTCAGCGCCGTGAGCCAGATCAAGGTGCCGCAGGTGCAGGGGGTTGCGGTGCCTGCGGTTGACCCGAACGCCAGCGTGCAGCAGCAAAGCCAGCAGATTCAGCAGCAGTACAAACAGGCCATAGAAAGCGCAGTGCAGCAGGCCAGGCCCATGCCCGACGACAAATAGCCTCACGCTGACTTTATCTAGAATATTCCACTACTGCATTGATAGCTGCTCCCACAATATTCTAGGGGGCTATTGGGTGATTAGAGGGTAAAAAGTGCGGGTTTTACGGCTGTACACAGCTTCCTGGGCTCAAAACTGCCTGGCGCAGGCAAAGCCTCGGGTAACATTAGGGACTTTTCCGCTGCACTGACAGCGGCTTCGTCACTGATTTTCGTGACTGATATTGGCAGGGTTTTCGTGCGTCTCAATTCCATCAAATTAGCAGGGTTTAAGTCTTTCGCGGAGCCGACCAACTTCATGTTGCCGGGCCAACTGGTCGGAGTGGTCGGCCCTAACGGCTGCGGCAAGTCCAACATCATGGACGCGGTGCGCTGGGTTTTGGGTGAGAGCCGCGCCAGCGAGCTGCGCGGCGAGTCGATGCAAGATGTGATCTTTAACGGCACCACTACGCGCAAGGCCGCCTCGCGCTCCAGCGTCGAGCTGGTGTTTGACAATGCCGACCACCGCGCAGGTGGCCAATGGTCGCAGTTTTTGGAAATTGCGGTGAAAAGGGTGCTGACCCGCGACGGCACCAGCAGCTACTACATCAACAACCAGCCGGTGCGCAGGCGCGATGTGCAAGACGTGTTTTTGGGCACCGGCCTGGGCCCCCGCGCCTACGCCATCATCGGGCAGGGCACGATCAGCCGCATTATTGAAAGCAAGCCAGAAGAGTTGCGTTTGTTTTTGGAAGAAGCCGCCGGCGTGTCCAAGTACAAAGAGCGCCGCAGGGAAACGGAAAACCGCTTGAGCGATACACGGGAGAATTTAACCCGTGTAGACGACATTTTGCGAGAGCTGAACGCCAACCTGGAGAAGCTGGAAAAGCAGGCCGAGGTAGCGCAAAAATACAATGCGCTGCATGCGGATGTGACGCTCAAGCAGCAGCAGTTGTGGTTTCTCAAACGCAGCGAGTCCGAGACCGAGCAAACCCGCATCAAAGCCGAGGCCGAGAAAGCCGTCAACGATCTGGAAAGCCGCGTGGCCGATGTGCGGCATATCGAGAGCGAGCTGGAGACCATTCGCCAGGCGCACTACGCGGCGGGCGACCATGTGAACCAATCGCAGGGCTTGCTGTACGAGGCCAGCGCCGAAGTAGGCCGCCTGGAAGCTGAGATTCGCTTTGTCGTAGAAGGCCGCCAGCGCGTGGAGCAGCGTCTCGTGCAACTGAAAGAGCAAGTCACCCAGTGGGCCACCCGCAAAGACGACGCAAGCGCCGAGATAGAAACCCTGGCCGCGCAGGCCATGGACAGTGAGGAAAAATCCCAGCTCTTGCATGCCCAGGCCGAAGAGCAGGGCGCGCGCCTGCCTGATCTGGAAGACCAACTTCGCAGCGCGCAAACCAAGGCCAACGAGCAGCGCGCCAGCGTGAGCAGCGTGCAGCAGCAGATCCAGGTGCTGGCAGCGGACCAACGCAATATCGACGAACAAAGCCGCGCCTTAACGCTGCGCCGCGAGCGTCTGGCCGCCGACAAAAACGCACTGGCCTCACCCGACGAGCAGCGCTTGCTCAATTTGCAAACCCAGTCGGGCGAAGCCACCGAGACCAAAGACATTGCCGAGGCTCGTCTGCATGAGCTGACGGGCAGCGTGCCCCAGCTCGACGAAGACCGCCGCGCCAAACAGCAGGCCGTCAACACCGAATCCGCCAAACGCGCCGATCTCTCGGCGCGCATGGAAGCGCTTAAAGCGTTGCAGGAAAAGGTTAAAACCGATGGCAAACTGAAGCCGTGGCTCGACAAGCACGGCTTGGGCGGGCTGCAAGGTTTGTGGAGCCGCATTCACATCGAGCAGGGCTGGGAAAACGCACTCGAAGGAGCGTTGCGCGAGCGCATGAATTCGCTGGAAGTCTCCAGGCTGGAGCTGGTGCGCGCCTTCGGCAACGACGCGCCGCCGGCCAAGCTGGCTTTCTACAGTCCGCGGCAGGCCGGCGCGCCCGAGGCCGCATCCG
>JAYVGI010000098.1:0-8854 GCA_043772355.1 Polaromonas sp.
GCAGGCGCCCTGCCGATCGAGCTGGACGTATCGCAGATGAACATGGGCGACGTGATCGAGCTGCGCCCTTACGACGGCCAGGCATTCAAAGACGGCAAGTTAATTGCCAGCTTCAAAGTGAAGAGCGACGTGTTGTTCGACGAGGTGCGCGCCGGCGGCCGCATACCGCTCATCATTGGCCGTGGCCTCACCGCCAAGGCGCGCGCGGCATTGGGCTTGCCCGTCTCTACCCTGTTCCGTTTGCCTACGCCCCCCGTGGCATCCACCAAGGGCTTTACCTTGGCGCAAAAGATGGTCGGCCGCGCCGTCGGTTTGCCCGAAGGTCAGGGCGTTCGCCCCGGCACGTATTGCGAGCCAAAGATGACCAGCGTGGGATCGCAAGACACTACGGGCACCATGACCCGCGACGAGCTGAAAGACCTGGCCTGCCTGGGCTTTAGCTCTGACCTCGTGATGCAGTCCTTCTGCCACACCGCCGCCTACCCCAAGCCGGTGGACGTGAAGATGCACCACGAACTGCCTGACTTCATGCGCACGCGCGGCGGCATCAGCTTAAAGCCCGGCGACGGCATCATCCATAGCTGGCTCAACCGCATGCTGCTGCCGGACACTGTGGGCACCGGCGGCGACAGCCACACGCGTTTCCCTATCGGCATCAGCTTCCCGGCAGGCTCTGGGCTAGTGGCTTTTGCTGCCGCTACCGGCGTGATGCCGCTGGACATGCCCGAGAGCGTGTTGGTACGTTTCAAAGGCACTATGCAGCCAGGCGTAACCTTGCGCGATTTGGTGCACGCCATTCCGCTCTACGGCATCAAAGCAGGGCACTTGACGGTCGCCAAGCAAGGCAAGATCAACCTGTTCTCCGGTCGCATTCTGGAAATCGAAGGTCTGCCTGATTTAAAGATCGAGCAAGCCTTTGAACTGGCCGACGCGAGCGCCGAGCGCTCTGCCGCAGGCTGCACTGTGGCGCTGAATGAAGCGCCGGTCAAAGAGTATTTGAACAGCAACATCGCCTTGCTGAAAAACATGATTGCCAATGGCTACGGCGACGCACGCACCATCCACCGCCGCATTGGCGAGATGGAAAAGTGGCTGGCCAAGCCCAGCTTGCTCAAGGCCGACAAAGATGCGGAATACACGGCTGTGATCGAGATCGACATGAACGAGATCACCGAGCCGATTGTCTGCTGCCCTAACGACCCCGATGATGCCAAAACGCTCAGCGACGTGGCAGGCAGCAAAATCGACGAAGTGTTCATCGGCTCGTGCATGACCAACATTGGCCACTTCCGCGCCGCCAGCAAGCTGCTGGAAGGCAAGCGCGACATCCCGGTCAAACTGTGGATGGCTCCGCCTACGAAGATGGACGCAGACCAGCTTACCAAAGAAGGCCACTATGGAGTTTTCGGAGCGGCTGGAGCAAGAATGGAAATGCCCGGTTGCAGCCTGTGCATGGGCAACCAGGCCCAGGTCAAAGAAGGTGCCACGGTGATGTCTACCAGCACCCGCAACTTCCCCAACCGCTTGGGTAAAAACACCTTCGTGTATTTGGGCAGCGCCGAGCTGGCCGCCATCTGCTCCAAGCTGGGCCGCATCCCCACCCGCGCCGAATACTTGGCCGATGTGGGCGCGCTCAATGCCGACAGCGCCAACGTGTACAAATACATGAACTTTGACCAGATGGAAGAGTTCGACGCGAAAGTAGCCGCCTAAACGCTGAAAGTTTTGCCCCGGCATGGGTAAGCGTGCCGACACACAGCCCCGCAACGCAAGTTGCGGGGCTTTTTCTTTGCTCTGCGCCTACCGTTTTTGCGCCCCTGCTCGCGTAAAATCGTGTAAACCGTCACACGGCTGAAATAATTTTTAAGGTATTCCATGTTCTTTGGCAAACTCCTCCCCCGCGAAGGCAACTTCTTTGAAATGTTCAACCAGCACGCTGACCGCATCGTCGAAGCAGCGCGGGCATTCTCCAGCTTGGTCGCCAACTACAGCGACCCGCATCTGCGCGAGCAGTACAACCGCGATGTGGACAACGCCGAGCGCGCCGCCGACCGCGTGACGCATGACGTGAGCAAGATGCTGCACCAAACGTTCATCACGCCGATAGACCGCGAGCAGATCCACAAGCTCATCAACACCATGGACGACGTGGCCGATTTGATCCAGGACTCGGCCGAGACCATGGCGCTGTACGACGTGAAGTTCATGACCGAAGACATCAAGCGCCTGACCGACATCAGCGTGAAATGCTGCGAGCGCCTGGCCGCTGCCGTCAAAATGCTGGGTTCCATCAGCGACAAAGGCACCGCCGAAGCCGCACTGAAAACCTGCGAAGAAATTGACCGGCTGGAGTCTGACGCAGACCGCGTGATGCGCAGCGCCATGAGCAAGCTGTTTCGTGAGGAGCCGGACGTGCGCGAGCTGATCAAGCTCAAAGCCGTGTACGAGCTGCTAGAGACCATCACCGACAAATGCGAAGACGTGGCCAACCTGATTGAGGGCGTGATCCTCGAAAATTCCTAAAGTCATAGCGAGTACATCACTATGGCTAACGCTCAAACTGCCCTCTGGGTCGTCTTTATGCTGTTGTTTCTGGCGCTGGCCTTTGACTACATGAACGGCTTTCACGATGCCGCCAACTCCATTGCTACCGTGGTCTCTACCGGCGTACTGCGCCCTGGGCAAGCGGTGGTCTTCGCTGCATTCTTCAATTTTGTGGCGTACTTTGTCTTCCATCTCAGCGTGGCGGCCACCATTGGCAAGGGCATTGTGCTGCCCAATGTGGTGGACATGCATGTGATTTTTGGTGCCTTGATTGGCGCTATCACCTGGAACATCATCACCTGGTACTACGGCATTCCCAGCAGCTCATCGCATGCGCTGATTGGCGGTATTGTGGGCGCGGTGATTGCCAAGACCGGTGCCAGCGCCTTGATAGCCACCGGGGTGCTGAAGATTGTGGCGTTTATTTTCATCTCGCCGTTTTTGGGTTTTGTGTTGGGCTCGCTCATGATGGTACTGGTGGCCTGGATTTGCAGGCGCGCCAAGCCGTCCAACACAGACCGCTGGTTTCGCCGTTTGCAATTGGTATCGGCCGCCGCTTACAGCCTGGGCCACGGTGGCAATGATGCGCAAAAGACGGCGGGCATCATCTGGTTGCTGCTGATAGCGGCCACCACGTCGGGGGTGCAAGGCCTGCCCACCTGGATGATGGCCACCAAAGACTATCTGCCCATGTGGGTGGTGATGGCCTGCTACATCACGATTGGTGCGGGCACCATGTTTGGTGGCTGGCGCATCGTCAAGACTATGGGCCAGAAGATCACCAAACTCAAACCTGTCGGCGGCTTCTGCGCCGAGACGGGTGGCGCGATCACCTTGTTTACCGCGACCGCCATGGGTATTCCGGTCTCCACCACGCACACTATCACCGGTGCCATCGTGGGCGTGGGCAGCACGCACCGCATGAGCGCGGTGCGCTGGGGCGTAGCGGGCAATATCGTCTGGGCCTGGATCTTCACCATCCCCGCCTCGGCTTTTGTGGCGGCTGTGGCTTACTGGGTGAGTTTGCAGATTTTCTAGCCAGCCTAAATGATCATTGCCGCGCCCCGCGCACATTGGGCGGCATGGCCTGGGGGTGGCTGGTGCGCCAGGGGTTGATGTCCAGGCCACCCCGGCGGGTGTAGCGGGCATACACCGCCAGTTTGGTGGGCTTGCAGCGCGCCATGATGTCGGTGTAGATGCGCTCTACGCATTGCTCATGGAACTCGTTGTGGTTGCGAAAACTCACGATGTAGCGCAGCAGCCCCGCTTGGTCGATCTGCGGGCCGCTGTAGCTCACTTGCACACTGCCCCAATCGGGTTGGTTGGTCACCAGGCAGTTGCTTTTGAGCAGATGGCTGACCAAAATCTCGGTGACGGGTTGCTCATCGAATTGCGCGCTCAATAACTCTGGTGCGGGCGTGTAGTGCTCGCAGTCCAAGTCCAGGCGGTCGAGCAGGGTGCCTTCCAGCTCGCTTACTTTTTCCAGTCCAAACAGCTCTGGCGCAAGCAGGCGCACACCGACGCGGCCTGCTTTGCCCCAAGCGGCGCTGCCCACGTCGGTGGCGATGCGCTCACGCACCGCGTCGATAGTGTCCAACCGGGTGTTGTTAAAACTGTTGAGGTACAGCTTGAAGCTTTTACTCTCCACGATGCACGGCGTCTCGCACGGTACGGTGATGTGCGCCAAGGCCACCTGCGGTTTGCCGCGCAGGTTCAGCCAGCTCAGCTCGTAGGCGGTCCACAGGTCGGCCCCCATGAAGGGCAAGGTGCCGGCTATGCCCAGCTCGCCGCGTTTGGTGTGCCGCGCGATGGGGTAGAGCAGCGAGGCATCGTATTGGTCGATGTAGGCGCTGCTCTTGCCTAGCTGGGAGTGTTGGGGCTGGTTGCCGGGGATAGAGGAGTTCATGGGCATGGGCTCAGTGCGCAGGGATAGCATCGGCAGGAGCAGAGGCATCGGCACTTGCAGGGGCATCGGCCGAAGCAGGAATAAGCGATGGCCTGGCCGAATGCCGGGTCAAAAATGGCAGCAAATGCGGCATCAGCGCGGTGACCACGCCGGGGGCTAAATCGTGGCCCATGCCTTCGATGCCCACCAGCTGCGCGCCGGGTATGCGCTGGGCGGTGTCTTCACCGCAGGCGTAGGGCACCAAGGGGTCCGCTTTGCCGTGCAACACCAGGGTGGGGCAGCGCAGGCTTAGCAGGGCCTGTGCGCGCTGGTGGTCGGCAGCGATAGCCACCATTTGCCGCATCGTGCCAGCCGGATGGTAGCTGCGCTCTATGCTAGCTTGAATACGCTCGTGCGCCAGCGCAGGCTCGATGGGAAAGCCGGGGCTTCCAATGATGCCAAACAAGCGCTCATAGTGAACCACAACGGCTGCTAAGTCTTTGCCAGCAGGCCGTGACATCAGCGCGCGCAGCACATGCGGCTTGGCCGCAGGCAGGCCGCGCGCACCGCTGGTGCTCATGATGCTGGTCAGGCTGAGTGCGCGCTGCGGCGCAGCCAGTGCCATGCGCTGCGCCACCATGCCGCCCATTGACGCGCCCACGATATGCGCCTTGTCAATCCCTAAGCTGTCCAGCACGCCCAGCGCGTCCAGCGCCATGTCGTGCAGGCTGTAGGGCGGCTCGATGGTCAAACCCAGTTGGTACTTGAGCGTGGTCCACAGCATGTTGGGCGTACCCAGCTCGTCAAAATGTTGGCTCAAACCGATGTCGCGGTTGTCCAGGCGCAGCACGCGGTAGCCTGCATCGACCAGGCTTTGTGCAAAAGCTTCTGGCCAGGCTACCAACTGCATGCCCAAGCCCATCACCAGCAGCACGGGCGTGCCTGCGCCGCCGGTGTCTTCGATCTCTATCGCTATGCCATTAGCTCTTATTTTCATAGCTGCGCCCGCAATATTCTTCGTGGCTAACAGCCCAAAGAGGTTGTAAATTACTCAAAACGCCGCTCGCGCAGCCATTTGGTGGCGATCCATTTTTCACCGGCTATTACCGGTGCGCCGCCGTGCAGTGTTTTGCTGGCGGGGTGGGCGCGGTCGTAGCTGAAAAACACGGCGTTGCCGCGCTTGGGAGCTACCTCCAACTGCACATCAGGGAAGGTGGTGCCACCGCCTTTTTCAGGCTCGCTCAGGTACATGATGATGGTGGCTACGCGCTGGCCACCGCGCTTGAGGATGGTGGGCGTGCCGGGCTCGTTGGGGTCAAAGTAGTCGTAATGCGGCTTGTATTCGGTGCCGGGGCGGTAGTGCAGTATTTGCAGGCCTTCGCCGTTTTCAATCGGCCAGTTCACCAGGGCGGCCAGGCGCGCCTCCAGGGTTTTGACCACGTCGTTTTCATCGCGGCGAAAGAACATGCCGTTGCTGGTGCGGTCGGCGTTGAGCTCTTCGCCGCCGGTCTTGGTGGCCACGGTGAGCGAGCGGTTCATGCGCGGCTTGGCAGCGGCTATCAGCGCGTCGCATTCGTCGTCTGACAGCACATTGCCAAACACCACGATATGCGGGTTGCTGACGCTGCTGAGCACGCTGACGCGGCGGTCGCCTGCATCGATGTACAGCGGCGAATCGTCAATGGCGGGGCGCGGCACGGGCACTGCGTCGGGCAGGGTCACGGGTTGTTGGGCGGCAGATTTTTGCGCGCCCGCCTGCACGGTGGCCAAGTGGTCGCGCAGCGTGGTCTCCAGCGCCTCGATGGCCACTTCTTCTTTCCAGCCCGAGTCCATCATGGACTTGAGCACCGCATCGGCGGCAAAACCTTGCTGCGCTTGGGCAACAATCCATTGCCGCAGCTCGGGCGTGATCGCTTGTGTCGTAGCTTGTGTCATAACTTTCTCCGAAATACCAGACGGTCTGGCTCTGAGACCGCCGCAGTAAAAGTGTAACCCTCAGCATCGAAGGCGGTGAGTTTTTTAACCGTGGTGATGCGTTTTTCAATCGCAAAGCGCGCCATCAGCCCGCGCGCGCGCTTGGCAAAAAAGCTGACCACTTTGTAGCCCGCCGGTTTGTGCTCTTCAAACACGCATTCCACCACCCGCGCCTTGAGCGCTTTTCGGTCTACTGATTTGAAGTATTCCTGGCTGGCCAGGTTCACCACTACGGGCTCTGTGTCTGGCGCCAAATGCTTATTGATATGGTCGGCTATCTGTGTGCCCCAAAACTTGTAGAGATTGCTGCCCTTGGGGTTGGCCAGCGTGGTGCCCATTTCCAGCCGGTAGGGCTGCATATAGTCCAGTGGGCGCAGCACGCCGTACAGGCCGCTGAGCATGCCCACATGCTGCTGTGCCCAGGCCAGGTCTTTCGCGTTCAGGCTGGAGGCGTTCAGGCCTTCGTACACGTCGCCGTTAAAAGCCAGCATGGCCTGCTTGGAGTTTTTGGCGCTGAACTTGGGGCTCCAGGCTTGGTAACGGGCTACGTTCAGGGCGGACAGCGCATCGCTCAAGTCCATCAACTGCGCAATTTGCTGGGGGGACTGGGTTTTGAGCAGCTTGATTAACTCGCTGGACTGCGGGACAAACTGCGGCAGCGTATGCGGCACCTCTTTGGCCACAGGGGTGTCATAGTCCAAGGACTTGGCGGGGGAGAGCAAAAAATACATGGGTTTCAGGGATGTCTCAGGGGGTGTCTCAAGCAGCGTCTTTGAAAGCCACCAGTTTACTCAAGGGCGTAAATTGCCCGGCGCGCTTTTCTTTCATCGCACTCACGGCCTCGCGCACATGCTGGTTGCTCCAGATGCCAGCCTGCAACCAGCCCATTTGCTTGAGCGCGTCTTCGGTGCTGTGGTCGCGCGTGTAGTGAATGGCTTGCTTGGTACCCCAGATGGCCACGGGCGGCTTGCTGGCGATCTCGCTGGCGGTTTGCAGGGCGGCGGCCAGCATCAGCTCTTGGCTGTCAAACACCTCGTTCACCAGGCCATAGGCCAGCGCCTTGGCCGCTGGCAAGCGGCGGCCGGTGTAGGCGTATTCTTTGACGATAGCTTCGGGGATGAGCTTGGGCAGGCGCTGCAAGGTGCCCACGTCGGCCACCATGCCAATGTTGATCTCCTGGATGCAGAAAAAAGCCTCCGCCGTGGCATAGCGGATGCAGCAGGCGGTCACCATGTCCACCGCGCCGCCAATGCAGCCGCCCTGGATAGCGGCAATCACCGGGATGCGCAGCGTCTCCAGCTTGGTAAAGGTGGCCTGCATGTCGGTCAGCGAGTCAAAAATCGCCGCCCGCCCCTCAGGGCTTTGGTCGTCCATGGCAATCGCGCTGCTGAAGGTCTCCAGCGCCATGCCCGCGCTAAAGTGCTTGCCGGTAGACGAGATCACCAAGGCGCGGGCCGTGCCCTCCCGCTGGATCTGCGTCAGCACTTCATCCAGCTCGCGCCAAAACAGCGGGTGCATGGTGTTCATGGCCTCAGGGCGGTTCAAAATCAGCTGGCTGACGTAGTCCTTGGTGGTCAATTCAAAGCACTGCATGGCGTTTCTCCTCATGGGCCTTAAGTGTAGCTGCCCATGGGCCTTTTGCCGCTGGCATGTCGCGCCAGGGTGTCAACGGGGTTGTGCAGGCAAATGGGGTCAAGGGGAAGCAAAAGGGGTAGATCAAAGCAAGCCAATGGGGTCAGATCAAAATTCAGGAAAATGATCAGTTCGGAGCGCGAAACGCTATTACGAAATTTCGCTGTGACCCCATTTGCGCAGTTTCCGGCGACTGCCTGGCTTGGCACCGAACGGATGGGCGCATTCTGGTCGCCATGGCCTACCGCGTTGGTGGGTAGCTTGGAAACATGGCTGCTCTATAAAACGAAGCACTCCATCTAATAAACTCAGTGGGGTACAGGGTGTAGCGGTACTATTCGGAGATTTTGTACGCCGCACGGCCGGTATGCGCCATCAACCTGCCGCGTTGACCGTTGACAGACTTTTTTCAAGAAATTATGCGCTGCACATTCCATAGCTGGTTCCGCAGTATTCTAGGAGGCTGCAGCCTGATAAGCACCTTAAAATCGGCTTCCAAAGCGTTGATTTGGCAGTTTTCAGCGGGTTTGCAGGCGTCCAGAGGGTGCGCCGCGCTGCAAAACGGCGATCTTGACCGGTTTTTTAAATGTCCACCAGCTGGTAGCCCTCTAGAATATTGCGGGAGCAGCTGCGCAATGTATAGCGGGATACTTTGTCCTGCAAGCCGGTTCGAGTGACCCATGCGGCTCCACAGGCAGTTGTAGCGCTCCAGCAGGTGAAAACCAGCGAAATACATCGTTATCCCATGTACCCCACTGAGTTTATTAGATAGCGTGCTACTGTTTAGTGAGTGGCTGGGTTTCCTAGCCAGGTAGTTGC
>JAYVGI010000099.1:0-3447 GCA_043772355.1 Polaromonas sp.
ATTTCTAAATCATTACTGTCGTTGTTGCGTCGCCTTGCCGTGCTACAGCACTGTCTGCGGCTCCGCGCCTAGACATTAATGATGTAGAAATGGAATAACTACCAAGAAGTACCGCCATGACCCATCCATCGCCTGCCGTTGATCTTTCCCACCATTACGCCAATCTGGGCGATGTGCAGTTGCACTACGTCACTGCGGGTGAGGGCTTTCCCGTTGTGCTGCTGCACGGCTGGCCGCAAAGCTGGTACGTGTGGCGCTATGTGCTGCCGGAGCTGGCCAAGACCTATCGGGTGATTGCGCCCGACCTGCGCGGCCTGGGGGATTCGTCGCGGCCGCTGGAAGGCTACGATAAAAAAACCATCGCCCATGACATCTGGCGCTTGCTGCACGAGCATCTGGGGCTCACACAGTTTGCAATGGTGGGCCATGACTGGGGCGGCCCCACCGCCTACGCCCTGGCCGCCGCGCATCCGCAGGCGGTGCGCAAGCTGGCCGTGCTGGACGTGACCATTCCCGGCGACGGTGCGACCAATTTCAGCCAAGGTGGCAAGCGCTGGCACCATGCTTTTCACCAGACGGTTGACCTGCCAGAGGCCTTGATTACCGGGCGGGAAGACATTTATTTCAGTTGGTTTTACCGCAACTGGGGCAGCCACCCGAATGTGCTGTCCGCAGCTGACATGGCCGAATACCTGCGCACCTACAGCCAGCCCGGTGCGTTGCGTGCCGGGTTTGCCTACTACCGCAACCTGGCCCGCGACATTGCAGACAACGAAGCCACGGCCAAGACCTTCAAGCTAAGCATGCCCGTGCTGGCGCTGGGCGGCAACAAGGGCTGGGGGCGCGGCACAGAGGTGCTGGAATCGCTCCAGCGGCTGGGCACCAATGTGCGCGGTGGGGTGATCGAGCAGTGCGGCCACTGGATGGCGGAGGAGCAGCCGCAGGTGCTGCTGCAACATCTTCTGCCGTTTCTTGCCGAGGACTGAGCCTGGAGAATAGCCTGTAGGTGGGGCTGTCACCATGGCGCGTGCAGCGCCAGATCGTCGCTGGTATAGTGAATTGACTGGAGACTGATGACATGATGCGCCATCCCAAGTGGGCCCGCTTTCGCCAACTTCTCGCCCTATGTGTACTCAGCTTCGCGGCCTTGGGGTCGCAGGCTGCCGCTGCCGATTGGCAAGATGACCTGCAGCCCATCTCGGCCAGCGACTGGAGCCCAGAGCGCGCAGCCCATTTGATCGAGCGCGCTGGCTTTGGTGGCACGCCTGCTGGGGTAGCCCGCTTGGCTGCCATGCCCGCGCGCCAGGCAGTGCAGTCCCTGGTGCGTTACCAGCGCATTGCCAATCCCTTGCCCGCGTTCGAACCCTCTGACGTGCACGACCCAGGCCTGGAGCCATTTGCGGCCTCCCGCCCGGCGGCTACCAACCAGGCACGCGACACGGGAGAGGCCCTGGGCGTGAAGGTTAAGCCGGGTGGCAACCGCCGCATGCAGCAAGTGGCGGACCGATTTTTATACTGGCTGCGCGCCAGCCGCCTGGAGGCGCATCGGGTGAGCTACTGGTGGGCACACCGTATGCTGGTGACCCAGCGCCCGCTGGAAGAAAAAATGACTTTGTTTTGGCACGGCCACTTTGCCACCAGCGAAGAAAAGGTGCGCGACTACCGCAAGCTGCTCAAGCAAAACGAGCTGCTGCGCGCGCAGGCCACCGGAAATTTCCGAACCCTGATGATCGCCGTGGCGCGAGACCCTGCCATGCTCTCGTATCTGGATGCGGCACAGAACGTCAAGGGCGCACCCAACGAGAATTTTGCACGCGAAATTATGGAGCTTTTCACCATGGGGGTGGGCCACTATAGCGAGCAGGACATCCGCGAGGCGGCGCGCGCTTTCACAGGCTGGAACTACGCGGGACTGGAGTTTAAAGTCAACCCTGCGCAGCATGACAACGCAGACAAAACCGTGCTGGGCCGCACAGGTAATTTTGATGGCGTGCAGGTGATAGATATTTTGTTGGCGCAGCCCGCAACCGCTGAATTTATCGCGGCCAAGCTGTACCGCTATTTTGTGCGCGAAGAACTGTCACCCACGTTGCGGACGCGCTTGGGTGAGCTGCTACGTGAGTCTAAATATGAGATCGCGCCTTTTCTTGAAACGCTTTTTAACTCGCGTGATTTTTATAGCGATGCATCGGTTGCTACCCGCATCAAGCCACCGGTCGAGCTGGTGGTTTCCACCTACCGCAAGATGGGCCTGCGGGCGGTGCCCGGCATCCCTGACTTTAATGATTTGACTGAATCACTTGGGCAAAAGCTGCTTTTCCCGCCCAATGTAGCAGGCTGGGCCCATGGCAGGAGCTGGATCACGCCAGGGCTGTTGTTCGCACGCGGCAATTTTGTGTACGACACCGTGTTTCCGCCTATCGATTTTGTACCCACCGATCGCGTGCCCAACCAGCTCTACCAAATCTTGTCGGTAGCCGACAAGATTGCCACGGGCCAAGACATCACTACCGCCACCAAACCAGACGGTAAAACAGAAGGCCGGGGTGCAGCGCCCATGTCAATGCAGGTGGATCGGGATGAAGACTTCAACACCCGGCTGGCCAGCTACCATGCGTGGCGCAAGGCCATTGAGAAGGTCAAGCCCATTCCGCGCAGCACCGCGCAACTGGATATTTCTGCCATGTTGCGCGCAGCGGGCTGCAAGACCACGCAAGCCGCGGTAGACCATTTGTTGGCGCGCTTTCTGTCAGCACCCGTCCCCAGCGACACCCGCCAAAAAATCACTGCACTGCTGGAAGCCGACCTTGGCACGGCAGACCTTACCCAAGCCGACAGCTATATGGAAGACGCGCTGCGCAACACGCTGCATGTGATCTTGTCGCTGCCCGCTTATCAACTGGGATGATCAAAATGCCTGAACACAACCACTCTGAGCACCATCACGCTGGCATCACCCGACGCAGCCTGATGCAAGCCATGACGGGCCTCGCTGCGGGCACACCCTTTTTAGCGGCGCATGCAGCACGCGACATGTCCAAGCGTATTTTGGTGGTGCTGGAGCTGTCGGGTGCCAACGATGGCTTTAACACCCTGGTGCCCTATGCAGACGACGCGTATTACCGGCTGCGGCCCAAAATTGGCATACGCCCAGTCGCACTGCGCAAGATCGATAGCCAATACGGATTCAACCCCGGCATGTCGGGCTTTGAGCGCCTGTTCAAGGACGGCAAAATGGCCATCGTGCATGGCTGCGGCTATGCGCAACCGTCGTTTTCGCACTTCACCTCGATGGCCTACTGGCACACCGGCGCGCCCAACAGCGGCGAGCCCTATGGCTGGCTCGGGCGTCTGGCTGACGCGATTGATCCGGCCTTGACCGCGAATTTTTTGGTCAACATCGACGAGCGCCAGTCGCTGGCCGTGCGCGCCGCGCGCCATGTACCC
>JAYVGI010000100.1:0-9797 GCA_043772355.1 Polaromonas sp.
ATGGACTACCTGAACGCCGCCGCCAAAATGACCGCAGGAGCGGGCGCATTTGCCCAGTTCTCGGGTGTGCAATTGGTCATCGAAAACGGTGCTGTCAAGAGCGCCGCCATCAAAGGCTTGGCTATTGACCTGGCCAAAACCTACCGCATGGCGTTGAACAGTTTCCAGGCCAACGGTGGAGACGGCTACCCCAAGCTTGCCAATCACCCGGGCTATGTCAACACCGGGTTTGTGGATGCGGACGTGATGCGCGAATATCTGAGCCGCAACGGCATCAAGGCAGCCAGTTTTGAACCCGGGGATGCGGTGGTGCGGCGCTAGCTGGTGCGAAGATTGCTCGGCTAACTTGGTCACATTGCGGCGATGGAGGAAGTTGCGCTGTCAAAAACTTACGAAAACACGCGCGAACACAGGTAGTAGCTAGCCTGCCTTTTGTACCGCGCGGCTTTCTACAGTTTTTGCATCACAGCCACACTCCATCACCGCTTGCTGGGTTGTGTAGCGCTCAACTTCGCAGCACAGCTTCGCTGCTCATAACGTTTCGACACCTGGCTTCACTGGCGATCATGCGCCATCCTTTGGAAACCGCTCTTTGGCTCCTTGTTTTGCCACAATCATTGTTGTAAGCGTGGGGCATTTCTTCCTTCGCCACCAACTCACTGTTTTAATCGTCGGCGCTGCTGCCAGTTTTGTGGATTGCGCGTCTTTTCTGTTCGCCACCATTTTGCACAAAACGTCAGGGTCAGTGCCAGCATAGTGGATACAGCGAACCTCAGACATGCTTAATGCTTCTAGCATGAGATCAACTTCGGCTGATTTTTCTGGTTGCCGATGAACATAGCAATGGCGTACCTGCTCATCGTACTTAAGGAAATCCGGAGCATGGTGGATAGGAACGAGACATGAAATGCAGCAACCGTCTTCAACAAAGAAGTCGCCAGGGACATTGAGGGGGTGCGGTTTGCCTGTCATATCAAATGATGCCACGTATTTGTACTATTCGTTGGCAACAAAGAGAAATCCGAGCTATTGCACTGAGGCAAATGGGTCACGAATTAACGCACACTACAAAACCCACAAAGCGGTGTGGAGTGTGGTTGTGATGCAAAAACTGAAGAAAGGCGCGCGGTACAAAAGGTAGGCTAGCTACTACCGATACTCGCGCGTGTTTTCGTAAATTTTTGCACAAAATTAACTTCCTCCATCGCCGCAAGGTGACCAACGTCGAGGCAGCATCTGCAACCATGCTACCCCGCCAGCAAAGCCGCATTACCCCCAGCGGCTGCCGTATTGATCGTCACCGTCTGCTCGGCACAAAAGCGCAGCAGGTAGTGCGGCCCACCCGCCTTGGGCCCGGTGCCGCTCAAGCCTTGGCCGCCAAAGGGCTGCGCGCCCACCACTGCGCCGATGGTGCTGCGGTTGATATACACGTTGCCAATCTGCGCTGCGTGGGCCAGTGCGGCGGCCCGGCTGTCGATGCGGGTTTGTAGGCCAATGGTCAGGCCGTAGCCCAGGGCGTTGATCTGCTCGATGACCTGCATCGGGTCGCCCGAATCTTGTGAGCCATAACGCACCACTTGCAGCACGGGGCCGAATATTTCGGCTTTCACCTCGGCAATGCTGCGCACCTCAAACATGTGTGGCACTATGGTATTAGTAGCTTCTCCCGCAATATTCTTCGTGGCTAACAGGGATTTTTGTTCAACATTGAGGCGCCGCAGATGCTGCTGGATGCCTTGGTAGGCTTCAGCGTCGATGACGCGCGGCACGTCGGTGGCCAGCAGCGCGCTGTCACCGCACACCAGCTCTGTGGCCGCGCCTGCGATCATCTCTATCACCGTGTCGGCAATCGCCTCGTGCACGCACAGCAGGCGCAGGGCGGAGCAGCGCTGGCCTGCGCTGCGAAAGGCGGACTGGATGACGGCATCGCAGACCTGCTCGGGCAGTGCGGATGAGTCCACCACCATGGCGTTGATACCGCCGGTCTCGGCTATCAAAGGGGTGATGGGGCCGTCTTTGGCGGCCAGTGCGCGGTGGATGATTTGGGCGACCTGTGTGGAGCCGGTGAAGACCACGCCGGCTATGCCGTCCAGGGCCACCAAAGCCGCGCCCACCGTCTCACCTGGGCCGTGGCATAAGTGCAGTGCGTCCTGGGGTACGCCGGCGGCGTGCAAGAGCTTGACGGCCGCCAGCGCCACGCCCGGGGTTTGCTCGGCGGGCTTGGCCAGCACGGTGTTGCCAGTGGCCAGCGCTGCGGCCACTTGGCCCATGAAGATGGCCAACGGAAAGTTCCATGGGCTGATGCACACCCACACACCGCGCGCTTTGAGGCGCAGCTCGTTACTCTCGCCAGTCACACCCGGCGCCATGGGATGGGCCGTGCCCAAGGGTGCCGCGCGGCACTGGGCGGGCAGCGCCATGGGCTGCATGATGCGCTCGGCTTCACCCGCGTAGTAACGCAAAAAGTCAATCGCTTCACGCACCTCAGACACCGCGTCGCCCCAAGTCTTAAATGCCTCTTGCACCAACAGAGCGCAGAAGCTGGGCAACTGCGCTTGCAGCGCATCTGCCGCCGTGCGCAGTACGGCGGCGCGTTGCGTCACGCTCTGATTGCTCCATATTTTATAGCTAGTTGCGCTTATTTTTAGCTGGCTAGTGGCCCGTTGCACATCAAATACAGGCACTTGCGGCACGGTGCTGGTGTGCAGTGCTTGCAGCAGCGGCGCGGCCATCTGCGCGTCGGCAAGGTCCAGGCCCTGGCTGTTGGGCCGTGCGCTGCCATACAGCTGCGCGGGCAGGGGCAGCGAGGCAGTGTCGTCCAGTCGCAGCGGCGAGACCAGCAGCGCGTCCATGCCCACCGACGCATCCGAGAGTTGGTGTACAAAGGACGAGTTGGCCCCGTTCTCCAGCAAGCGGCGCACCAGGTAGGCCAGCAGGTCGCGGTGCGCGCCCACGGGGGCGTAGACGCGGCAGCGCACCAGCGGGGTTTTCAGCACCTCGCGGTAAATGCCCTCGCCCATGCCGTGCAGGCGCTGCAACTCAAACCGTGGGCCAGCGTCGAACGCCGACGGATTGCCCCTAGGCGTGAGGGCCCCACGCTCCGGCGAAACCGGGGCCCCCTCCCCAGCCAGGGGCAGCGACCCGCGCAGCGGTGGAGCGTGGGGGCCAAAAGCGCGCGCAGACATTTGCAGGATGGCGGCGATGGTGGCGGCATTGTGCGTAGCAAACTGCGCATACACCACATCGCCGTGCGAGAGCAGGGCGCGGGCGCAGGCCAGGTAGCTCACGTCGGTGTGGTGCTTGTGGGTGAACACGGGGTAGTGGGGCAAGCCCAGCTCTTGCGCGCGTTTGATCTCTGCGTCCCAGTAGGCGCCTTTGACCAGGCGGCACATCAGCTTGACACCGTGCTTGCGCGCCAGCTGCGCAATGTGCTCGATCAAATCGAGGGCGCGGGTTTGGTAGGCTTGCAGGGCCAGGCCAAAGCCTTGCCATTGGGGGTGGTGCGTGGCTATCTTTTCCAGCAAGGCCTCGAACACGTCCAGCGAGAGCTCCAAGCGCTCGACCTCTTCTGCGTCGATCGTTAAATTGATGTTCGCCTGGGCCGCCAGCTCACACAAGCCCCACGCGCGCGGCACCAGCTGGGCCATCACCCGCGCGTGCTGGGTGGGCTCGTAGCGCGGGTGCAGGGCGCTGAGCTTGATGGAGATGCCGTCGGCGTGCTGCGGGCCTGTTTTGGCACCGTTTTTTTGATCGATATGGCCATTAGCCACGGTTTTTATTGCGCGGGAAGCTATGGATTGAATAGCGGCTGTGTAGCTTGCCAAGTACTTTTGTGCATCTCGTTCGGTGCGTGCGCCTTCGCCCAGCATGTCGTAGCTGAAGGTCAAAGCTGGTGATTGGGCCGCCACAGCCTGCGCCTCCTGGATGCTTTGACCGAGAACAAATTGTTTGCCCAAAAGCGCCACTGCGCGCAGGGTAGCTGCCACCACGGTGCGCGCGCCCAGCTTGGCCACCAGGCCCGGCTGGGCGTTCGCGTCCAAGGGCAAAAAGTGTTTGCCCAGGCCGATGGCGGCAGACGACAGGCGCGCCAGCACCGCGTCGCCACTCCCGTCAAAATCGGCCCGGCCTAGCTGGTCGGCGGTCAGCGCAGTAGCGGTCTCCACATCGGGCACGCGCAGCAAGGCCTCGGCCAGGCGCATCAGGGCCAAGCCCTCGGCGCTGGAGAGGGGGTATTCCTTGAGCAAGCTCTCCATCGCCCAAAACGGCGGCGGGCGGTCGCGCACCGCTTGCACCCACGGCGCGGCCTGTGCGGCGGCTTGCGCCCAGTCCAGGCTGCCTTGCAAGGCTCGCAAACACTGGCGAACGATGTCGGACTCTGGTCGGTAAGCTGTGGGCAAGCGCATAAAAACTCCTTGATTGGTGAGATGCGCTATCTTTTGCCGATTTGCGCCGAATATGTCTCTGTATTTTTCAATTTGGCAGGGAATAATGCGGCACAACACGATGTGGAGCTTGCCATTGCGCCTTGGCAAGAAAACCAGCGCTAGGGGCCCCGCCAGCCCCAATACCAGGCGCTTTGGCAGGCCCTGGCCCAACCAGCATGGCAGCAAATGCGCGACTTTGCAAAACACGCCCATCTTTGTGGCCTAATCTAGGGTTGAACCATTTTTTTACTGGAACCCTCCATGACCGACAAAATCAGAACCGAAGCCGACCGCAAACGCAGCCCTAAACCCGTCTTGCCCAATGGCGTGAGCATGCCTGTGAGCCGTGGCCAAAAGATCAGCCTGGAGCGCGGCAGCTCTACCCGCAACAAAAAGAACGCCGGCAAGCGGCCAAAAAAGGGCGGTTAATCTGCGGGTGGCAAGGATAGCGGTGCAAAGCCGCTATCGGGTTCCATAAGCGAACTCAAAGGCCAGCCTACAGCCGCGACACCGCAAACGCCACCACCTCGGCACCGCTGCGCAGGCCCAATTTTTTCTTGATACTGGCGCGGTGCACGTCTACGGTGCGGGAGCTCAGCTCCAGGTTGTAGGCAATTTCTTTGGTGGTTTGGCCACGGCCGATTTTCTCCAGCACCTCGACTTCGCGCAGCGACATTTGGCTGTGCGGGGCTGAGCGCTGGAAATCGGTTGCCGGGCGGCGCGAGCGGGTAGAGATGACACGGTTGAGCAACTGGGCGCTGACCTGGGGGCTGACCCAGCGGTTGCCCAGCAGCAAGTCGCGCGCGGCTTGCACCACCAGCTCCTGCGCTTTTTCTTTCATCAGGTAGCCTTGCGCACCCAGGCTGAGCACTTGCTCGGCATAAATGAGCTCGTCGTGCATGGACACCACCAGCACGGGCCGCGCGCCCTGCGCCTGCACCATCGCGCGCACCGTATTCAGGCCATGCGAGTCGGGCAGCGACATGTCGGTGATCAGCAAATCGGGCTGCAGGTGTTCTATCGCGTGGAGCGCAGTTTGCAGGCTCGCTGCATAGCCCAGCACCTTGAGTTCAGGCGCGCTTTTGAGCAGCATCTCCAGACCAAAACGCACAATGTCATGGTCATCCACGATAAAAACAGACTTCATTAGAATAAATAACCACAAAAATTTAAGCCGACCACCCTCAAGTCCACTATACCTAGCTGTCCAGCCCAACACAGCCAAGCTTCGTGCTATGCGGCCTGCGCACAACGTAACAAGGCTAACTGATGGGCCAACGAGGTCGTTACGTAGTTTATCGATGCTTCTGGTGTACAAATACTTAGCGCCTTGGCGTGCGCTGCCCATTGCACACTGCGATTGCCCTGCTACGCTTGCTTGAGCCAAGGGGACGGTCCACCTTGGCATTAACCTTTGTACTAACGCTCTTTGACCGGGCCTGACCCCCATGTCTGCTCTTGTCCCACCTGAGGATGCACCGTTGCCCCGCACGTCAGGAGATATTGACAGTGTGCTGATCACGCAACTGGAGGCGCAGCAAACCCGTATCGCCCAGGAGTTGCACGACGCATTGGGCTCGCGCCTGGCCGCGATTGCGATGATGCTGGGAGCCATAAAAACCACGCAGCCGCAGCACAACGCATCGCACGAGGCACTGGACCGGGTGATTGCGCATACCCAAGCCGCAGCGCAGGTGGTGCGCAAGCTGGCGCGTGGCCTAATGCCGGTGGACGCGGCTCCCGGCGCGCTATGGCGCTTGCTGGAGCAGCTGTGCGCCGACTACGACCGCATCCAGGGGCTTCGCTGCGAGTTTGCCATGCGCGGCGACTTTGACGATCTGCCCGCCGAGGCCGCTAACCACCTCTACCGCATTGCCCAGGAGGCCCTGATCAACGCCTGGCGCAGCGGCCAGGCCACGCACGTGACGCTCACACTCATGCGCTACACAGGCTATAGCGAAATACGGGTCAGCGATAACGGGGTGGGCTATACGCCTGCCAGCGCGGCCCCGCCTGCTGGCCTGGGCCTGCGCTCGATGCGGGCACGCAGCGCCCTGATAGGCGGATACTTAAGTATTCAACCCAGCTTACCCAGTGGCACGGCACTCACCGTGCGCTGGCCCACGCCAACGCAAAACGTGTAGCCATTGCGACAAGTACAAGTACTTAGTGCTCCGCACCAAAGCCACTAGACCCACACATCGAAAAGCATTCAAACTACGAATTCTTTAGCGCTAATTGTTTCATTTAGTAAGTTATTTATAAGCTTGCACCCAAGGCTAAATAGCCCTTTAACACCATGCAAACCATCGCTTCCACCTACGTTCGCACCTCACAAGGCCGTGCCACGGCTTTCAGCCCTGCTACCAAATTGCCCCAGCAGCTGAAAACGCTGCTGCAAGCGGTGGATGGCAGAACGCCCTCTGGCGTCTTGACAGCGCAGTTTGCCACCTTAGGCAACGTGGCCCAATGGCTGGGCGAGCTGGAGACGGCAGGCCTGATAGAGGACCGGGCTCGCAACCCGCGCGGCACCCATTTTGGCCAAGATGCCGACGAAATTTGGGGCGCGGTACCCGCCAGCGCCCAGGCCAGACCGGCGCTGCACATTGTGGCCAGCGAGAGCATACGGCGCTTGCTGGCCAACCCAGCCCCCCAAGCACCGCCTTGGCAAGCCACCGCCGCCGTGGGCTATGAAGACGACCAGCCGACCCGCTCCCTGGAAGGCACGCTGCAAGACCTGACGCAGCAGGTGGTGGACGTGATGGCCACCTTTGTACTGACCTATCTGCCCGACAAAGCCTTTGCCGTGCTGACCGAGCTGGAAACCCTGCGCTCGCCCGCCCAGCTCAAAGCCACGCTGCCCACCTACGAAGCGCTGGCCCGTTTGGCCGGGCAAGCCGGTCGCCAACATATCGCGGAGCTGCAGCAACTGATGGAGCGGCAGTTTGTAGCGGCCTGAGGCACCTGCACAGCCGGTGCCTGGCAGGAATCCACACGCTATGCATACCGTAGCTGCTCCCGCATGTTTCTTCATGGCTACCGGCTGATAAACCCTTAAAACCCGGCAAAATTGCAGTTCAAGCCTCCCAGGAGGCTTCGGGCGTTTGAAAACCGGTGGAACTGCGATTTTTTGCCTCTACCCTGTGTACCCCACTGTTCTGCTTACACGGAGCGCTACGTTTTAGTGAGCATCCGTAGGGCCTGGCGATCCACCACCCTAGCGTGAGTGAGGTGCGCCCGAGTCTTTGCGGGGAATATCTGACGCGCCGCAGCCTGCCAAGCCAAGTCGCTACCTACCAGCCAGCCATCACACAGCGCCAAAAATCAAATTACTCACTGCACAAATACATTTCCACCGCATAATATTGCAATATGGCCGCTTTTTCCGAAATATCTGACACGCTCGACAAAATCGATCTGAAGATTTTGAACGCCCTGCAACTGGACGGGCGCATCAGCAACCTCAAACTGGCCGAAACCGTCGCGTTAAGCCCCACGGCCGTGCTGGCGCGCACCCAGCGCCTACAGCGCGAGGGCTACATCCTGGGCTACGAGGCGCGACTGAACCCAGCCAAGCTGGGGCGCGGTTTGATGGTGTTTGTCGAGGTTTTGCTGGATCGCACCACACCCCAGGTGTTTGAACAGTTCAAAGCCGCCGCCCAGGCCCGGCCCGAGATACTGGAATGCCATATGGTGGCCGGCGGTTTTGACTACCTGCTCAAAACCCGCGTGCGCGACATGGCGGCCTACCGCGAGTTTGCGGGCAGCGCCCTGTGGCACCTGCCCGGCGTGCGCGAGACCCGTACCTATGCCGTGATGGAAGAGGTGAAAGAGACCACACGCCTGGTGCTGTGATGGCATCACCCCTTGGGGCAGGCGTGGCGGGCAGCGACGGGCAAGCCGCCAGCGTGGCGGTCCGCTGCAGGCGGTCTTTGGTAAGGACGCGGCACCGAAAGTTCAGACTTGCTGTTCAATGTATGTCTACATGGATGTGGAATCCAAGACAAAAGCCCGCAGCTTTGACCCAGGCTGGCCCCCGCGCCACCTGGTGCCCGGCACCCGGCACCCGCAGCGTGCCAAAACACACAATTTTGGCACTTATCTTTTAAGTAAGCGCAAAGATTGCACGGCCAGGCCGCTACGATACGTCGGTTTCTGCCCTTCGTAAGGCAGCCCTTTATAAATACAACTATGTAGGTAGAGACAAGGATCGTTCTTGGATTCGGGTTTTCACAGCGCCTCAGCGCCCTTGGTATTTATTCGTCCAGTCGGGTTTAGCACGGCGGATTCGCTGCGCCTGATGCAGGCCGCCCAGCGGATGGACGAAACCGTGCGCTGGCGTTTAGCCCCTGCCGGTGTGCAAGCCGATGTGTATCTGGCCCACCGCGCCAGCGTGGTCTATGGGCCGGTGCCGCCGGTAGCGCCGTGGGAGCCTGATGCCTTGGGCAAGTACGATTTCAAAACCACCTCCGCTGAGTCCATGAGCGGGGCCTACGAGCACTCGCGCCTGCGCCTGGACGACCAGGGCCGGTACAAAAATCAGCCCGTTTGCCTGTTGGGCGCGGCGCTGAAGACGGCACCGGACGACGGCCAGCACCGGCTGCCTGCGCTGCAATTTCCAGCCGCGCTGGAGCAACTGCGCTCGGGCCTGCAGCAGATTGCCAACGACCTTTTTGAGCTGCGCGTGATGTATGCGCTGGGCCGCTGCGCCTGGCTGGAGCGCACGCGCTGGAAAACCCACCGGCTGCATGTGATTGATGGGCCTCAGCTGATTGCCGCCATAGAGACCAAGCACTGGCGGGTGCACCTGCTGAACAACGTGCCGGTCGAGCTGATTGAGGCAGGCAGCGTGATCTTGGCACCCCAGTCCACTGTGTTTGGAGCCCCAGGCTTTACCACCTTGCCGCTGGAGCAAGCGCTGTGGGAATTTGCCAAACGCTGCCCCGAGCCTTTGCTATCCGAGGTGCTGCCCAGCATCTACCTGCGCGAGCGCCTTACGCACCGGCGCCACAACCACCTGAGCCAGCGTGAGCTGGGCGACCATTGCGTGGCCGTGCTCAGCGCGCTGGACACCCAGTCGCGCACCGCGCAAGACCTGCAAGACGGGCTGCGCCTGTCGCGCCCCGCCTTGCTGCGGGCCCTGGCCTGCCTGGCGCTGACACGCAGCATCCGCACCGAGCAAAGACCCATGGGACTGGCGCACTGGCTGCGCTGGCTACCTATGGGGCTTCGCAAGCGGGTCTTCAAGTCGTCCTCCCTGTACTGACCGCGCAGCAGGCTACAGGCGAGACAGGCTACAGGCGAGACAGGCTACAGGCGAGACAGGCTACAGGCGAGACAGGCTACAGGCGAGACAGGCTACAGGCGAGACAG
>JAYVGI010000101.1:0-21539 GCA_043772355.1 Polaromonas sp.
GTTCTGGCACGGCCACTTTGCCACCAGCGAAGAAAAAGTCCGCGACTACCGCAAGATGCACAAGCAAAACGAGCTGCTTCGCGCGCAGGCGACCGGCAATTTCCGGACTCTGATGATCGCCGTCGCGCAAGACCCGGCCATGCTTGAATATCTCGATGCAGCCGTAAACGTCAAAGGCGCACCCAACGAGAATTTCGCCCGCGAGATCATGGAGCTGTTCACCATGGGAGTGGGCAACTACAGCGAGCAGGACATCCGCGAAGCTGCGCGCGCTTTTACCGGCTGGAACTACGCCGGACTGGAGTTCGTCGTCAACCCCGCGCAACATGACAATGCCCACAAGACCCTGCTCGGTCGCCGGGGAAATTTAGACGGTGTGCAGGCGATCGATATCCTGTTGGCGCAACCGGTGACGGCCGAATTTATCGCGGCCAAGCTGTACCGCTATTTTGTGCGCGAAGAATTGTCTGCGCCACTGCAGGCGCGCCTCGGCGAGTTGCTGCGCGCATCTAAATATGAAGTCGCGCCTTTTCTTGAAACGCTCTTTAGCTCGCGTGATTTTTACAGCGACGCATCGGTGGCCACACGCATTAAGCCACCGGTCGAACTGGTCATCTCCACTTACCGCAAAATGGGCCTGCTGGCCGTGCCCGGCATCCCTGACTTTAATGACCAGACTGAAACGCTCGGACAAAAGCTGATGTTTCCGCCTAACGTAGCCGGCTGGGCCAATGGCACGAGTTGGATCACGCCGGGGCTTTTGTTTGCGCGCGGAAATTTTGTTTATGACACGGTCTTCCCGCCCATCGATTTCGTGCCGACGGACCGCGTGCCCCCTCCGCGCCTATTGATCGTGCCGGTGGCAGACAAGCTCGCGATGGGCCTGGACGTCATCACCGCCACCAAACCCGAAGGCAAAGACGCTACTGCTATGGATGCAAGCCCTATGAATGCAAGCCCGATGAACGCTGCCCCCATATCGATGCCGGCAGACCGTGATGAAGAGTTCAATACGCGCCTGGCAAGCTACCACGCGTGGCGCAAGGCCATCGAAAAGGTAAAACCCATTCCGCGCACCATCGCCCAGCTTGATGTCTCTAGCATGGTGCGCGCAGCCGGCTGCAAGACCACGCAAGCAGCGGTCGACCATTTGCTGGTGCGCTTTCTGTCCGTGACTATCCCCGGCGACACGCGCCAGAAAATCGCGGCGATGCTCGAAGCTGACCTTGGAACGGCAGACCTGACACAAGCTGACAGCTACATGGAAGACGCGTTGCGCAACACACTGCATGTGATCTTGTCGCTGCCAGCCTATCAACTTGGATGATAAAAATGGCTGAGCACAATCACCCCGGCCTCACCCGACGCAGCCTGCTTCAGGCAATGTCCGGCATAGCCGCTGGCTTGCCTCTGTCAAAAGCGTATGCGGCGCGCGACATGTCAAATCGTATTTTGGTTGTACTAGAACTTTCCGGCGCCAATGATGGCCTCAACACGCTGGTGCCCTATGCGGACGACGCGTATTACCGTTTGCGGCCAAAAATTGGCATACGCCCGGTCAGGTTGCACAAGATCGACGACCAATACGGATTCAACCCCGGCATGGCCGGCTTTGAGCGCCTTTTTAAAGAGGGGAAAATGGCTATCGTGCATGGCTGCGGCTATGCGCAACCGTCGTTTTCGCATTTCACGTCCATGGCCTACTGGCACACCGGCGCGCCCAACAGCGGCGAGCCCTATGGCTGGTTAGGGCGCTTGGCCGACGCTATCGATCCAGCATTGACCTCCAACTTTTTGGTCAACATCGACGAACGCCAGTCGCTGGCCGTGAACGCCGCGCGCCATGTCCCCGTGGTATTTGACGACCCCGAAAGATTCCGGCGCAAAGGCTTGCACCAGAGCCGCCCGCTGCTGGACCTTGCGCCGCAGGGTGCTACACCGAGCGCAACACCCGGCAGTACATCCCAACGCTATCTCAACAGCGTTGCCGCCAGCGCGCGCGAGGCATCCCAGCTAGTACGCACGGCATGGTCTAGCTACAAAACCCCAGTGGACTATGGCTTGATCTCGGTGGACTTGCCCAAGGTCGCCGCAATGATCGCCGCCGACTTGCCCACCCGGCTGTACTACACCGCATACCGACACAATGCCTTTGACACCCATGTGCAGCAGGGCGAGCTACACCAGCGATTGCTCACCTATGTGTCCGATGCAGTGGCTGGATTTATGCAAGACATGGAGCGCATTGGGCGCGCAGACGATGTGACGGTGCTGGTGTTTTCCGAATTTGGCCGTCGCGCAGCGGAGAACACCAGCCTGGGCACTGACCATGGCACGGCCAACCATATGTACGTGATCGGCAAACCCGTAAAGGGCGGCCATTACGGCAAGCCGCCCAGCCTGACCGAGCTGGACGCAGGCGGCAATGTGGCCCACACCACAGATTTTCGCCGCGTCTATGCCAGCTTGATTGAAGGCTGGTTTGGGTACCCAGACAGCAAGGCGCTGCTGTCAGGCGAGTTTGCGCCCTTAGGCATTTTTAGTGGGTCTACCTGAAATAGCTTGGATAGAAAAAATTGGCTTCGTACTGCGCACCATGGGCCAAAACCTGCAATATTTTGATACGATGACAACATGCGTTGCAGATACAGGTCACTATATAGTTGATAGCTGCTCCCGCGATATTTTAAAGGGCTACAGGCTTAAACGATATGAAAAATGAGCTCAAAAATGACCTGGTACTGGTGCAAAAAGACGTCCGGGGGGTGTACACCCTGACTTTGAACCGTCCAGACAACTTCAACGCGCTGTCTGCAGAGATGATCGACGCTGTGCAGGCTGTGTTGGATGCCGTGCAAGCAGACAATGCGTCGCGTGCTGTAGTCATTGCCGCTACAGGCAAAGCCTTTTGCCCAGGCCATAACCTCAAAGACATGGCGGCCAACCCGTCGCTGGCGTTTTACCAAACGCTGTTTGCGCAGTGCTCCAAGATGATGGTGTCGATGGCCCGGCTGCCCGTGCCGGTGGTTGCGCGAGTGCAGGGCATGGCTACGGCGGCGGGCTGCCAGCTGGTGGCGCAGTGTGATTTGGCCGTGGCCTCGCCTGGTGCGCGCTTTGCTACCAGCGGCATCAACTACGGGCTGTTTTGCGCTACGCCATCAGTGCCGCTGGTGCGCAGCCTGCAAGCCAAGCACGCTATGCATATGCTAGTGACGGGAGAGTTCATTGATGCGCCAACCGCTTTGGCTTACGGGCTGATTAATGCGGTCGCTGCAGAAGATACAGCGGCAGCGCTCGACGCTGAGGTAGAAAAACTGGTGGCGCAGATTTGCAGCAAGCCGCGCCTGGCTTTGCAAATGGGCAAAGAGCTGTTTTACCGGCAGCAGGGGCTGGGCTTGGAGGCCGCCTACCAACTGGCGGGCCAAGCCATGGCGGTGAACATGATGGACGCCTGTGCGCAGGAGGGCGTACAAGCCTTTGTGCAAAAGCGCGCCCCCGTGTGGCCGACATAGCCCGCCTGAGGCTTTGCGTGGACTTCGACAGGCTCAGCCCGAACTGAGTTTGCGGGCTTCATCGGGTTAGCTCAGTGGCGACGCGTGCACCGCGACAAGCTGTCACAAGGGCCTCCGGTGATGCGCCACAATACTGAGCTATGACCCAAATTTCCGCGTTGCTAAAAGACATCTCACGCCCCGACGTGTGGTTAGAAATTGCCACCTTGCTGGCCTGCCTGGGCCTGGCCTATGCGTTGGTGCACTGGCAGCGGCCCAAAGTAATGGGCGTTCGGGTTGGCACCGTGATCGCCAAAGAGTCGGTGTGGTTTGGCCGCCGCACCATCGATGGCGTGCTGTTCCCGCTGCTGGCGCTGGTGCTGCTGTATGCCGCCAAAGTGCTGTATTTTAGCGACCCAGACTACGCCATTATTCGGCTGGCAGCGCCTATATTACTTGCGCTCACAGCTATCAGGCTCATAGCGCGCGTGCTGTCTGCTGCCTACCCCGACTCGGCCATGGCCAGGCTGCTGGAGCGGTTTTTCTCCTGGCTGGTGTGGCTGGGCGTGGTGCTGTGGCTGCTGGGCGCGCTGCCGGTGCTCACTGGCGAGCTGGAGAGCATGAAGTTCAGTTTTGGCAAATCCAAAGTGAGCTTGCTGACCATTCTGGAGGGCATTGTGTCGGCGGGGCTGGTGCTGGTCATCAGCCTGTGGGTGTCGGCCACCATCGAGGCCAAGGTGCTGCGTGATGCGGTGGCCGATTTGTCGCTGCGCAAGATTGCCACCAACGCCATCCGCATGGTGCTGCTGATTGTCGGCCTGCTGTTTGCCCTGTCGGCCTTGGGGGTGGATCTAACCGCGCTGTCGGTGCTGGGCGGTGCCTTCGGCGTAGGACTGGGCTTGGGCATGCAAAAGCTGGCGGCCAACTATGTGAGCGGCTTTGTCATTTTGCTGGAGCGCAGCCTGCGCATTGGCGATAACGTGAAGGTGGACGGCTTTGAGGGCAAGGTAAGCGACATCAAAACCCGCTACACCGTCATACGCGCGGTGAACGGGCGCGAGGCCATTGTGCCCAATGAAAAACTCATCACCGAGCGGGTAGAAAACCTGTCACTGGCAGACCCGAAGATTTTGATCATGAGCCATATCACCGTGGGCTACGACAGCGATGTCGCCATGGTGAAAAAGCTCCTGTGCGATGCAGCAGCGCAGTCGCTACGCGTGCTGAAAGACCCGGAGCCGGTGGCACATTTGGCTAACTTTTTAGCCGATGGTTTGGAGTTTGTACTGTGCTTTTGGATTGCTGATCCAGAAAACGGCCAGCTCAATGTGCGGGGCGACATCAACGTCGTGGTGTTGCACGCCCTGCGCAAAGCGGGCGTTGAGATTCCCTACCCGCAGCGGGTAGTGCATTTGCGTGCTGACCCTGCCGCTGCGGGATGACCGCCGGGTGACTTTTGGCACTACTTATTCCATAGCTTCTTGCGCTTTATATTAGAGGGCTGCAGGCATATAAACAGCTTATTCCATTTCTAAATCATTACTGTCGTTGTTGCGTCGCCTTGCCGTGCTACATCACTCTCGTAGGCTCCGCGCCTAGACATTAATGATGTAGAAATGGAATTAAACCCCCGTTTTGGACTGCTCGGCAGCCTCTGGGAGTCTGAAAATCGGCTGAAAACTGCAAATTGCCCTGTTTGAGCGTGAGAAGATCGCACCATGAACCCCAATTTACCTGCCTTGCTTGATGAGGCCTCACTCGTGGCAGCGCTAGCGGACACGCCAAAGCACCCCTGTTCCTGCTCCGTGGGCGCCTGCCTTGCATGGGAAAGTGTGGCCGATAGCCGATGGCCCGCTGCGCACATGGTCAAGCTCGGTACGCTGCGCGACCCCGAGATTTATGAGCCCACTTTTGAGGAATTTCACCCGCAAGGTACCCGCTACGATGCTGTAGATGCACCCGTGGCGGTAAAGTTTTTCCCCTACAACCGTTGCGATGTGTTCAGTTGCCAGCAGTGCCGCCGCCGCTTGATGCGCTATACCGAGTTTGGCGGCTATTACGTGGACCACCGGGTGCGTGAGCTGCGTGCTGAATTACTGGTTGACCCAAGCGCGCAGGCCACAAATCCCCGGTAGCAGGGGTTTGTCCGTAGTCAGATGGGTGCACCGGCATCGGTGTTGGGGCGTTGTGGATGCGAAAATACTTTTTTTATATGCCTTGGGGCATCTTCACGACAGGACAAACGACATGCAGAGCAAACTTAAATCCATAGCGCTGGCGGTGCTGGCTATCGCCGCAACGATGGTCACCAGTGTCCAGGCACAAACCTTTCCAGATAAACCCATCTCGCTGATTGTGCCCTTTGCCGCTGGCGGCCCTACCGACGTAGTGGCCCGCATGATTGCCATTCCCATGGGCAAGGCTTTGGGCCAGACGGTGCTGGTAGAAAACGCCGTGGGTGCGGGCGGCACCATTGCTGCTACCAAGGTGGCGCGCGCTACGCCCAACGGTCACACCATCTTTTTGCACCACATGGGCATGGCCACCTCGCCAGCGCTGTACAAAAAACTCTCCTTCGATCCACTCAAAGACTTTGAGTACATTGGCCAAGTGGTCGATGTGCCCATGACCTTGCTGGCGCGCAAAGACTTTCCCGCGAATAACTTTCCAGAGTTGCTGATCTACCTCAAGGCCAACGGCAACAAGGTGTCGATGGCCAACGCCGGGCTGGGCGCGGTCTCGCACCTGTGCGGCCTGCTGTTCCAAAGCCAGATCGGCATTGAACTGAACACCATTCCCTACAAGGGCACTGGCCCCGCGATGAACGACTTGCTGGGCGGCCAGGTAGACCTGCTGTGCGACCAAACCACCCAAACCGTGCCGTTGATCAAGGAAAGCCGTGTCAAAGTCTATGGCACCACCTCGCTGACCCGCTTGGCCGCTTTGCCCAATGTGCCTACGCTGCACGAGCAGGGCCTTAAAGGCTTTGAGGTGAAGGTGTGGCACGGCATGTATGCCCCCAAAGGCACGCCAGCGCCGGTGCTGGACAAAATCAATGCCGCGCTGCGCACGGCCATGCAAGACCCGATGGTGGTGCAGCGCTTGGCAGACCTGAGCTCCGACATCCCGTCCGCTGACAAAATGACCGCTGCAGGGTTGAAAAACCATCTGGAAGCGGAGATCAACAAGTGGAGCCCGGTGATCAAGAAGGCCGGTATTTACGCGGACTGATATCTTAAGTTGCCCACTGCGCCTTGCCGGCGCGCAGGGCGACGGCTTATTTGGCCGGGATAGCCGCGTCAACTGCCGCGCCCACCACTTTGACGCCGATCTTGGTGGTGGCAATGGACACTTCAGCCGCCGCAGTAGCCGTGCTCACCGCCACATTGGCCGCAGCGGCAGCCGTGCTCACCGCGACGTTGGCCGCCACGCCTACCGTGCGCACTGCCACGGTACCGACCGTATCCGCAATGGCCAAAATGGTGCAACCTTGCAAAGCAGTGCAGGCTGCGATGGCAAGGATGAAGAGCAATTTTGAATTGAACATAAAAGTGGCTCGCGTAGGCGGATGAGCGCAATTATACCGATACGCTACTTATTCAATAGCTGCTTGCGCAATGTAGGTATGCGCAGGCAGTATTTCATGAGGTGGGTTCAAGCGCCCATGCTGTACCAAGGCCTTACTGGCTACCCCACACCTCATTGGCCGTCTCAATCACCAAACGCAGCTTGTTGCGCTGGTCTTCTACGGCGATGTTGTTGCCGTGCACGGTGCTGCTAAAGCCGCACTGGGGCGACAGGGCCAGCTGGTCCATAGGCACGTATTTGGCGGCTTCGTCGATGCGGCGCTTCAAGGTGTCTTTGCTCTCCATCTGGCCAAACTTGGTGGTCACCAGGCCCAGCACCATGGTTTTGCCTTTGGGCAGGAAGCGCAGGGGGCGGAAGTCGCCGCTGCGGTCGTCGTCATATTCGAGGAAGTACGCGTCAATGTCCATTTCGGCCAACAGGGCCTCAGCTACAGGTTCGTAGTCACCGCTGGCGGCAAAGGTGCTTTTGAAGTTGCCACGGCACAGGTGCATGGCCAGGGTCATGCCGGCGGGCTTTTGCGCCACCACTTTGTTGACGAACATGGCGTAGCGGTGCGGCAGCTCGTTAGGGTCGTCACCCCGGGTTTTGGCGGCTTCGCGCATTTTGGGGTCGCACAGATAGGCCAGGTTGGTGTCGTCCATCTGTACGTAGTTGCAGCCTGCGGCGCTGAGTGAGCGCAGCTCGTCGCCATAGGCCTTGGCCACGTCGTCATAAAAGGCCGGGTCCAGCTCGGGGTAATGGGTTTTGCTGATGGCCGCGCGGCCACCGCGAAAGTGCAGCATGGTGGGGCTGGGGATGGTGACCTTGGGCGTGTTGCCCTTGGCGACCTGGGTTTTAAGGAATTCAAAGTCGGCCAACTGGATGTCTTTGGCGTGGTGCACTTTGCCTACGACTTTCATCACCGGCGGGGCCAGTTCCATGGTGCCGTCTGGGCGCTGGATGGTGACGGGGATGCCGACTTCTACGCCGCCCAGTTGCTCCAAAAAGTCGGTATGGAAGTAGGTGCGACGGAACTCGCCGTCGGTAATGCTTTTCAAGCCGACGGATTCTTGGAATTGCACGATTTCAGCAATCGCCTGGTCTTCCACCACACGCAGTTGCTCGGGGGTGATGTTGCCTTTAGCTTTTTCTTCCCGCGCTTGCAGCAGGTAGAGTGGGCGCAAAAAGCTGCCGACATGGTCGAAGCGGGCGGGGAGTTTGGGGTGTTGGACGGTGGTGGTCATGCTTATCTCCTTGTATGGGGTGCAGAGATTTTAAGGCACTTATCGCTCGGCTTGATGGATACAAAAACTCCTTGTAACCCCTCAATTATGCACAAAAATAGAGGTTTATAATCATTTTTGTATACAATCGGTATCCATGGGCACGCTTAAAACCTCCTTTCCCGTCAACGCTTGGTACGCCGCCGCTTACGACATCGAAGTCAAGCACGAGCTGCTGCCGCGCACCATTTGCAAGCAAAAAATGGTCATGTTTCGCCAGCTAGATGGCACCGTGGCGATGCTGGAAGATGCCTGTTGGCACAGACTGCTGCCGCTGTCCATGGGGCGGCTGGAAGGCGACGAGCTGGTCTGCGGCTACCACGGCCTGGTGTACAACGCCCAAGGCCGCTGCACCCATATGCCCAGCCAGGAAACGCTCAACCCCTCGGCCTGCGTGCGCAGTTATCCAGTCATCGAAGAACACCGCTTCATCTGGGTGTGGCCCGGCGATCCGGCCAAGGCCGACGCGGTTTTGGTGCCCGATCTGCACTGGAACGACGACCCGGCTTGGGCTGGCGATGGCAAAGTAATTACCGTGAAATGCGACTACCGCTTGGTGGTGGACAACCTGATGGATTTAACGCACGAGACCTTTGTGCACGGCAGTAGCATCGGCCAGCGCGCGGTGGCCGAGGCGCCCTTTGTGGCGACGCACGGCACGCGCAAAGCCACCGTGACGCGCTGGATGGAGAACATCGACGCACCGCCTTTCTGGGCCGGACAGATCAAGCAGGCGCTGGGCTACGAAGGCAAGGTAGACCGCTGGCAGATCATCCAGTTTGAAGCGCCGTGTACGGTGGTGATTGACGTGGGTGTAGCGCAAGCGGGTACGGGCGCAGTGCCACCCGGTGGCAACCAAGGTAACGCGCGTTTAAGCAAGCGCAGCAAAGGCGTGAACGGCCAGGTACTCAACACCATCACCCCGGCCACTGACAATACCTGCCACTATTTTTGGGCCTTCGCCCGCAACTATTGCTTGGGCGAGCAACGCCTGACGCACCAGTTGCGCGAAGGTGTGGCCAACATTTTTAGAGAAGACGAGCATGTGCTGGAAGCCCAGCAGATCGCCATGGAAGAGCACCCGGACCACCAGTTTTACAACCTCAACATCGACGCGGGCTCGATGTGGGCGCGCAAGCTGATCGACAAGCTGGTGGCGGCTGAGCAGCCTGCGGTGGCGGTGATTCCGATCCATCCCATTGCGTCATGATGGATAGCGAAAGTGGATTCAAGAATGCTATCAACTCAATAGCTAATAAGTCAATAAAAACGATGACTAACTCTATAAATGTCACTGATATTGCACAAGCCAGCGCCGCCGTGCGTGCGCAGTTGCAATTGCGCGAGCTGATTTTGTCGGGACAACTGGCTGGCGGTGCGCGCATTGCCGAACTGGCGATCGTCGAGAAGCTGGGCATGTCCCGCACGCCGATTCGTGCGGCGCTGATGCGGCTGGAGCAAGAGGGATTATTGGAGGCACTGGTCAACGGTGGATATGCGGTAAAAACTTTCAGTGAGGCGGACATAGCGGATGCCATCGAGCTGCGCGGCACGCTGGAAGGCCTGCTGGCACGCCGTGCGGCTGAGCAGGGTGCAGCGCCCGCGCTCTTGTTGGAAGCGCGCCAATGCCTGAAAAAAATTGGCGACGCGTTGGCCCCCAGCACACTCAACGACGAGGCGTTCTCCAGCTATGTCGATCTCAACCAACAATTCCATGCCCTGCTGTGCGAGATGGCGGACAGTGCCGTGATCGCACGCCAGCTGGAGCGCGTGGCCAGCCTGCCCTTTGCTTCACCCTCGGCTTTTGTCGTGGCGCAGGCCAACTCGCCCCAGGCGCGTGACATGCTGGTGGTAGCGCAAGACCAGCACCGCCAGGTGCTGGACGCGATAGAGCGCGGTGAGGGCAGCCGCGCCGAGGCCATCATGCGCGAGCATTCACGCCTGGCGCAGCGCAATTTGCGCAGTTCGCTCACAGGCGATTTGGCAGCCCAAGCGGGCAGCGAAGGCGTGGACTCTTTGCGCGCCATTCGCCTGATTCGCCGCCGGGGTGCTGCACGATGAAACCTGTTCAAGCGTGGCAGCAAGCCACGGTGGTGGCTACCGAGGACATCACCCCCACCGTGCGCCAGTTTCTGCTGCGCCCAGCCAGCGGCCAAGCCACGCACTGGGAGGGTGGCGCGCATCTGCAAGTGCAGGTGAACGTCAACGGCGCACTGCAAATGCGCCACTACTCGTTGGTGGGCAGCAGCGACGGCGTGCACTGGCGCATCGCCGTCAAGCGCATGGACGGTGGCCGGGGTGGATCAGCAGCCATGTGGACACTGCAAGTGGGTGACAGCCTGCCGGTGAGCGGGCCGCACAACCACTTTGCACTAGACCTGTCAGCTCCAGCCTATTTATTGATCGCGGGCGGCATTGGCATCACGCCCCTGGTCGCCATGGCGCAGCGCCTGGCATCACTCTCTCAGGCTAAGGGCACGCCTGTGCGCATGCTCTACGGTGCACGCACGCAGGACGAGCTGGCCTTTGCAAGCACCCTGCACGAGGCCCTGGGCGAGCGCGTACAAACCTTTGTGGCTGCTGATGGCGAAACCTTGGACTTCGCTGCGGAAATAGCCGCCTTGCCCGCCAAAGCCCAGCTCTACACCTGCGGCCCTGTACCCATGCTAGAGGCCATCCGCAAGGCTTGGCTAGCAAACGGCAGGCGCTTGGCCGGGCTGCGTTTCGAGACCTTTGGCTCCGGCGGCAGTTTTTCAGCGCAAGCCTTTCGGGTGCAGATCCCACGCCACCAGTTGGACATCATGGTGCCCGCTGACACAACTTTGCTGGATGCGCTGGAGCAGGCGGGAATAGACACTATTTCAGACTGTAGGCGCGGCGAATGCGGCTTGTGCGTGATGGACGTGCTGGCCGTGCAAGGCGAGATGGACCACCGTGATGTGTTTTTAAGCGCGCACGAGAAACAGCAAAACAGCCGCATGTGTGTGTGCGTGTCGCGCGTGGTGGGTGAGTTGACGCTGGACTCTGCTTGGCGGCCTGATGTTGCTTAGTGGCGTTTTGTCGATGATGATTCACGATGCTCTGCCATTACTAAGATTGCCTTGCGTGGTCTTGTACGAGAGCCGGCCGACGGCGTACTCAGCTCCGCGGCTGTCCTCCGTGGCGGCTTATGGCCGCCTACTCCCCCTTTATGCCGCTGCGCTGAGTACACCGCCGACCAGCTCTAGCGGAGTAGTGGGCGATCCACCCCTGTGCCGCAACCATCCCACTACGCAGCTCTGGCGCTTGGTGTGCACAGCGCAGCGGCATCAAGGAGGAGGCAGCGGCCCGAGGCCGCAACGGGGGACAGCCGCGGAGCTGTGCACACCAAGTGCCGGAGCGAGCCCAGCCCAGGTGCTCACGCGTCTAGGTACCCGCTTCCCCAATAGTCAAACGCAAGAAGACAGGCACTACGTAAAAACCACCCCATGGAAACCATAGCTACCGCCTCCATAATCGATACCTAAAATAGTCTGCAGTTTCAAATTCAGTCTTACCACTTAACACCACTTAACTTATCGTCGGAGTTTTCATGCAAAAACGCCAATTTATCCAGGTCGCCACCCTTGCCGCCGCTGCCTTCACCGCCTGCAGCGCCATGGCACAAGACAACACCTTCAAGATCGGCTTGATATTGCCCATGACCGGCCCCTTCGCCTCCACGGGCAAGCAAATCGATGCCGCAGTGCGTTTGTACATGTCGCAAAACGGCAACTCGGTGGGCGGTAAAAAAGTCGAAATCATTTTGAAAGACGACACCAGCGCACCCGACGTGACCAAGCGCATTGCGCAAGAACTGGTGGTCAACGACAAGGTCAATGTGCTGGCAGGCTTTGGCCTTACGCCTCTGGCATTGGCCACCGCGCCGATTGCCACCCAATCGAAAACACCTTTGGTAGTGATGGCAGCGGCCACGTCCAGCATTACCCAAGCGTCTGAATACATCGTGCGCACCAGCTTCACACTGCCGCAAGCTGCGGTGGCGATGGGCGACTGGGCACCCAAGAACGGTATCAAAAAAGTAGTGACCTTGGTGTCGGATTTTGGCCCCGGTTTTGACGCCGAAAAGTTTTTCAAAGACCGCTTCATGCTCAACGGCGGCCAAGTGGTCGAGAGCCTGCGCGTGCCCATGCGCAACCCCGACTTTGCCCCCTTCCTGCAAAAAGTGCGTGACCTGAAACCCGATGCGCTCTACGTGTTCGTGCCATCGGGCGCGGGCGCAGCGCTGATGAAGCAGTTTACCGAGCGCGGCATGGACAAAGCAGGTATCAAACTCATCGGCACCGGCGACATTACCGATGACGATATTCTGAACAGCATGGGCGATGTAGCCATGGGCGTGGTCACCTCGCACCACTACTCGGCCAACCACAACTCACCACTGAACAAAAAGTTTGTCGACGCCTTCAGCAAAGCCAACAACGGCCTGCGCCCCAATTTCATGGCTGTGGGCGGCTACGACGGCATGCGCGTGATCTACGAAGCCGCCAAAGCCACCAAGGGCGGAAGCGGTGAAGCTTTGCTGACAGCGATGAAAGGTCAAATCTTTGAAAGCCCACGCGGTCCGATCTTCATCGACGCCCAAACCCGCGACGTGGTGCATAACATCTACATCCGCAAGGTCGAAAAAGTCGGTGGCCAATTGCACAACGTCGAGTTCGCCACCATCAACGACGTCAAAGATCCGGGCAAGGCTAAGCCTTAATACCAAATACATAACAGCGGGACTTCCGGACGCAGAGGACGCAAAAGTTACGCAGAAGACGCAAAAGGAATTCAAAATACAAAAAAGAAGGGTGATGTTTTGGTAGCCGCTCTTTCTAGTTTTGGTTTTCTTTTTCTTTTTCTTTTCTCTTCTTTTGCGTCCTTTGCGTAATCTTTGCGTCCTCTGCGTCCGGAAGTCCGGTATTAAAACCTTCGACAACCAAGCCCCTCGTACAGAATATCAATGCTCACCATTCTCTTTGACGGCATTGCCTATGGCATGCTGCTCTTCATACTAGCGGTGGGTTTGTGCATCACCATGGGGTTGATGAATTTCATCAACCTCGCGCATGGGGCTTTTGCCATGGTGGGCGGCTACCTTACCGTGGTGCTCATGCAGCGCTACGGTGTGCCTTTTTTGCTGTGCTTGCCTGTGGCCTTCATCGGCGCAGGCCTCTTGGGCGCAGTGCTGGAGCGCACCTTGTACCGGCCCATGTACAACAAGCCGCACTTGGACCAGGTGCTGTTTTCCATTGGCCTGACCTTTATGGCCGTCGCTGCTACCGACTACTTTATGGGTTCGACCCAGCAGATCATGCAGTTGCCTGAATGGCTTAAGGGCCGCACCGAGCTGTTTGGCAGCGAGCCGTGGTCCTTGGGTATGGGGCATTACCGCCTGTTCATCATTGCGGTATGCGCCGCGCTCACCATCGCGCTGCAAGCCGTACTCGTGAAGACCCGTTTTGGCAGCCGCCTGCGCGCCAGTGTGGACGACCCGCGCGTGGCTGCGGGCCTGGGCATCAACGTGAACGTGGTGTTTGCCGCTACCTTTGCAGTGGGCTCGGGGCTGGCCGGTTTGGGCGGTGCGTTGGGCGCTGAGGTGCTGGGCTTAGACCCGACTTTCCCCTTGAAATTTATGGTCTACTTTTTAATCGTCGTCGCGGTCGGCGGCACCACGTCGATTACCGGGCCACTGCTGGCCGCGTTGCTGCTGGGCATTGCCGACGTGGCGGGCAAATACTACATTCCCAAGCTGGGCGCTTTCATTGTCTATGCGTTGATGATCGCCATTTTGGTATGGCGCCCGCAAGGCCTGTTTGTGCGTAAGGGCGGCAAATGAATACCTCTACGCCTTTGCTCGCCGACTCGCGCTTCAAACCCTGGGAGGCGGTGCTGTGGCTGCTCGCCTTTGCCTCGCCTTGGGTGCTGGGCAAGCATGCCCTCATCATCAACGAGATCGCCATCGTGGCGCTGTTTGCCATTTCGCTGGATTTGATCTTGGGCTACACCGGCATCGTCTCTTTAGGGCACGCGGCCTTTCTGGGCTTTGGTGCCTATGCCTCCGCCTTGTTTGCCAAGCATGTCATGCCCGACCCCTTGGTAGGATTGGCCGTGGGTATCGTGGCGGCCACGGTGTTGGGAGCTGTTTGCTCGCTCACCATCATGCGCGGCAGCGATTTGACGCGCCTGATGGTCACCCTGGGCATGGCGGCTATTTTGACCGAGCTGGCCAACAAAATGGACTGGCTCACGGGCGGCTCCGACGGATTGCAGGGCGTGGTGATGGGCCCGCTGCTGGGCAAATTTGAATTTGATTTGAGCGGGAAAACGGCGGCCTGGTATTCGCTGTCGGTGCTCTTGGTCTTGTTTTTTCTGGCGCGTCGGCTCATCCACTCGCCCTTTGGAGCCACGCTCAAAGCCGTGCGCGACAACCGCTTGCGTGCCATGGCCATCGGCATTCCGGTTAGTTCGCGCTTGGCCGTGGCTTACACCATCGCAGCGGGTGTGGCAGGCGCGGCGGGCGCGTTGATGGCGCAAACCACAGGCTTTGCCTCGCTGGACGTATTTGCGCTGGAGCGCTCTGCCGATGTGATGCTGATGCTGGTGATTGGCGGCGTGGGCTGGCTGTATGGCGGCGTGGTCGGTGCCGTGGTGTTCAAGCTCTTGCACGATGTGATCTCGGCCATCACACCCCAGTACTGGACTTTTTGGATTGGCCTGTTCCTGGTGGTGCTTGTCTTGGTCGGGCGCGAAAAGCTGCTGCGCCCCTGGACTTGGTTGGGCAAGGCGGGTAGTCAGCCATGAGCGAGATTGTTTTAAGCTGCCAAGGTTTGGTCAAGCGTTTTGGTGGCATCACTGCTACCGATAACGTGACATTGAACGTAGCCAAGGGCGCGCGCCATGCCTTGATTGGCCCGAATGGCGCAGGTAAAACCACGCTGATCAATTTACTCACTGGCGTGCTGGAGCCTACCGCAGGCAGCATCAAGTTATTGGGTGAAGTCATCTCCAACATGGCGCCGCACCAGCGCGTGCGCCGCGGCATGGTGCGTACCTTTCAGATCAACCAGTTATTCGCCTCCATGACCTCGCTAGAGACGCTGTCACTCGTAGTCTCGCAACAGCAGGGGCTGGGCGGCAAATGGTGGCAGTCGCTGGGCGCTTCAAAAACTGTAGCTAGCGAAGCTTTGCAACTGCTGGAGCAGTTCCATTTAACCGACGTGATGCAGCAGCGCACCGAGCACCTGGCCTATGGCAAACGCCGCCTGCTGGAGATTGCCATTGCCCTGGCCTGCAAGCCGCGCGTGCTGCTGCTGGACGAGCCCGTGGCCGGCGTGCCCGCAGGCGAGCGCGATGAGCTGCTGCAAACCGTGGCCGCGTTGCCCGCCGATGTGTCGGTGCTACTCATTGAACATGATATGGACTTGGTATTTGAATTTGCCAAACGCATCACCGTGCTGGTCAACGGCGCGGTGCTGACCGAGGGCACACCCGACGAGATTGCCAAAGACCCGCAAGTCAAAGCGGTGTATTTGGGGCATTCGCTGGATGCCCACGAAGCGGCGAAGCTGGGGGTAAATCAGCATGGCTGAACTACTACGGATTGAAAATTTGAGCGCGGGCTATGGCGAAGCCGTGGTGATCAACGGCGTGTCTTTGCAGCTTGACGAGGGCAAAACCTTGGCGCTCTTGGGCCGCAACGGCACGGGTAAAACCACCTTGATGAACACCTTGGCCGGTGCTACGCGCCAGCATGGCGGCAGCATCACGCTGGGCGGCATCGCTTTGCATAAACTCAGCCCGCACGAGCGTGCAGGTGCGGGCATAGGCTGGGTGCCGCAAGAGCGCAATATTTTCAAATCATTGACGGTGCATGAAAACCTCACCGCCGTCGTTAGGCCAGGCAGAAAAGGCAGCACGTCCAAGCCCTTCACCCCCGAGCGCGTGTATGAGATGTTTCCCCGTCTGGCCGAGCGCAAAACCAACTTGGGCACCCAGCTCTCGGGTGGCGAGCAGCAGATGCTGGCCGTGGGTCGCGCCCTGGTGCTCAACCCGCGTTTGCTGCTGCTGGATGAGCCGTTGGAGGGTTTGGCCCCCATCATCGTCGAAGAGCTGCTCAAAGCCATTGCCCGCATCACGCGTGATGAGGGACTGAGCGCCATCATTGTGGAGCAGCATCCGCAGGCTATTTTGGCTATCTCACATACCACCGTGGTGCTTGACCACGGCAAGGTGGTGCACAGTGGCGCGGCTGATGCGCTCTTGGCGCAACCTGCCTTGCTGGAAAAGCTATTAGGTGTTGCGCGGTAAGTGCTGTCTTTTATATCTTAGGAACAAACCATGAAGAGAATGCAATTTTTAACCTGCTTGGCTATATTGACTGCGTCTTTAGGTTGGGTCGCTGGTCTAGCTACAGCGCAAACCTTGCCCACCAAACCCCTCAAAATCGTCGTGCCCAACGCTGCGGGTGGCGCGGCTGACATTACCGCCCGCACCGTGGGGCAAAAACTGGGTGAAGCGCTCGGTCAAAGCGTGGTGATTGAAAACAAGCCCAGCGCGGGCGGCGTGGTGGCCGGTGACGTGGTGTCCAAAGCCGAGGCCGATGGCCACACTCTGCTACTCATCTCCAGCGGCACGGCAGTCAGCGCCGCGCTGTTCAAGCAACTGCCCTTTGACACCCTGCGCGACTTTGCACCCGTGTCCAAGCTGGCCAGCTTTGACTTGGCGATAGCGGTCAGCGAAACCGGTAAGTTCAAATCTCTCGCGGAGCTGCTGGCCTTCGCCCGCGCCAACCCCGGCAAGCTCAACATCGGCACACCGCAAATCGGCACCACGCAAAACCTGGCGGCTGAGCTGTTCAAAGCCAGCGCGGGCATCGAGTTTCAGGTCGTGCCCTTCAACGGCACACCGCCCGTTATCACCGCGCTGCGTGGTGGTGAGATAGATGCCATGGTGGACATCTTGGGCCCCTTGATGCCGCAGGTCAACAGCAAGGCTCTGCGCCCCGTCGCACTGCTGGGTGAGAAGCGTATGGCTGCGTTGCCCGATGTGCCTACGGTGCGCGAGAGCGGTGGATCGCTGGGTAACTTCAACGTCACTTCCTGGAACGGCCTGGCCGTGCCTGCGAAAACTCCTAAGGATGTCGTGGCGAAACTTAACCGCGAAATCCAAAATGTGCTGGCCAACCCCGAGGTGAAAAAACGCCTGAGCGACTTGAGCCTGAACGCCCAAGGCAGCACCCCCGAGCAGGTAGGTGATTTGCTCGCCAGCGAGATCAAACGCTGGGCCGACGTGATCGCCCGGGCGAAGATTGAGAAGCAGTAAGCGCGTAGCGCACTGGCCCTCACCCCAGCCCTCTCCCACAAGTGGGAGAGGGAGCGAGATGTCGAATCAAAGCTACCACTATCCAGACTTTACTGAGCGAGATGCGCATGATGAACTTAAACCCGATTGGTCTGATTGGCTACGGTGAAGTAGGCAAAACCTTTTGCGCAGGGCTTAAAACGAAACCCGGTGTCACCACAGTGGTTGCATGGGACTTGAAGTTTTCAAGCCCAGCAACGCGCGATGCCGAGCAGGCGCATGCCGCCGCAGCAGGCGTGCAAGCTTGCGCGTCCATGCAGGCGCTCTGTGAATCCGCTATCTTCATCCTCTGCGCCGTCACTGCATCCAACACCCTGAGCGTGGCGCAAGAAGCGGCCAAGTACATTCGCCCCGGCATCGACTGGCAAGAGCAAGGTGCATATTTGTTCAGCCGCGTGGTGCAGCACGGCAAACGCCGCGCCGAAGAAATGCGCGAAGCCGCCAACACGGTGCGCGCGGCGGGGTTTGACTCCTTCATGCCCGCAGCTACGGCAGACAAACAGCAATGGGTGGCAAATCTGGCAGAGGAGGGTGTCTTCAAGGGCATTGCCAAAGATGCCCGCTGGCAAGACTGTGCAGACCGTTTGCTGGCGGTGAAAACCCCAGCTAGCCGCTGCGCAGGTAAGTAAGCAGCCTGCCTTTGTAGGCCGCGACGCTGTGCGTGCCAGCGCAGTCCAGACGCTCTTCACGCAGGCTAAAACCCAGTGCGGCCATGTGTTTGCTGAAGGCCGGGCGGTTGCTGCGGTCTGGGTCTGCGATCCACACCTGCGCCACCGGTGCGGCGTGCTGGGCAATGTAGCTGGCCAAGTCGCCTCGGCTATCGCGCTCGTACAAAACATCGCTGCCCAGGATCAAGTCATACCGGCGGGGTGTACCGATGGTGCTGCGGTTGACCACTGGTGCAGCGCCCCATGGGCCGTGCACGTACGGCATGGGCAGCAAGCCATTCAGATCCAGATTGCGCTGCAGGAAATTGCCAGCCAGGGGGTGGCAGTCGCTGGCGGTAACGTCTGCGCCACGCCGATGGGCCACGATACTGCTCAGCGCCAGGCCGCAACCGACTTCCAAAATGTGCTCATTCAAGTTGACGGGCCGCAATGCAATGCGCGCCGCCAGGTGCGCGCCCGAGGGCCAGAGCAGCCCAAACAGAGGCCAGGTGGCGCTGGAGATGCCCAAGTCCTGCGCCTGCCCCAGCGGATCAAAAAACTGGTTGCGGTCCAGCAGTGAGCGGATATGCACGTCGGCCACCCCCGCGACAGCGATGTGCTCGTGCTTGGTAAGGTAGCCGGGGAGCATCGGTGGGGCAAAGTCGGCTAAAGAACTTTGGAGGGTTGATTGGGCAAGGCCACGTCCATGGTAACCCAGTCAGCGTGGACGTGGGACTCTGTGGGGCCAGACCGAACGCCCGTTCTACCCGGTGGAGCGACCGATGGGCGGCGACTTTGATCTGTGAGCGGTCTGCGAACGCGCTATGGGGCAGCTTTGCGGGGAAAACCTGCCGTGCAGCCTACAGATATACCAGCAGGGACTCACTCTCTCATGCATCAAGCATGCGCTTTAGCTCACCACTGTCGATCAATGCTTGAAGATCATTCGCGCCGCCTACCAGCGTTCCTTTGACAAACACCATCGGGAAAGTAGGCCAGCCGCACCACATTTTCAGCGCATTGCGACGGTTCCAGTTGTTCAAGTAGTTGCCGTATTCCAGGTATTGGTACGGTTGCTTTACCAAGTCAAGCGCTTTGCGTGCCTTTTTGGGAAAGGGGTTCATGCCCATGCCCACGACGACTACCGCGTTGTCTTTGACCGCCGCCATCACTTCCTGCACGATGGCTTGCTGGTGGTTTGCAATTTTGCTGCGAATGGCGGGGTGGATATGGGTTTCATCAAGTATGGGGCGTGGCATGGGTAGCTTTCAGATTAAAAACACAAAAGTGTGCGATGGTAATGCATTCGCCGTACCCCATTCAGGCGGTGGCGCTGGGCAGGCCAATGGCATGCAGCAAGACTTGCGCATAGCGCGCAGGCTGCTCAAGATCCGGGAAGTGCCCACAGTCAGCAAAGTGCACGATGTCGGCCTGCGGCGCGCAGTCGATGAAAGACTGTGGCTGGGTGTATTTGTGCGAATGGTCTAGCGCACCCCACACGAGGGTGCAGGGCGTGGTCACGCCATGCAGCGATGCAGGGGCCTCGCGGGCCAGGCCTTGCACCACACCAGCCAGGCAAAAGCAGGCACCGCTATTAAAAGCGTTCAGTGTTTTCTCCTGGTACGGCGCAGCATCCGTGCTGCGCGGCAGCGCAATGCCGTACCAGCTACGCGCCGCCTTGCGTTTAAATAACCAGCCCGCCAACTGCCCCAGCACGGGCACCCGAAGCGGCCACGGCACCACGCGGCTAGTCCACGCATGCATGGCGGTGAGGGAGGGCGTTTGCGATAACACCAAGCGCGTAATGCGCTGCGGTGCTGTCTGCGCTGCCCGCAGTGCGTAAAAGCCGTTGGCGCAGCTAAAGGCCAGTGTGGCGGTGTCTATCTTTAAAGCATCCATCACCCCCAGCACCGCCTGCGCGCCTTGGTTTAGAGAGTGCGCATAATTTGACTGAGGTAATGAGAAACCAAAGCCCGGCATGTCGAAGCAGACTACGCGCAGGTGCGGTGTGAGTAGGGCTATCAATGCGTCGTAATGTTCGATGACGTTGGGGCCGTCGGGGACGAGGATGACGCAGGGTTTTGTGGAGCGATTGTCCGTTGCCGAGTCGTAGATGCGGACAGAGCCAACTGGTGTGGAAATGTTGCGGGTGGCCAGCGCGTCGTTGGCGTTGCCACTGCTTTGACTCGCGGAAAAGCGAGTTAGCAGGTGCTCAACTTGGGATGTCAGCATCACGCGCTACAACACATACGGCAATCGAATCCCTGCCCAGGTTGGCAAAAAATCTTTGGTATTGCGCGTCACCAGTTGCCAGCCGTTGACGCGGGCGCTGGCCCAGATCATCGCGTCGGGTAGCTTGAGGCGGTGGCTGCGCCGCAGCTTGAGGCTTTCGCTCAGCGTGGCCTCGTCCAGCGTGACGCATTTGAAATTGGCATCGATGGCGATGCGAGTAGCTTCTTCCAGGCCGGGCGGGGCTTTGACCTGCGACTCGATCCAGGTGATGGGGCTGATGTAGGCCTGCTGGTACTGTGCCAGCTCGGCGCAGGCTTGGCTTACGCCGTTCAGGTAGTCAATCACGATGTTGGAGTCAAACAACGCGATCATGCGGGCCACTCGCCGCGCAGCTCGCGTTGCAACGCCAGGCCATCGCGCTCGGGTGGCACGGCTTTTCCCTGCGCCCACAGCCCAAAGCCGGTGCCTTGGGGCTGCGCGGCACGTTCTAGCATTTGGTTGACTGCCCGGCGCACCGCCTCGGCGCGGCTGACTTTTTGCGCTTTGGCCCACGCGTCCAGGCGGCTAGCTTGGGTGTCTTCTAGGTCGATGATAGTTCGCATGATGAATGATAACGATGTAATTTATCAAAATTATACGGCAAACCTGATTTATGCGTCTTTCTAAATCCGCTATGTCAATCTGCCTTCACCCGCCCTGAAGTCATCACGGGCTTCCAGCGGGCAATCTCTTTGACTATCAACTCGCCAAATACCTCAGGCGTGGACGGTGTGGCTATTGCACCTTCAGACTTCCTGATCCGCCAGGAATGCTCGATGGCACATTGCCCCCCCAAAAAAGAGCAGATTTTACTCCCTCTCCCGCTCTGCGGGAGAGGGCTGGGGTGAGGGTCGCTGCGCATACCAATGCAGCACCATAATCTGGCAATCGCC
>JAYVGI010000102.1:0-1531 GCA_043772355.1 Polaromonas sp.
CGCACAGTGCCGCACTTTTTCGTACACTTGGCCCATTCTATGTTTTTCAATCTAATGCACTGTGCCCCACTATACCCATAAGCCCTACCATCCGCGGCCCCAGCAAAACGGGCTCTTGCTGCACCGGGCAAGCGTGTGGCTGGCACTGCTGGCGGTGAGCCTGGTTGCAGCAGGTTTGGCAGGTTGCTCCAATATGGGCTACTACTGGCAAAGCGTCAGCGGCCATGTGGCGGTGATGAGTGCGGCCAAACCGGTGAAAGACTGGCTGGATGATGCGGCTACACCGGACAACACCAAGCGCCGCTTGGAGCTTTCCCAGCGCATCCGCGATTTTGCCTCTACTGAGCTGCTGCTGCCCGACAACGCCAGCTACCGCCGCTACGCCGACCTCAAGCGCCGCGCAGCGGTGTGGAACGTGGTGGCTGCGCCAGAGTTTTCGCTTACCTTGCATACGTGGTGCTTTGCGGTGGTGGGCTGCGTGGGCTACCGGGGGTATTACAGCGAAGCCGATGCCAAGGGCGAGGCTGAAGTAAAAAAGGCCGAAGGGCTTGAGGCGGACGTGTATGGCGTGCCAGCGTATTCCACTTTGGGCTATCTCAACTGGGCCGGGGGCGATCCGCTGCTGTCCACCTTCATCAACTACCCCGAAGGCGAGCTGGCGCGCCTGATCTTCCACGAGCTGTCCCACCAAGTGCTGTATGCCAAAGACGACACCATGTTCAACGAATCATTTGCCACGGCGGTGGAGCGACTGGGTGGCGCGCAGTGGCTGACGCAGTTTGGCTCGGAGGCGGCGCGCACGGAGTATGCGCAGTTTGACCAGCGGCGCACCCAGTTTCGCGCCCTCACCATGGCTACACGCAAGAATTTAGAAGCTGTTTATGCAGTAGTCAGCAAGAATACTGCGGGAGCAGCTATGAAAATAGAAGCAATGAAGGTCTTTAAAGAAGACTATGAAAAGCTCAAGCTGCAATGGGCTGGCTATGCAGGGTACGACCCGTGGGTAGCCAAGGCCAATAACGCCAGCTTTGGCGCGCTAGCCGCCTACGACGAGCTGGTGCCGCAGTTTGACGCGCTGTTTGCCCAGCAAACTGGCAGCGGTAAAGAGCGTTGGCGCAAGTTTTATGCCGCGTGCCAAACGCTGGCCGATATGCCGCGCAAACAACGCCGGGAGGCATTGGCCTCTGCTACTATTACCTCACGATAACCCCCATGCAGGAGACACCATGGCAGACATTCACTTGGAACGCACGCACGATTTGGGCATGCCAGAGGCACGCCAAATCGCGTTCAAATGGGCCGAGCACGTCGAGGCCCAATTTGACATGCAATGCACCTACGAAGAGGGTAAAACCAAGGACAAGGTGGGCTTTAAACGCAGCGGCGTAGACGGTACCTTGGTGGTGACCAAGGCCAGCTTTGTGCTGGACGCCAAGCTGGGCTTTTTGCTGGGCGCGTTCAAAGACAAAATTGAAGCTGAGATCTCTAAAAACCTCGATGCGCTGCTGAAAAAGAAACCCGCTGCGAAGAA
>JAYVGI010000103.1:0-3480 GCA_043772355.1 Polaromonas sp.
CGAGTCGCACATCAACCCCTACATGACCACCGGCGAACAGGCGGCCGGGCAGGGTACAAGCTGCGCCAAGGAAGATGGCGAAAAGGCTGGCGGCACAACAGTTGCTGTCGCCAATCCGGCCATCAAGCCGCTGGTCTTCATGCCCAACCCCGCCCTTTACGGCAAGGGCAGCCTGAAAGTGCCGCCGCGTGACCGCACCGTGATTCGCCTGCCCAGCTACGAGCAGATCAAGGCTGATCCGGTGCTTTACGCCCATGCCAACCGCGTGCTGCACCTGGAAACCAACCCCGGCAACGCCCGGGCGCTGGTGCAGGCGCATGGCGAAGGCACGACCGCGCGCGACGTCTGGCTCAATCCGCCGCCGATTCCGCTGACCACGGCCGAGATGGATGCCGTGTTCGATCTGCCGTATGCGCGTGGCCCGCACCCGGACTATGCGGATGAAAACGGCAGCCATGACCACGCCACCAAAATCCCGGCCTGGGAGATGATTCGCTTCAGCGTCAACATCATGCGCGGCTGTTTTGGCGGCTGCACCTTTTGCTCCATCACCGAGCACGAAGGCCGCATCATTCAGAGCCGCTCGGAAGACTCGGTCATCAAGGAAGTGGAAGATATCCGCGACAAGGTCAAAGGCTTCACCGGCACCATCTCCGACCTGGGTGGCCCCACTGCCAACATGTACCGCATTGGCTGCAAGAGTCTGGAAATCGAGTCGGCTTGCCGCAAGCCCAGCTGTGTCTACCCCGGCATTTGCAGCAACCTCAACACCGACCACGCGCCCCTCATCCACATGTACCGCCGCGCGCGGGCTTTGAAGGGTGTGAAGAAGATTCTGATCAGCTCCGGCCTGCGTTACGACCTGGCCGTGCAAAGCCCCGAATACGTGAAAGAGCTGGTCACCCACCACGTCGGCGGCTACCTGAAGATTGCGCCGGAACACACTGAGCAAGGCCCGCTCACCAAAATGATGAAGCCAGGCATTGGCTCTTATGACAAGTTCAAGACGCTGTTCGAGAAATACAGCGCAGAGGCCGGCAAGAAGCAGTTTCTGATCCCGTACTTCATTGCCGCGCATCCTGGCACCAGCGATGAAGACATGATGAACCTGGCCGTCTGGCTGAAGAAAAATGGTTTCCGTGCCGACCAGGTGCAGACCTTTTACCCCAGTCCCATGGCCACGGCCACAGCCATGTACCACACCAACCGCAACCCGCTGCGCAAAATCACCAGGGACAGCGAGACGGTAGACATCGTGCGCGGCGACAAACGCCGCCGCCTGCACAAAGCCTTTTTGCGCTACCACGATGCCAACCACTGGCCGCTCTTGCGCGATGCCCTCAAAGCCATGGGCCGCGCCGATTTGATCGGCAACGGCAAACACCATTTGATCCCCACCTTCCAGCCTATGACGGATGGCAGCTACGTGGGCGCGCGGCGCAAAAACTCCAGCGTGGTGGGCAGCAAGGTCAAGGGCCGCACGGGCGGCTCAACTTCAGCGGCCAGCCCCGCTAGCCCCCAGCGCGTAGCCGCCCAACCCGGCCGCATCCTCACGCAGCACACCGGCTTGCCACCCCGCAGGCAAAAGTAATTGCTATCAATAAATTAGCTGCTCACGCACTATTTTATAAGGCTGCAGGCCAATTTCGCCTGACTATGTACCTGCCTCAGGCAGCAATCACCTTCACCCCAACTCTCTCCCGGAGGGAGGGAGTCAAGGCAGGGCATGTCTGGCTCCCTCGCCCGCACTGCGGGAGAGGGCTGGGGTGAGGGCATCTGATGTATGTACATAATCAGTCAATTTAGTATATAAAAAGAGTTGCGGCAGAGGCTTTTTGACGGGGCAGTGGCGGACAGTGCGTGGGAGCGCCACGGAGCAGTTGTTCATGGGGTGGGTGGCAAGTTATGATCTCCATCCATGCGCCTACTCCTGTACAAAGACCTCGACACCCGCCGCGTGAAAGCCCTGTTTGCCAAGCTGCGCAAGGCGATAGAAGCCGATGACTTTCGCAGTGCGGATGTCAAAAAGCTCAGCCCCACCCCCTATTGGCGTGCCAAGCTGGACTACAGCCACCGCCTGCTGCTGCAGTTTGCCCGCTTTGGCGACGAGACGGTGTGTCTGGCGCTGGAGGTGATTGAAAATCATGCCTATGAGAAATCGCGCTTTTTGCGCGGTGCGACGGTGGATGAGGCCAAGATCGAACTGGAGCCAGTGGTGCTGGCCAACGAAGCGGCAGGTGGCGCTGCGAGCGGTGCGGCGGGCGCATCAGGGGCGGCGGGCGCATCAGGATCAGCGGGCGCTGTGGGTTCGCAGGGCATGGCGGGCACCGTGCCGCTGCGCTGGCTGCAAGCGCGGCACACCGAGTTTGAGCTGCTGGACAAGCCGATTTTGTTTGACGATGCGCAGGAGGCCGTGCGCCGCCAGCCTGCGCCCATCGTGGTAGTGGGGTCCGCCGGATCGGGTAAAACGGCGGTTACCTTGACCAAGCTGCGCGAGGCCCACGGCCAGGTGCTCTACGTCACGCATTCGGCCTACCTGGCGCAGTCGGCGCGTGCCCTCTACGATGCCCACGGCTATGAAAACCCCACGCAGGAGGCGCAGTTTTTAAGCTACCGCGAATTGGTCGAAACCTTGCGCGTGCCCAGTGGCCGGGAGGTGAACTTCCCCGCCTTTAGCGCCTGGTTTGAGCGCCACCGTCAGACCCTGCGCAGCGCCCTGGGTGAGCTGGATGCGCATGCGCTGTTTGAGGAGTTTCGCGGGGTCATCAGCGCGGGCGCACAAGGCCCGCTGGACTTACCGGCCTACCTGGCCCTGGGCACGCGCCAGTCCCTGCTGGGCGCCGATGCCCGCGTGGCGGCGCATACCCTGTTTGGGCGCTACCTGCAGTGGCTGCAAGAAAGCAATCAGTTTGACCTGAACCTGGTGGCGCATGCCTGGCGCGCGCTGGCCGTGCCGGTGTTTGACTTTATCGTCATCGACGAGGTGCAAGACCTCACCAATGTGCAGCTCGCCCTGGTGCTGGCCTGCCTGAAAGAGCCGGGGCAGTTTTTGCTGTGTGGTGACTCTAACCAGATCGTCCACCCCAACTTTTTCTCCTGGGCGGGGGTGCGCTCGGTGTTTTGGCAAGGGCTGGCGGGCGAGGCTGCGCAGCGTCAAAATCTTTCGGTGCTGCAAGCGAATTTTCGCAACACCCGCACCGTCACCGAGCTGGCCAACACCTTGCTCAAAATCAAGCAGGCGCGCTTTGGCTCGATAGACCGCGAGAGCAACTTTTTGGTCAAAAGCGCCTCGCCCATCGAGGGCAGCGTCAGCCTGCTGCCCGCACGCGAGGCGCAGATGCGCGAGCTGGACGCACGCACCCGTGCCTCCGTCCACCACGCCGTCATCGTGCTGCGCGATGAAGACAAGGCGGGCGCGCGCGAGCACTTTCGCACGCCCTTGGTGTTCTCGGTACATGAGGCCAAGGGCCTGGAGTATCC
>JAYVGI010000104.1:0-4896 GCA_043772355.1 Polaromonas sp.
CTTCCTGAATTTTGATCTGACCCCATTTGCTCTCCATTTCTATCCGCAATGCCCACCGGTGCCACTGGCAAGACCTGCCTTGGGGCGATAGGGACGCGCTGCTAGCCGCCCCACCATCAACGGGATATTGGCTTTTTCTACCTCCCTTAAAAGTATTGCTCTATGCTGCAAAGGCGGTGCAACGCTTCGGTGCTATCCGCGCCGCGCTGGAAAAGCAAGGCCAAACCAATGGCGTGCATGAACTGCATATCGCCGCCCATGCGCGCAGCGAAGGGCTGACGCTGGTCACCAACAACGTGCGTGAGTTTGACCGGGTACACGCGCTACAGTGGGAAAACTGGGCGGGATTATGGCGCATGCACACCAAGTAGGTTAAAATTTGAGATCTATGGAAAAATGCATACCGCATTGCAAGTTAACCGTTGTCAAAGCCTTGATAGAACTGGGTAAAGTCAACGCTGCTGCAAGTGCATTTGAGGGCGCTCTTGAGCTTGGTATTGGTAATCTCGACGGCATGTGTGCAGTCGTCATGTCACTTACCTCAGACAACTTCTACAAGAGCATGACCCCCCACGCTGACCACAAGATTTGGCAGGATGTGTACCACGCCAAAACAACGACCAGTGCCGATGTGTACTTGAAGTTGACCGTCATTGATGATGTGCTGATCGTTTCCTTTTAGGAGCTATGACCATGAAATGCCCATGCTGCGACGCTACCGAATTGGTACACGCCACCCGTGATACACCTTATATCTACAAAGGTGAAGCCACCACGATACCCTCTGTCACAGGTGATTTTTGCTCTGCCTGCGGCGAAGTTCTGCTAGACCGTGAAAATGGTGACCGCTACGCAGAACTGATCAAGCTATTCCAGAGGCAAGTCAACGCAGCCTATGTCGATCCTGAATACATCACCAAAGTCCGCAAAAAACTTGATCTTGATCAACGCCAAGCGGCCGAAATTTTCGGGGGCGGTGTGAATGCGTTCTCAAGGTATGAAAACGGTAACACCAAACCACCGCTCGCACTGGTTAAGTTGCTAAAAGTCTTAGACCGACACCCTGATCTGCTGAGTGAAGTGAGAATGGCATAGACACGATATCGCATGATCTCTTTACCCACACTTGGTTTGATCCAAGACCTGGTTCGCATCAACACCGTGAGCCGTAACTCCAATCTGGCGTTGATCCATTTAGTGCGCGACCGATTACTCAAAATCGGCGTGAAAAGCCGCTTGACTTACAACGCAGACAAAACCAAGGCCAATTTGTTTGCCACCCTAGGCGATCAAAAATCCGCTGGCATTGTCTTGAGCGGCCACACCGACACCGTGCCGTGGGACGGGCAGGACTGGACCGTCGATCCCTTGGGCGGCTTGGTGCAAGACGGCAAACTCTATGGGCGCGGCAGTGCCGACATGAAGGGCTTTATCGGCATGGCGCTGGCGCATGCTGAGCAGTTTGCCCACAGCAGCGCTCCGTTTGCCATCCACCTGGCGCTGAGCTACGACGAAGAGGTGGGCTGCTTTGGCGTGAAAGAGCTGATAGCCGACATGAAAGACGATGGTATCCAGCCCATCGCCTGCATCGTGGGTGAGCCGACCCATATGGTGCCCGCGATTGCGCACAAGGGTGTGTACCGCTGGCGCTGCTGCGTGCGCGGCAAAGAGGCGCATTCATCGCTCACGCCGCTGTCGGTCAACGCGATTGAAGAGGCGGCCAAGTTGATCAGCCATATTCGCGGCATGGCCGACGATATGAAGGCCCATGAGCCCCGGTATGAAGGCTTTGACGTGCCCTTCAGCACGGCCAGCGTAGGGCAGTTCCAGGGCGGCATAGCGGACAACGTGGTGCCGCGCGATGCCTGGTTCCATTACGAGTTTAGAGATTTGCCCACTGCAGACGTGAATTTGATGCAAAAACAGGTAGTAGCCAGCGCAAATATTGCCCAAGCAGCTATGCAAAAAGTAGCGCCAGAGGCGGGCTTTAGTTTTGAGACGATCTGCGCAGTGCCGAGTTTTTTAGGCTCTGACAAAGATGCGATCACACAACTGGCCCAGCGCCTGAGCGGCGAGACCACGACCACCCTGGTAGCCTTTGGCACCGAGGCCGGTATCTTTAAAAACGCCGGTATTCCCACGGTGGTGTGCGGGCCTGGCAGCATCAACCAAGCGCACCAGCCAGACGAATTTGTCAGCCTGGAGCAGTTAGCGCGCTGCGAGCAGTTTATGCAACGCCTAGCGCAAGTCAAGGATTTATAAATGCACACGCTATTGGACAAACCGTTGACTCAAGTGCGTGGCGCATGCCCACATGACTGCCCCGACACTTGTGCATTCATCACGGATGTGCAGGATGGCATTGCCATCAAAGTGCATGGCAACCCGGCGCATCCTCAGACGCATGGCACCTTGTGCGCCAAAGTGTCCAAATACACAGAACGCACCTACCATCCCGAGCGCATCTTGCACCCCTTGAAGCGTGTGGGGCCCAAGGGCAGTGGGCAGTTTGCGCAAGTGGGCTGGGACGAGGCCTTGGGCGATATCGCGGCGCGCCTCAAGGCCATTGCCGCACGCGACCCGCAGGCCATCCAGCCCTACAGCTATGCGGGCACCATGGGCTTGGTGCAGGCCGAGGGCATGGCGGCGCGGTTTTGGCACAAGCTGGGTGCGTCTTTCTTAGACCGCACCATCTGCTCGTCGGCTGGCGGTGAAGGGCTCACCCACACCTTGGGCGGCAAGGTGGGCATGAAGGTGGAGTTTTTTGCACAGAGCAAACTCATCATCATCTGGGGCAGTAACAGCATCACCAGCAACTTGCATTTTTGGCACTACGCGCAAGAGGCCAAGCGCGCGGGGGCCAAGCTTATTTGCATTGACCCGCGCAAGACAGAGACGGCAGACAAGTGCCATGAACACATCCAGCTGCTACCCGGCACCGATGCCGCGCTGGCTTTGGCGGTGATGCATGAGCTGATCGTCCACGACTGGCTGGACCATGACTACATTGCCCAGCACACCGTGGGCTGGGAGCAGCTTAAAGCGCGCGCCCTGAGCTGGGACTGTGAACGCGCCGAGCTGGTGTGCGGCGTGCCAGCCGCGCAAATTGCCTCGCTGGCGCGTGACTACGGTATGAGCCTGGTGAATAAAACCCCCGCCGCCATCCGCTTGAACTACGGCATGCAGCGTGTGCGCGGCGGCGGCAATGCCACCCGTGCCGTGGCCTGCCTGCCCGCACTCATCGGCGCGTGGCGGCACCGCGCGGGCGGCGTGCTGTTGTCCAGCTCGGGCATGTTCCCGGTGAACAAAGCGGCCTTGCAGCGGCCCGACCTGCTGGCAGGCAAAACCCCGCGCACCATCAATATGAGCACGATTGGCAATGATTTGCTGCGCGGTGCATCACCTGAGTTTGGACCCAAGATTGAAGCGCTGATCGTCTACAACAGCAACCCGGTGGCCGTAGCCCCCGAGTCGGCCAAAGTGGTGCAGGGCTTTGCGCGGGAAGACTTGTTTACCGTGGTGCTGGAGCATTTTCAAACCGACACCGCCGACTACGCCGACTACATCTTGCCCGCCACCACCCAGCTAGAGCACTGGGACGTGCACCTGAGCTACGGCCACACCGATGTGACGCTGAACCAGCCCGCGATTGCGCCCGTGGGCCAGGCCAAGCCCAATTCCCAAATCTTCCGAGAGCTGGCGCAGCGCATGGGCTTTAATGAGGCGTGCTTCCACGATAGCGACGAGACCATGTGCCGCGCGGCGTTTGACGGCAAGATAGATTTTGGGCAACTCCTGCGTGACGGCTTTGCACCCCTGGCGGTGGCCGATGCACCTTTTGCGCAAGGCGGCTTTCCCACGCCTTCGGGCAAATGCGAGTTTTTCAGCGCCCGCTTGGCCGCGCAAGGCATGGACGGCCTGCCCGACCATGTGCCCAACCATGAAGCCATCGGTTCGTCGCACCAATACCCCTTGGCCATGATCTCGCCACCGGCACGCAATTTTCTCAATAGCACCTTCGTCAACGTCAAAAGCCTACGCGACATGGAAGGCGAGCCGCTGTTGGAAATTCATGCCCTAGATGCCGAAAAGCGCTCCATCAGCGACGGCCAAACCGTGCGCGTGTTCAACGACCGGGGCAGTTACCACTGCAAAGCCCGCATCAGCCCGCGTGCCCGCCAGGGCGTGGTCAACGGCATGGGCATTTGGTGGCGCAAGCTGGGCCTGCACGGCACCAATGTGAATGAAGTGACCAGCCAACACCTGACAGACATGGGGCGCGGCCCGGTGTTCTATGATTGCTTGGTGGATGTTGCAGCAATGTAAGCTGGGAAAGTGATCTGCAAAACTAAGCCTAAAAAGTCAGCTGCCGTCCACCGTGTCCCACCCAGCGCCACCGCCTAATTCGGCTTGGTACGCACCGCTTTGCCGTTGATGGTGCCGCTGGCGCGGCCACCCGACAGTAGCTCCAAATTGCCTTTGGTGGCCGAGCTGGCATTGCCCAATGTGAGTGAAAGCTTATTGCCGCTGACTTGGTAACAGGTATTGCTCACAGAGGTATTGTTGCCATCTACTGTAGCCACGCCGTCGGTTGCCAGTTTAAAAATAAGTGAGCTGGTTTGGATGAACGCGCCAAACTCGTCGATGGTGCCTGCTTCAAGCTGGTAAATGGTGGCGAAGAAGCCCAATACCAATGCCGTGGGCGGCACGCCACTGCCGCCAGAGGACGATGTGCATGTAGAGGTGTTCAAGGCCTTGGACACGACACTGTCAGCGCCTCCGCCGCAACCAGCTAAGCTGGCTACTGCAGCAGCCATCGCTATGATGAAGATCCGGGCTTGTTGAGGCATGGGGTTTCCAATAGTTGAATTTAAGGTTCAAATTTTTATGAACCAA
>JAYVGI010000105.1:0-10197 GCA_043772355.1 Polaromonas sp.
AAATGCCCATTTACCCAAACAAAATATGCGGGAGGCGCTCACATTTTTGCACTACCCCGCGCCCGATGTGTCGGTGGCCCAGCTGGAAGACCGCAGCCACCCCGCGTGGCAACGGCTTAAATTTGAAGAACTGCTGGCGCAACAGCTCTCACAGCTACAGTCCAAACGCGAGCGTGATGCGCTGCGTGCGCCAGTGCTGGTCGCGGGTGCGCCAACACAGAACGCTGTTGGCCCAGAGATTAAATTCCGTCCGACTGAACCTAAATCCGTTCACCCTGAGCCGGCTAAAGGGCTCCCGCAAGTTCCGGCAAAACAAGGTCTGAGCCTGCACGACCAGCTACTGGCCATCATCCCTTTCAGCCTCACCGCTGCGCAGCGCCGCGTGTGCGCGGAAATAGCCCACGACATCGCACAGCCCATCCCCATGCACCGCCTGCTGCAAGGCGACGTAGGCTCGGGCAAAACCGTGGTCGCCGCGCTGGCAGCCGCGGTGTGCATAGGCGCTGGCTACCAGTGCGCACTGATGGCCCCTACCGAGATACTGGCCGAGCAGCATTTTCGCAAACTCATTGGCTGGCTAGAGCCCTTGGGCATCCAAGTGGCTTGGCTCACCGGCAGCCAAAAGACCAAAGAACGCCGCGAGATGCTGGCCTTGATTGCCAGCGGCCAAGCAGGTTTGGTGGTGGGCACGCATGCGGTGATCCAGGACAAAGTGCACTTCCACAACCTGGCGCTGGCTGTTATCGACGAGCAGCACCGCTTTGGTGTCAAGCAGCGGCTGGCACTGCGCGAGAAGATGAATCTGCCGCCTGTGGAGGCACTAAACGCCACTAATTCAGCATCAAATATGCCAATAGCCAGCACAAATGACGCGGGAGCAGCTATCAATAGTGAAGCGCTTCAATTGCAAACCCCCGCACGCAGGCAGGAGCCCCACCTGCTGATGATGACCGCCACCCCCATCCCCCGCACCCTGGCCATGAGCTACTACGCCGACCTGGATGTCTCCACCATCGACGAGCTGCCCCCCGGCCGCACCCCCATCGTTACCAAGGTGGTCAGCGAGGCGCGGCGGGGTGAAGTGGTAGAGCGCATCCGTGCGCAGCTGGGCGCAGGCAGGCAGGTGTACTGGGTATGCCCGCTGATCGAAGAGTCCGAGATGATCGACCTGACCAACGCCACCGAGACGCATGCCGAGCTCAGCGCTGCGCTGCAAGGCTATGTGCCCGCTGCACCTGCCCAAGCGACGGCCAGTGCACTTGGCTGCGTTCCCGCCGCTAGCGGTATGCAGCAAGGTCAGCGCCAGGCGGAGGTTCCCATCCTCGTGGGCCTGCTGCATTCCCGCATGCCGCCCGCAGACAAAAAAGCCGTCATGGCCCAGTTCGTCAGCGGCCAGATGCAAGTACTGGTCAGCACCACGGTGATCGAGGTGGGCGTAGACGTGCCTAACGCGTCTCTGATGGTCATAGAACACGCCGAACGCTTTGGCCTATCCCAATTGCACCAGTTGCGGGGAAGAGTCGGAAGAGGCGCAGCCGCTTCCGCCTGCGTGCTGATGTACGCCACCGGCGAGAGCGGCAAGCTAGGCGACACCGCCCGCGCCCGCCTCAAAGTCATGGCCCAAACCAACGACGGCTTCGAGATCGCCAAGCAAGACCTGGAAATCAGAGGTCCCGGCGAGTTCCTGGGTGCCCGCCAGTCCGGCGCGGCCCTACTGCGCTTTGCCGACCTCACCACCGACGCCCAACTCCTGCAAACCGCCCGCCAACTGGCGCCAGTGATGCTCGGCCAAGACAAAGAGCAAGCCGAAAAGCACATCGCCCGCTGGTTAGGCGGGCGAGTGGATTATTTGAAGGCTTGACATCAAAATGCGGTAGGCCAATGACACTTGTAAGTTGGCAGCCGTCGGATAAATCGACCTGGCAGTGGCAGGGCAAAAGAATAGAAGCCTTGCCGACCGATAAACACCAAAACCATCCAAACTCCTCTAGCCAAGGTATGCTGTAGATTCTGCCAAGACATCCACCATGACCCTCACCGAACTCAAATACATCGTCGCCGTCGCCCGTGAAAAGCATTTTGGCCGGGCGGCGGAGGCTTGCTTTATCTCGCAGCCCACGCTCAGTGTGTCGATCAAAAAGCTCGAAGAAGAGCTCGATGTGAAGCTGTTTGAGCGCAGCGCCAACGAGGTCACCGTCACCCCGCTGGGCGAAGAGATTGTGCGCCAGGCGCAGTCGGTGCTGGAGCAGGCGGCCCATATCCGTGAGATCGCCAAGCGCGGCAAAGACCCGCTGGCGGGTGCGCTCACGCTGGGGGTGATCTACACCATCGGGCCGTATTTGCTGCCCGCGCTGGTGCGCCAGGCCATTGCGCGCACGCCGCAAATGCCGCTCATGCTGCAAGAGAACTTTACCGTCCGGCTGCTGGAGATGCTGCGCACGGGCGAGATTGACTGCGCGATTTTGGCCGAGCCCTTTCCCGACACGGGGCTGGCGATGGCCCCGCTGTACGACGAGCCGTTCATGGTGGCCGTGCCCAGCACGCACGCACTGGCCGAGCGCAGCAGCATCAGCGCCGAAGAACTCAAGCAAGAGACCATGCTGCTGCTGGGCAATGGCCACTGCTTCCGCGACCATGTGCTGGAGGTATGCCCCGAGTTTGCGCGTTTCTCCAGCAGCACCGAGGGTATTCGCAAAAGCTTTGAAGGCTCCTCGCTGGAGACCATCAAGCACATGGTGGCTGCAGGCATGGGCGTGACGGTCGTGCCCCAGCTCAGTGTGCCGCGCCGGGCCTTGCTACAGCAGGCCAAGATGGCAGAGACGGCGGCTAAAACTGCGGCTACGTCAAAGGCAGCAAGCAAGGCAACGAGCAAGGCAACAAGCAAGGCAACGGCCAAAACGACCGTCAAAAACAACGCGGCAGCAGTGCCGCCAGAGGGTGACGAAGACACCTATGTGCGCTACATCCCGTTTGACGGCGACGCTCCCACCCGCCGCGTGGTGCTGGCCTGGCGGCGCAGCTTTACCCGCTACGAGGCCATCGCCGCGCTGCGCAACACCGTGTACGCCTGCGAGCTGGCGGGTGTCCGGCGGCTGACAGACTGACTTCTTGGCCTGCGTGGTGCGCTCTGGTGCGTTGTGCGTCGGTAAGGTGCTTACTCTCTTTATCGTAGCGCTCCGTCTAAGCGGGGCAGTGGGGTACATAGGGGGAGAGTAAAAATCGGAGTTTTGTACCGCACGGAACCGCTGTGCACCGAAAACCCGCCCCACAGACCGTCCGCCGGCCATGTTCGGCAAAATAGACACTCGCGATTCGATAGCGGCTTCCTTAGGTTTCTTGCTGGCTACTACTCGATAAAACCTGAAAATAGCGCTCAAACAGGCAAATTTTCAGTTTCCAGCCGGTGTGCAGACTCCCGAGCACTCGCCAAACGCTTCAAAACGGCGATTTGGAGCTGCTTTTTGGTATCAATCAGCTGTAAGCCTTAGAAAAATATACCTTAGCAGCTACGCAATACATAGCGGTCAGGCTCTCGTGGGGAGCGGGTAGTCGTGTTTCTGGCGGCTAAAACGTCGTTGCGCGCCGCTGTAGCTGTAAACCCGTCAATTATTTGACCGGTCCTGTGTACTCCCCCTGCCCTGCTTAGACGGAGTGCTACGGTAAAGAGAGTGAGTGCACAGGCTCAGCGCAAACCAGAATAGCGCCTGATGAGTTGGGTGCCGGGGACGCCCTCACCCCAGCCCTCTCCCGCAATGCGGGAGAGGGAGTCGGAAAATCACGCCGGCCAGCGCGCTCTCAGACTCAAGCGCACCACCAGGTTCGAGCCAGTCACACAGTTGGCGCGAGACAAAAGTGACCCCGCCAGCAAGCGGTGATGGAGCGTGTTGGTGATGAAAAATCTGGAGAAAGGCGCGGGGACAACCTGAAGATGACTACTCAGGCAGTCGCGTGTTTTCGTATTCGCAGGATTTTTGCAGCGCAAATTCCTCCGTCGCCGTAACGTGACCAAGCCAGGACAGACATCTTCAAGCCAGACCAGATAAGCAACACCCCACGGCTTAATTCCATTTCTAAATCATTACCGTCGTTGTTGCGTCGCCTTGCCGTGCTACAGCACTCTCGTAGGCTCCGCGCCTAGACATTAATGATGTAGAAACGGAATAAGTAAACGGTATTGGCCGCGTAGCTGAGGACCCGCCATCGGCCTGATCCAGTGCAAATGCCGGGCACACTGTCCAAACCCAGATCGCAACCGACTCACGGCAAATCACCTAGAGCCAAGTAAAACGGAAAAGTGCTTTATGCGCTGGACGCGATTACGCCGCCGCCCAAGCACACCTCGCCGTCGTACAGCACGGCCGATTGCCCGGGGGTGACGGCCCACTGCGCCTGCGGAAACTGCAAGTCAAAGCCCATCGCGTCAGCGTGCGACAGCATGCAGGCAGAGTCGGCTTGGCGGTAGCGCGCCTTGCTGGCGTAGCTGCCATCGACAGGTGGGGTGCCCGCGCACCAACTGATGTCGTCAGCGTGCAGGCTGGACGACAGTAACCACGGGTGGTCGTGCCCCTGCACCACCCACAGGGTGTTTTTGTCCATCTCTTTGCGCGCCACAAACCAGGGCGCATGTTCGCCCACGCCCCGCTGGCCGCGCGCGTGCGCCGCTTTCAGTTCGGCCCCTTTGGCTTTCAACCCGCCGATACCCAGGCCCTGGCGCTGGCCCAGGGTATAAAAACTCAGGCCCACATGCTGGCCAATGGTGTGGCCCCGGTCGTTTTTGATCGGGCCAGGCTCTTTGCTGATGTAGCGGTTTAAAAACTCTCGAAACGGCCGCTCGCCAATAAAGCAAATGCCAGTGGAGTCCTTCTTTTTAGCGTTGGGCAAACCTATCTCATCGGCGATACGACGCACCTCAGTTTTGTGCAGCTCGCCCACAGGAAAGAGCGTTTTGGAGAGTTGCACCTGGTTCAGTCGGTGCAAAAAATAGCTCTGGTCCTTCCCGGGATCCAGGCCCTTTAGCAACTGGTGTAAGCCCGTGCCCACGCTGTGCCTTACCCTCGCGTAGTGGCCGGTTGCAATCTTTTCTGCACCCAGTCGCATGGCGTGGTCCAGGAAGGATTTGAACTTGATCTCGGCATTGCACAAAATATCCGGGTTGGGTGTGCGGCCCGCTTGGTATTCGCGCACAAACTCGGCAAACACCCGGTCTTTGTAGTCGGCTGCAAAATTGACATGTTCGATCTCGATGCCCAGCACATCGGCGACCGCGGCGGCATCGACAAAGTCGATGTTGCTGGTGCAGTAAGCGCTGTCATCACCACTGGCACTGGCTTCACGGTCATCGTCTTCCCAGTTCTTCATGAAGATGCCAATCACCTCGTGGCCTTGCTGTTGGAGTAAATAGGCGCTCACCGCAGAGTCCACACCCCCGCTCAAGCCCACCACGATTCTTTGTTTTTGCTGCATAGGGCGCTGATTTTAGGCCGTTGGCCGATGGCGCCAGTCCCTGGCTGAAAGCTTTCAGTGGAACCTAAATGGGTTTCCAATGAAGTTCAGAGAGTGTGCAATTAATTTGTAAGTGTGTGTAAAAACACAGATCCCAATTATTGGTATTTTTTGACGCAAAAGCGCCAGCCAATCGTGCAATGTATCACGCTAAGGTGCTGTGTAAGAAAACTATTTGTCTAAAGAGTGTTGCAAATAAACGATGATAGGCCCGTCCAGCGCAGGGTTGCAAGCAGCAACATATGCGCAATTGGCTAGCCCATAATGGCTAGCCGTATTGTTCGGTCTATCCAAGCTTGAACAATGTGACTGTCAAAATATAACCTATTTCTTCTTTTTGGGACCTTCGCACCATGAAACGCTTTGTTGTTACATCCATCGCGGCCGCCGCCGCATCTGTGTTTAGCGCGTCAGCGCAAACCCCTTCTACTGGCCCAGCCAACGCTGCGCCTGGCGAGTGCTACGCCAAAGTGACCGTGCCGGCGCGTTTTGAAACGCAAACCCAGCAAGTCGTCACCCAAGCCGCAGGCTCACGCGCACGCGTGATCCCTGCCAAGATGGGCTTTGAAGACCGCGAAGAAACCGTGCGCGAAGCGTCCAAGCGCTTTGAGACCATCCCTGCTACCTACAAGACGGTTGAAGAGCAAGTTTTGGTACGCCCCGCTACAAAAAATGGCGTTGTGGTGCCCGCCACTTACAAGACCGTAGAAGAGCAAGTGCTGGTTCGCCCAGCTGGCAAGCGCAGCGAAGTGATTCCTGCTACCTACAAAACGGTAGAAGAGCAAGTGGTAGTTCGCCCAGCTACCAAAGGTGGCGTGGTTGTGCCAGCTACCTACAAAATGGTCGAAGAGCAAGTGTTGGTTCGCCCCGCCAGCAAGCGCAGCGAAGTGATTGCCGCCACCTACAAGACTGTAGAAGAGCAAGTGTTGGTTCGCCCAGCAGGCAAGCGCGCAGAAGTGATTCCAGCCACCTTCAAAATGGTGTCTGAAGAAGTGGTTGCCCGCCCCGCTGGCAAGCGCGCTGAGGTGATCCCGGCTACCTTCAAAATGGTAGAAGAGCAAGTGCTGGTGACCCCAGCGACCAAGCGCTACGAGACCATTCCGGCGACGTACAAAAACGTGACCGAAGACATCGTTGTCACGCCAGCCACCAAGCGCTACGAAACCATTCCTGCTGTGTACAACACCGTGACCGAAAACGTCGTGGTGGTGCCAGCCAGCAGCCGTACCGAGCCCATCGCCGGCACCTACAAGACCGAGACGCAGCAAGTTGAAGTCACGGCTGCCAGCAGCCGCATCGAAGTGATCCCCGCTACCTACAAAACCGTCGCTGAGCGCGTGGTGGCCAAGCCAGAACAAAAGCAGATCGTGGTGGTACCTGCCACGTACAAGACCGTGTCTGAGCAAGTAGTTGACCGTCCTGCATCACGCCGTGTTGAGGCTGTGCCTGGTACTTTCAAGACCGTGTCGGAGCAAGTTATTGCTACGCCCCAGTCGATCCGCTACGAGCCGATCGAGATTCCTTACCGCACCGTGACCGAGCAAGTGGTTGCCCGCCCAGCAGGCAGCCGCATCGAAGTGGTGCCAGGCTCACTGAAGACCGCTACCGAGAGCGTGTTGGTTCGCCCAGCAGGCAAGCAAATCGTGGCGGTTCCCGCCGTGTACGAAACCACCACCGAGCAAGTGCTCGTGGCAGGTGCCACGTCTGAGTGGAAGCGCGGCAGCTCATGGATCGGCCAAGCCACCATGGTTCGCCCAGTCAAGGGTTTCTTGAACGACAAAGGTGAAATCACCGGCGGCGGCGCTGGCTCTAAAGCCAAAATCTCTGCTGACGCATCTGCCGCTTTGACGAAAGCTGGCGGCAAAACCAGCCGTACCACCAGCGCTACCAACTCTGCGGGCACCGCAGGCTACTCTGAAGAAGATGACGTGATGTGCCTGGTAGAGATTCCAGCACGTTACGAAACCGTCACCAAGCGCTCACTGAAAACCGCTGCCGGTACCCGCGAAGTAGATGTGCCAGCTGAGTACACCACCGTGACCCGCCAAGTGGTGGACACCAATGCCAGCAGCCGCGAAATCGCTATCCCTGCTACCTACAGCACCGTGTCACGCCAGTTGTTGGACATCGACTCCATGGTCGCTAAAGGCTACAAGCTCGACAGCGCCGGTAACCTGGTGCAAGGCCCGAACGGCGAGAAAATTTTGCTAGCCTCTAGCGTCAGCGGCGGTGGAACTTCTGGCTCCGGTGCTGGTGGTGCCGGTGCAGCTGGCGCTAACCGCGCTGGCGGTGCCGGTGCTGGTGGCGCAGGCGGTGCCGGTGCAGGTGGTGCCGGTGCAGGTGGTGGTGCCAATGGTGGCGCAGCCTCTGGCCTGGTCACCTATGTGCGTGAAGTAGTGATCCCAGCGACCTACAGCACAGTGACGCGTCAGGTTCTAGACCAAGCGCCAAGCACCCGTGAAATCGAGATCCCAGCGACTTACAAAACCGTCACCCGCGAAGTGATCGACACCCCAGCATCTACCCGTGAAGTGGCTATCGCTGCTGAATACGGCACCGTGACCAAGCAAGTCTTGGACACCCCAGCCAGCACCCGCGAAATCAAGATCCCTGCTGAGTTCCGCACAGTGACCCGTCGTGTACAAGACGTAGCACCTTCTTCACGCGAAATCCCAACGCCAGAGCAGACCCGCACGGTCAGCAACCGCGTGTTGGTCACGCCAGCAAGCCAGCGCGAAATCGACGTACCAGCCGTGAGCAAGCCAGTCACGCGCCGCGTGATTGACACGCCAGCAAGCCAGCGCGAAATCGACGTACCAGCCGTGTACAAAACCGTCAAGCGCCAAGTGGTGGATACCGAAGCCAGCGTGCGCGAGATCGACGTGCCAGCAACCTACAAGGCAGTCAAGCGCCAGGTAGTGGACAGCGAGGCCAGCACCAAAGAGTACGATGTCGAAGCCGTGTACAAGACTGTGAAGCGCCAAGTGGTGGACCAAGAGGCCAGCGTTCGCGAAATCGACGTGCCAGCCGTGTACAAAAACGTCAAGCGCCAAGTGGTGGATACTGAAGCCAGCGTGCGCGAGACCGAGTCAGCAGCTGTCGTCAAGATGGTCAAGCGCCAAGTGGTTGACCAAGAAGCCAGCGTGCGCGAGATCGACGTACCAGCCGTGTACAAAACGGTCAAGCGTCAAGTGGTCGACACTGAAGCGTCTATCCGCGAGACCGACTCTCCTGCGGTCTACAAGACCGTGAAGCGTCAGATCATCGACCAGGAAGCCAGCGTGCGCGCTATCGACGTGCCAGCCGTGACCCGCAAGGTGCGCGTGCCTGTCGTGTCGCAAGAAGCCAAGGTCGAGACCGATGCAGTGCCAGCCCAGTACGGCAGCGTGACCAACACCGTCAAGGTGAGCGATGCGTCTGTCGAGTGGCGCAGCATTTTGTGCGAAACCAACGCTACACCCGCCAAGATCCGCGAGATCCAGGATGCATTGCGTACCGCTGGCTACAACCCAGGCGAGTCGGACGGCGTAGTGCGCCAGTCCACGATGGGCGCTTTCAACTCCTACCAGCGCGCCAAGGGCCTGCCAGTGGACCAGTACTTCAACTTGGCTACCGTCAAGTCACTGGGCGTAGCAGCAAAGTAAGCACCGTCTAGCGACCTGCCAAAAAGCGTCCCTCGGGGCGCTTTTTTTTGGTTTTTGTACGGAATCAAGTCAATCCCTGCAGCATCAAGAAACGCCAGTTTTTTGGCTTTGTTTGCGGCGCTTCATATCCGCAATAAATTTGTACAACTGCGCCGCGGCCGGGCTAAGGGAGCGGCCGCGCCGGGTAATCAGCCCCAATTGCCGGTTCACTACCGGGTGCGTCAAAGGCACTGAGACCAAGTTGGAGTTTGCGTCAGTAGCCATGGCCAGTTGCGGCACAGCCGCTATACCCAAGCCAGCCTCTACCAAACCGATCAAGGTTTGCACATGCCGCGCTTCAAACACACACTGTGGGCGGTCGGGCACATTTGCCAGGGCCAAGTCCATCAGCAGGCGGTTACCCGAGCTTTTGCCTACCGACATGAAGTCATACGGGCTGAGCTCGCTCCACTTCACGCTGCGCTTGTTGCCCAGCGGATGGTCGCGCCTGCAGGCCAGCACAAAGCGCTCTTGCATCAGGGCTTTGAATTCAATCTCGGCTTCTTGGCGGCCAATGAAGTTGATGCCAAAATCAGCCTCACCCTGCGCCACTACGGTCAGCACTTCATTGGCATGCGCATCATGGATGCGGATGCGGATCTTCGGGTACTGCGCATGAAAGCGCTGCACCACCTGCGGCAAGTAGTAGCGCGTGGCCGATGGCACGCAGGCGATGGTCACGAGCCCAGAGCGGTTAAACGCTACGTCTTCCACGCCCAGCAGCATGCCGTCCAGGTCGTCCAAAATCTGCTGCGATTTGCGGGCAAAGTCGCGCCCCACCGTGGTGAGGTTCACGCGCCGGGTGGTGCGGTCTAACAGCTTCACACCCAGCGCCAGTTCCAGCTTGTCAATCCGGCGGCTGAATGCGGGTTGCGAGAGGTGGATGGATTCAGCAGCTGCGCGAAAGCTGCCCAAGTTAGCTACGGCGCTGAAGGCTTGCAGATCAGCCAGATCGAATTTCAAGTTCATAGGGGTGGTGTTATTTGCGCTATTTGCATCAATTCAACGCAAT
>JAYVGI010000106.1:0-5639 GCA_043772355.1 Polaromonas sp.
TGGGGCAGATTTTCTGCCTACAGCGGTTCTGCAGCCTGAAAACCTTCATTTTTACCCTCTACCCCATGTACCCCACTGGCCTGTATAGACGAGGCGCTACTATTTAATGAGCAAGTGCATTTCCAGGTGCATTTTCAGGTGATTTTCCAAGCAGCCCACTGGCAGGCGTGCGCTGCGCGGTCTGTGCGGGTGACGCTGGAGCCGGGGGAGGGCCTTGCGCGTTGCGGACTGCGCAGGAACTGCCCACTACAAATCACATAGACCCGCAATGATTTATTCCATTTCTAAATCATTGCTGTCGTTGTTGCGTCGCCTTGCTGTGCTACAGCACTCTCGTAGGCTCCGCGCCTAGACATTAATGATGTAGAAACGGATTTAGAAATGGAATGAGCTGTTGTGGGCTGTTACGGTACGCACAGGTAAGTGTTTATCGCCAGCCGTCATACTGGAGTACCAGAAATTGGTCAGTCGATAAACACCTACCCGTGCCACGAAGCACGCGAACATCACTCTGAGGCTCAAAGACTCAAAGGCCGCAGGTAGACACGAAAAAAAACCGCCTGCGCAAACGCGAGGCGGTTTCCTTGGGGCTGGCAGCGCTTACTGTTGCTGCTGCGCTGCTGCTTCAAACGGCAACTGCATGTTGCGCAGATCGCGTTTGGTCTCTACCAACACCAAGGGCGCGTTGTCAATGACCACTGCGGGTGGGCGCTCGCGGGGAACGTGCACGGGCTTGGCCTCAGCGGCGATCTGGGCTTGTACGGCTGCGATCTTGTCAGGGTTGGAATTGACCCACTGTAGACCGGATCCGCTGGCAACTTGCGCCATGTCCGCCAACGGCAGTGCGTAGCTGCTGACTTTGGGCATGCTCTGCGCAGCAGCAGCAGCAGCAATGTTGGCAGGTGCCACCGCGTTGCTTGGCGCTACAGGCTTGGCAGCCTGGACGGGAGCTTGCACAGGCGCTGCAGCGTACGCTGGAGCAGGTGCCTGTGCCGGTACTTGGCTGGCCGCCTGATTGGCCGAAGGAACTCCGTTTTCAGTAGCTGCTGGCGCGTAGTTGGCTTCGGTTGCAGCTTGGTGGTTGCCCGAACCATCGCCATCGGTGCGCTCACGGCGTTCGCCACGGTCACGGCCATAACGGTCACGCGAACGGCGCTCGCGCGGTTCGCTACCATCGGCGCGGCGCTCGCGCGGTTCGCTACCATCGGCGCGGCGCTCATCCGGGTTGCCTTGGCGCTCACTACGCTCAGCTTGCTGGGCTTCGTTGCCCATGTCTGCACCTTGCGCGTTGCCAGCTGCCATGGCTATCGCAGCCGTAGCGGCTACTGCACCTGCTGCCATACCGGCGTCGGCCATGTCCGCACCGCCGCCGTCGGCCTGGTCTGCGCGTTGCTCGTTGCGTGGTGGGCGCTCACCGCGCTCACCACGGCCACGACCACCGCGCTCGCGTCGGCCACCTTCACGTCCATCTTCACGCGGGGCGCGTTCTGGGCGTTGCTCACCTGCATCTTGCGTTGCATTGTGTGCTGCGGTTTGCGCGTCAGCGCCATTGCCTGGGGCATTGGCAGTTGCGTTTTCAGTGGCTGGCATGTCGCTACGGGGCGCACGGTCTGCGCGCTCGCCACGGCCACGGCCACCGCGTTCACGGCGACCTTCGCCTTCTGCACCGGGTTCACGGGGTTCGCGGGCTTCAAAGCCTTCGCGTGGGGCGCGGTCGCCATCACGTGGGGCGCGGTCGCCATCACGCGGAGCACGGTCACCCTCGCGTGGAGCACGGTCACCCTCGCGTGGGGCGCGGTCACCCTCGCGCGGAGCGCGGTCACCTTCTGCGCGTGGGGGGCGATCTCCCTCCGCACGTGGCGCACGGTCACCTTCTAGGCGTGCAGGGCGGTCGCCTTCCATGCGGGGTGGACGGTCACCGCGAGGAGCGCGATCACTATCGCGAGGAGCGCGATCTCCATCACGTGGGGCACGGTCGCCATCACGTGGGGCACGGTCGCCATCACGTGGGGCGCGGTCGCCATCACGGCCACCGCGTCCGCCGCGACCTCGGCCGCGCTCGCCACTGCGGCCTTCGCGGTCGCCACCTTCAATACGCTCACCACTGCGGCTACCGTCGCGGCGCACATCGCGGCCTTCGCTGCGGCCGGCGCGTTGTGGGCCTTCTTCTTTCTTGGCTTCTACCACCACAGGGGCTGCGGGCGCATCGCTGCCACCAAACAGGCCTTTGATCCAACCGAAGAAACCTGTTTCTGCGGGTTTCTGGGCTACAGCCATTACAGGCGTTGCGGGAGCAGCTACAGGTTTAGCGGCAACTGGGGCCACTACAGCGACTGGCTTGGGTTCTGCTACGGGCGCGGGTGCGTCGGGCAAGACACCTTTGATGACCGGCGTTTGCTTGTTGGTCGGCTCTTGCGAGCGGCGGGTCACGGTGGTGGGGTCTTCCACTTCTTCAGCTAGTTTGTAGCTGGCATCCAGGTTGTCCAGGCGCGGGTCGTCGTGCTTCAAGCGCTCCAGCTTGTAGTTGGGCGTTTCCAAAGTTTTATTCGGAATGATCAGCACATGGATGCGCTGCTTGAGCTCAATTTTGGCAATCTCGGTGCGCTTCTCGTTCAGCAAGAACGAGGCTACATCCACAGGCACCTGGCACAGCACGGCTGCGCTGTTGTCCTTTTGCGATTCTTCCTGGATGATGCGCAAAATTTGCAGTGCAGACGACTCGGTATCGCGCACATGGCCAGAGCCACCGCAGCGTGGGCAGGGGATGGAGGCACCTTCTGACAGGGTAGGGCGCAGGCGCTGGCGGCTCATTTCCATCAGGCCAAATTTGCTGATGGTGCCAAACTGCACGCGAGCGCGGTCTTGGCGCAGCGCGTCGCGTAAGCGGTTTTCAACGTCGCGGCGGTTGCGGCTCTCTTCCATGTCGATAAAGTCGATAACGACCAGGCCGCCCAAGTCGCGCAGGCGCATCTGGCGGGCTACCTCGTCGGCGGCTTCCAGGTTGGTGCGGGTGGCGGTTTCTTCGATATCGCCGCCTTTGATAGCGCGGGCTGAGTTCACGTCCACGGATACCAAAGCTTCGGTTTGGTCAATCACGATAGCGCCGCCAGAAGGCAGCGTCACGGTGCGGGCGTAGGCCGACTCGATTTGGTGCTCAATCTGGAAGCGGCTGAACAGCGGCACGTCGTCGCGGTAGCGCTTGACCTTGCTGGCATGCTCGGGCATGACGTGCGCCATAAACTGGTGCGCCTGCTCAAAGATGTCGTCGGTGTCGATCAAAATATCGCCCACATCGTTGTGGAAGTAATCGCGGATCGCGCGGATCACGAGTGACGATTCCTGGTAAATCAGGAACGCGCCTTTACCGGCCTTACCTGCTTCGTCAATGGCGCTCCACAGCTTGGTCAGGTAATTCAAGTCCCACTGCAGCTCGGGTGCGCTGCGGCCAATACCGGCGGTGCGGGCGATGATGCTGGCACCCTGTGGGTACACCAGCTGGTCCATCGCCTCTTTCAAGTCGGCACGGTCTTCGCCCTCGATACGGCGGCTTACGCCACCGCCGCGTGGGTTGTTAGGCATCAGCACCACATAGCGGCCTGCCAGCGAAATGAAGGTGGTCAGGGCCGCGCCCTTGTTGCCGCGCTCTTCTTTTTCGACCTGCACTGCCAGCTCTTGGCCTTCGCGGATCACGTCCTGAATGCGGGCCTGGCTGGGCGATACGTTATTGCTAAAGTATTGCTTGGATATTTCTTTGAACGGCAAAAAGCCGTGGCGGTCTTCGCCGTAGTCAACAAAGCAGGCTTCGAGCGATGGCTCTACGCGGGTGACCACGGCCTTGTAAATGTTGCCCTTGCGCTGCTCGCGGCCTTCGATTTCAATCTCGTAGTCCAGCAGTTTTTGGCCATCGACAATGGCCAGGCGTTTTTCTTCCACTTGCGTGGCATTGATCAACATGCGTTTCATGTGTTTCTCCTTCTTGTCTGTCAGGGGATGCCTGATCAGTTGGGAGCAGAGCAATGCGCTGCTTACGCAGGTGCGCTTACCTGTCCCACAAACATTGACTTAATGCCAAAGAAGACGTTGAACGAAACGGATGGAATTGCCGTAGGTCTGCGGTACTCAGCGCTTTTCAACGCGAAGCCGCAGCACAGGCGCGGGGAGTGGGGTGAGGGGGTGCAAAGTCAGCGTGGCAACTAATTTTGCTATTAATTGCGTAGCTGCTTGCGCAATGTTCTGTTGATCTAGCGACTGATTAGGCATACCAAAAGCAGCGGTAAACCGCGCCAGGCTGGCATCCATCAGGGCTAGTAAGAACATCATCTCAACATCAATCCGAACCAGAAGTTAAGTCTTTCACATAACTGCCAGTTTTTGGGTATTCCGTAACAGTGTTTCGTAGTACAACGTCGGCTCGACCGCCGTGGCATTTGCGCCGCTTGCAGCTTGGGCTGCGTAGCCTGCACATTTGCCATGCCGGTGGCATCGACCTCTAATTTTTGCCCGGTGGCGGCTTGTTGGTATTGAAACCACGGCGTACTTAAACCCCGATAAATCAACCACTTAAACGCAAAAGCTAGTGAAAAACATTATAGGCGGGAAACAGCCCGTTTCGATTAACCCCATATCCCACATCTCATAGGAGTATAATCTTCCTATGTTTCATTCCCATGAAGGAGACCGCCATGCATGCCGTGAACGTCAGCACGCTCAAAAATAACCCTACCCAGGCCCTCCAATGGGCACAGACGCAGCCCGTGGTGGTGATGAACCGTACGACACCCTTCGCCATGGTGGTGGGGATGGACAGCTTGCCCAACGACCAAACTCCCCATGCGCGCATGGCTTTGGCGGTGAGTTTGTTCAAAGACGGCGGTCTGTCCTGGATGCAGGCCGCAAAGTATGCGCAGTGCAGCGCCTCACAGTTTATGAAGCACTTGGCGCGTCTGGGTATTCCCATCATCGACATGAGTGAAGAGGAAGTGCTGCGAGATATGGACACTCTGGCGCAATGGCTGGCGCAGTGAATCAGCACAAGGGGCAGGCATCCGCCGCGTTGCGCCTTCCGCTGCAACGCCGCCTGATCCTGGCCGATGCCAGTCCGTTGATTAGCCTGAGCCTGGTTGATCAATTGCCTCTGCTGCCAGCCCTGTTTGGCACTGTCCAAGTGGCGCCTATCGTGTTGCAAGAGGTACTGACGGGGAAGTTTGACCACGGCGAGAGCGCGATCCGTTCTGCCATGGAAGCGGGTTGGCTTGTCGTTTGCAGTGCGCAGCCTGCCAACATACCGTTGCTGGGCCTGGACCCCGGAGAAACCGAGTCGATTTTGCAAGCCTACACCTTGGCGCAACTTGGCCTTTCCCCGGTATTGCTGATGGACGAAAAAGCGGGTAGAGCAGCGGCCACCGAACTGGGCTTACCCTGCCTTGGCACTGCGGCCATCATCGGTACTGCCAAACAACTGGGTTTGATCCCCAGTGCCGCGCAGGTGCTGGAGCAGTTGTATCAAACTGATTTTCGACTATCCAAAAGCATCATCCGCGCGGTGCTGGCCAGTGTGGGCGAGACCTTATGAATGCCAACCCACCCACTACACCCGCAGTCAGCCTGGTCACAGTAAACGAGTCCTACGAAGGCCAGCG
>JAYVGI010000107.1:0-4900 GCA_043772355.1 Polaromonas sp.
TATCGACCATTTTGGCGGCGTGCGCGGCGTGGTGGATGAAGCCGACGTGAAAGCGGGCAAGGTGGCCATCATTGCCCCCGAAGGGTTTATGGAACATGCAGTGGCCGAAAACGTTTTGGCGGGCAATGCCATGAGCCGGCGCGCGCAGTTCCAGTTTGGCCCGCTGCTAGCACCCGGCCCACGCGGCCAGGTGGATGCGGGCTTGGGCAAAAACGTCTCGCGCGGCACGGTGTCACTTATCGCACCCACCACCTACATCACCCAACCCATGGAGCGGCGCACCATTGACGGCGTGGACATGGTCTTTCAGCTCACCCCCGGCACCGAGGCACCCAGCGAGATGAACATGGCCATGCCTGGTCTGCGGGTGCTGAACATGGCAGAGAACACCTCGCACAATATGCACAATCTGTACACCATTCGCGGTGCCGAGGTGCGCGACGGCAACGCCTGGTCGCGCCATATTGGGCAAGCGATGGATGCGTTTGCCGACAGCAGCGATGTGCTGATCGCCCAGCACCACTGGCCTACCTTTGGCACTGCCAATGTACGCAGCTTTTTGGCGCGCCAGCGCGACCTGTACAAATTTATCAACGACCAGTCGCTGCGCCTGATTAACCAAGGCTACAAACCCGACGAGATTGCCGCCACCCTGCAACTGCCCGAGAGCCTGAGCCAAGACTGGGCGCTGCGCGGCTACTACGGCACGCTGAGCCACAACGCCAAAGCGGTGTACCAAAAATACATGGGCTGGTATGATGCCAACCCCGCCAACTTAAACCCCCTGCCCCCCACCGAGCAGGCGCGCAAACAGGTCGAATACATGGGCGGCGCGTCCGCCGTGCTGGCACGTGCGCAAAAAGACTTTGAGCTTGGCAACTACCGCTGGGTGGCCAGCGTGGTCAACCAAGTGGTGTTTGCCGACCCCAGCAACCGCGCCGCCCGCGAGCTGGGCGCCGCCGCGCTGGAGCAACTAGGCTACCAAGCCGAGGCGGGCACCTGGCGCAACGCCTACCTGTATGGCGCCCGCGAGCTGCGCCAAGGCATGACGCGCCTGCCCGCCACCCGCATACCGCCCGACCTGGTACGCAGCCTGCCCATGGAGCTGGTGTTTGATGCCCTGGGCACGCGACTGAACCCGGCCAAAGCAGCCGGTGAAAAAATGGCCCTGAACTGGGTGATCACCGATGCACAGGGCAAGGTGCAGCGCTACGTTACCCGGGTGGACAACTCAGCGCTGACCCACAGCAGCGGCAGACAAGACAACGCCGCCGATGCCACCATCACCCTGGCGCGCAGCACCTGGGACGCCATCACACTGAGACAGTTGGCGATGGCCGATGCATTTCAAAGCGGCCGCGTAAAAATCGACGGCAACGGTGCCAAGCTGCAAGAGCTGTTTAGCATGCTGGACGAGTTTAGTCCTATGTTTGAAGTGATCGAGCCGAGGGCAGCGGCGGTTGTCAAGCCGTAGGCCTGAACAAATACTGCCCCGTAGGCTTGCCCACCACCTGCCCGTCTTGAACACAGGCTATGAACTTCATATCATTTTGGTTGACTTGAACTCAACCGCATCCCACCAGGTGTCAATAATTCAAACTGAACACGCGAGCGTTCAAATGCGTTGCAGCGCTGCATGTCATCAATCACTTGGTCCAGATTTTGATAATCAAAAGCTGCCGTCCATGCCTGGATTTTTTGCATCGCGGCGACGAACGGTTCCGGGTCATGCGAGCGAGTCAGCACACGCAGGCAATCCAAATACTCTTCTCTGAACAAGGTGGGAATGATGATGCGACAGGCCCCCACTGCGGTAAGCTCTGCGTTCATCACCAGGCGTGCCAGTCGCCCGTTGCCGTCGGCAAACGGGTGCACCTCGGCTACTAAAAACATGGCCAATAGGGCCCGCGCCGTGCCTGCAGGCACCGACGGCAAAATTTTTGACCCCTCCACCAACGTGCCACGCACCAGCACCGGGTCTACAAACTCGGTGTTGCCTGCGCGGTTAGCTTTCACCTTGAACTCGCCTGGGCTTACCTCAGGGCGCTGGGCCATTTGGTCTGCGTGCCTTGCGCGTAGCTGCTCCAGCACCGGCTCACCCGCTGCCAGCGTCTGCATGGCCCACGCAGGGCTTACCGCTTGGCGCAGCACTCCCAAAATGTCGTGCGAGTCTTTAGGCCTGTCGGCAATCGGTTTGCCATCCAGCGCAAAGGCGCGTGCCTCTTGCACGTCAAACTCAGTACCCTCAATAAAGTTGGAAAAATACGACTCTAAAAACGCAAAATGCGTGCGCGCCTGGGCGCTGTGAGCTACCTGGGTGGGCTGGTGCAGCGGGCTAGAGCGCAGCTTTGCAGCCAGCTTTTCAAGCAGCGCCAGCCGCTGCGCGTCATAAGGCATACGCGCTGTACGTGCCTTGCCTGTCGGCGTACTTAACTGCGAAGCGCGGGTGCGCAAAATGCTGCCCACCAGTGCATCTAGCAGCGCATATTCTTTGGCAAAACCCAGCGCAGGTGCCAACGCGCTAGCAGCCTCGCGCAGGCGCTGCAGCGCAGCTTCGCCACGCGTGTCGCAAATGCCTAGCAGGCGCGCCTCGACAGCCTCTTTGCCTACCGATTTTTTAGCCAGCCCCCGGCTTTGCGTCAGGTTCTCTAGCAGCAAGCGAGGCTCTGACGGGAAATATAAGTCACGCCCCTGCATGGGCATATCCCCCGCCTGCGCAGCCGCCCCTTTATGCACAGATACCGTCAACCCGGGCAGTACCAGCGTGCGGTTGTAGGTGCCGCTCAGGTACAGCACACCACCTTCAGGCAAGCCACCATTAAACGCACTACGGTAGCCCAGCACCGCCCCCGGCACTAACGCGGCCAGCACCCGCACCCGCTCCCGCGCAATCAGCGCAGGCCACTGCTGTCCAGGCACGCTGGTAGCCACACCCTTGGCCATCAACACCAGCGCACCCGCCTGCAGCTTGCGCTGCACCGCCCGCGTTTGGGCGCTGCTTAACTCTGCGTAGAGCAGCAAAGCATCGTCTTGCAGGGTGGTCGTGTTTTTTAGGCTTAATGGATTGCTCATTTACAACAGTCGCTTTTAACTATATTATCAGTCTATATTTGTCGCTTATTTTATATTTAAATAGATAAAAAATCTTATTTGTCGTAATATTGATATTTAATTTTTTCACACACTAGCTACATGCTGTAAGTCTTGCGCAGCGACAACACAGCTTGAATATTGAATTTTTCAACCTCAGAGCATTCCTCGTACAAGCTGCGCGCAGCCATTAGTTAAATTTTCTCAAGCCGTAGGCCTGAACAGATACTGCCCCGTCGGCTTGCCCACCACCTTGCCGTCTTGAAAAATCACCTGCCCACGCAGATAGGTCGCATCTACCCGGGCTGACATTTCCAGGCCTTCAAAGGGCGTGTAGCCCTGGGTGGAAGGTGAATCTTTGGCGTGGACGGTCCAGGTTTTACTTGGGTCGACAAGTGCGATGTCTGCATCAAAGCCCACATCAATATCGCCCTTCTTGTTCAAGCCGTAGCGCTGCGCGGGGTTCCAGCTGGTGACGCGGGCCATGTGGTTGTAGCCCATGCCGCGCCGGGTGCCTTCGCTGACCAGGGCGGGCAGCAAATACTCGGTGCCGCCAAAGCCGCTCTTGGCCATCCAGATGTTGCCAAAGTAGTGCTTGGAGGTTTGCCCCCACGCTCCCGGTGGTCGCTGCCCCCCGAGGGGGCCCGTTCCCGAACCGGGAGACCCGGATCCGGGAACCTTCATCTCATGGCGGCAGCAGGCGTGGTCGCTCACCACCCAGTCCAGCTCGCCCGCCAGCAGCGCGTCCCACAAAAACTCTACGTCTTCGCGCGGGCGGATGGGTGGGTTGACCTTGGCCAGCTCGGCGGCTTTGCTGGTGATGTCCAGCATCAGGTGGCCGATGGTGACCTCGCGTTTGAAGTCGATGTGCGGAAAGGTCTCGGCCATCATCATGGCGGCTTGCACGGCTTTGCGCGAGCTGAGATGCAGCAGGTTGATATTGGTCAGCGCCGTTTCGTTGGCCAGGTAGCTGGCGATGAAAACGGCCAAACCCTCGGAGTGCTGAGGACGCGAAGCGCTGTAGGCGGCGAGGCCTTTGAGGGATTTGTCTTTCTCGACAATCTTGGTATACGCCGTCATGATCTCGGCGGTTTCGCAGTGCAGGGATAGCGATATCTGCTTGGCCAAATGCGGCATCTGCTCGCGCGCGGCCTGGACACCACGCATGATGAACTCAAAGTGCGCGTAGTCGTAGCGCTCGTCCTCTTTGATCATCAAAAAATCTTTTTGCGTATTGCTCGCGCCATGCAGGCCGTGCGAGCCGTAGAACATGAAGATTTTGAAACTAGACACTCCGTATTTTTCAATCAGCTCGGGGATTTCCTTGATGTGCGTGCCGTCCATGGGCGCGAGGTGAAAGCCATAGTCCACATGGAAGCGGCCCTTGGACGTCTTGAGCACTTCGGGGTAAAACTTCTTGTACGGCCCGCCCTTGTTCAGGTAATACTGCCCGGTGCGAAAGTAGTTCAGGCTGCTGGTCACGCCGCCCATGGCTGCCGCCTTGCTCTCGGTCACCGCGTCTTCAATCAGCGGCGAGTAAATGCCACTGTGCATGTGGGCGTCCACCACGCCGGGGAAGGCCATGCGGCCCTGGCCGTCGTGCACGGCCAGGGCCCTTGACACGTCAATGCCAGGGGTGATCAGCGCGAACTTGCCATCGGTGATGGCGATGTCGCTGTCAAACACCACATTGCCGTGGGGCCGCACCACACGCACGTTTTTGATCACCAGATCGAACTCAGGTTTGCTCATGTTTTCTCCAGTTTTGAGATTCAGAAAGTCAGGCACGGCGCGTGTCCGACATTTGCAC
>JAYVGI010000108.1:0-4399 GCA_043772355.1 Polaromonas sp.
GCAGTGGTGGTGACTTCCCCGCTCACTAAAAATGAGCAGTGGGTGCAGATACCGCCTGGGCAAGTGGTGGTGTTTGTGGATGGCCAGACGACGCGCTAAAGATAGTCCTTGTGTTTGAGCTTGGTTGCTTTTGTATTTGGTATGCGGGCGCTTGGTTTTGTAAGAGATCAGGTCGGCGGTGCACTTAGCTACGCGGCTGTCCCCCGTGCCTGCCTAGGGCCGGCAACTCCTCCTTTATGCCGCTACGCTAAGTGCACCACCGACCTGATCTTGCCAGGGTGGTGGGCGCTCAACCGCCAGTGCAGACACCCCCCTTCCTCGCACGGTGGGTCTTGCACCACGGCAGACACACCCTACTCGCTGCCCTGGTGCTTGGCTTGGACGGCGTAGCGGCATAAAGGAGGAGCAGTTGGCCATAGGCCAACGCAGGGGACAGCCGCGGAGCCGTCCAAGCCAAGCGCCGGGGCGTACAAACACCCTGTGCCCACAAGCCTGGGCGTACAAGCACCCTGCGCCTATAGCCAAACCAAGCCGACCGCAAAACAGTCCACGCCCATCAGCGTCATGAATTTCGCAACACTCAATGCGCCTTCACCCACCCAGAACGCAACATCCAACCCGCCATCGGCTGCGTGAGAAACACGGTGCACAAAATGCGCGTGAGATGGAAGGACGTGACGATGGGCGCGCCGTAGCCGAAGGTTTTGGAGATGATGCCCATCTCGGTCATGCCGCCGGGGGCTAGGGAGAGAAACGCCGTCATCACCGGCAGGTGCGCGCCCATGGCGATCAGCATGGCTGCGCCGATGCAAACGGCGAGAATAGCCACCGTCACCGCTGCTACCGCTGCCAAGGTGCGCGGCGCGCGGGTGAAGAATTCGGGGGTCATGTTGTGCCCCAGGCCCCAGCCAATCACCAGTTGCGCGGCCAGCAAGCCCAGGTCAGGCATGTGGGCCAGCAGCCCCTGCGAGGCGCAGGCACCGCTGACCACCAAGGCACCCAGTACCCATGCGTTAGGAATATGCCAGCGTGAAAACGCCCAACCCACCAGAGTAGACACCGCCAACACTGCGGCTGCCCAGTGCAAGGCCAACGCGTCCACACCCACAGTCGGCGGCACAGTCTCAGCGCCTGTAGCCCAGACGATAAACGACGCGCCAAAGGTCACCATCATGATGCGCACGGCATGGGCCGATGCCACCACAGCAGCATCGGCCCCGGCGCGCTGGGCTTGCACCGACATCTCGGCAGAAGCACCCAAGGCCACGGAGTAGATGGCCGTGGGCCCATCAACGTTGGCCAGCTTTTGCAACCAACGTGCAGCCAGCACCGACATGGCCAGGCCGACCAATGCGCCCAGCACGATCCAGAGCGCCAAGCCCGCCATTTGTCCAAACACCACGGGGGTGAAATACAAGCCGATGGCGCTACCGATATAAATTTGCGCCGCTTTGCGCGCGGGCACGGGTTGGCGGCTAGCACGGCCTGCCATGCTGATACAGGCCACGCCCAGCATGGAGCCGAGCAGCCAAGGCAGTGGCATGTGAATGGCCGAGGCGGCGCTGCCACCTGCAAGTGCACAGGCGACGGTGGCGATCAATTGCAGCGCCTGGCGGGCTGTGCCGCCCGCGCTGTTGGCACTGCCTGGTGTGGGCGAACTCATGAACCCAGGTAAGTGCCGCCGTTAATGTGCATCACCTGGCCGGTCACAAAGCGGGCTTGCTCGCTGGCCAGATAGGCTACCATCGCGGCCACTTCTTCCGCCGTGCCGCGCCGCGCCAGCAGAGGCTGGTGCTTGGCATGGTGCTGCGGCGTGCCGGTGGCGGTGCTGGCGTTGCGCGCAGTAGAGATCATGCCGGGTGCTACGCAGTTGACCGTGACCTTAGGTGCCAGCTCATGCGCCAACGCGCGCGTCAGGCCCACCAAACCCGCCTTAGCCGTCACCACATGCGCACGCTGCGCGGCACCGGTGTGCCCTGTCAAACCACCAATGTTGATGATGGCTGCCGAGGGCGACTGCTGCAGCAAGGGCTGCGCGGCTTGCGCACAAAAGAAAGCGCCGTCCAACACCACCGCCAAAGTATTGCGCCAGTCGGCCACGCTGATCTGCGCCATCGGTGCTTCGTGGCGCACGGCCGCGTTATTCACCAACACGTCCAGCCGCCCCCAGTGTTTTTCTATCTGCGCCAACATCGACTGCACAGCGGCCTGATCAGTCACGTCGGCCACGCACAGCAGCGCGGGTGTGCCACTAGCTTGCAGCTCGTCCACCACCGCTTGGCCCTGCGCTACAGAACTGCGTACGTTGACGGCGACAGCAAAGCCTTGCTGCGCCAGCGCCAACGCAATCGCGCGGCCAATGTTGCGGCCTGCGCCGGTGACGAGGGCGACTTTGTGAAGAATGGACATGGTGTGAACTCAACTATAAAAATCGGACTTGACCGGACGCAGAGGTCGCAAAGATACGCAAAGGACGCAAAAGAAAACCCAAAAATCATTTGCATTTTCTTTTATCCTCTTTTTATCTTCTTTTGCGCCCTTTGCGCCCTTTGCGCCCTTTGCGTAATTTTTGCGCCCTCTGCGTTCGGTATTTTTCTTGTCAATGCGCGGCGAAAGAAGTCACATCCACCACAGCAGAATTAAACACAGCACCCAATTGCGACAAGATCGTTTGCGCATGCGCATCCGACACCTTGCCGTACCGGCAATTGGCCAGAAATTTCTGCTGCAAATCCGCATCACTCATCGGGTGGTCCACACCACCCTTGAAGTAGCCCTGACTGTGCTCATGCACTTCACCATTCTTCAACGTAATGCGCAGATGCCCCGTGAACTGCTTGGGGTACGGATTCTTCGGATCCACGATGTATGACACCTTGCCCGCCAGCGCACGTAGATCAGCGCGCTGCACTACTGCCTCGGCGTATTCGCCCAGGCCTGCATCGTCAAAGGTCAACCCCACCGCAATCGCGTAGGGGATGCTGAACTTGGCGGCATAGCCATTGGGCGGCGAGGCCTTCAGCGCCAATGGCTCCCACAGGCGGTGCACGATGCCCTCTGCGGTGTTGCATTCAATTGTGGCAATCTGATCCAGCGCAATGCCCTTGGCGCGAAACGCGCGGGCGCAGTCGATGAAGGGGTGGGCCATGGTGCCACAGGCATAGGGCTTGAACGCGATGCTGGTCCACACCCACTCGTTGCCAAAGCCCTTGAGCATCGCCTCAAAATCGCCCGCACTGGTATTGGCAAACCCGTGAAACACGCCGTGCTTGCCTTCAAACACCGTAGCCGGCCCTTTGAAACCGTTTTGCGCCAAACGCACCGCGCGGTAGGCCGACTGCGCGGCCCAGCCGGGGTGCATGCGCTTGGTCCATGAGCCGTCGGCCAAGTATTCAATAATGCCGCCCGCCATGCTGCCTGCAATGCCCAGCGCATCGACGATTTGCTGCTGCGTGAGTTTGAGCGCCGCGCCTAGCCCCGCCACCGCACCAAACACACCAAAAATCGCCGTAGGATGAAAGCCTGCCTTATGTACCTGCATGGGTGCCACGCTGCACAAACGGCAGGTCACTTCCACGCCAACGGCAATGCCGCGCAGCAACACGTCGCCACTCAAGGCATGGCGCTGCGCTGCGGCCAGCAATGCGGGCACCACGACCGCACCTGCGTGCACCGGGCCGCCTTCATAGGTGTCGTCAAAATCTTCACCATGCGCGGCTATGCCATTGACAAAAGCCGCGCCTTCTACGCCGCAGCGTTGCGCAAAACCGATGACAGTGCAGGGGCCGTCCTGGTCAATGGACGCGAGTGCGGCTTTGACATACACCTGGTTGTGCGCGGCCAGGCAAATGCCTGCTACGTCCATCAGCAGGCGCTGGCCTACTTGCTGGCCCAGAGCCTCTTTTTCGGGGGCGGCCTGCACAACGACCTGCGCCAAGCGCTGGGCTACGGTGCCTAAAGGGTTTTTCGTTTCGTTCATCCGGTAACTTGATTACGTTTTAGTTTTGCGACGGTCAGAAAATTCTTTCCAACCCGTGTACAAGCCCAGCACCAGGGCGATGCCCAGCAAAATGGCCGAGACCGGGTCGGTCACAAAAATGCTGTGCTCGCCGCCGGATATCAGTAGACTGCGGCGGTAATTCGACTCGACCAAATAGCCTAGCACGAGGCCCAACACCAGCGGCAGCACGGGCAGGCGCAGCAGGCGCATGCCATAGCCCAGCACGCCAATGGCCAGCACCAGGCCGCATTCAAAAATGCTTTGGTGAATGGCGTATACGCCCGACATCACCAGCGCCAAGATGAAGGCAATCAAATACGGTTTGGGGCGGTTCACCAGCCACATGCAGGGCGACAAAATCACCAGGCCAATCAGCAGCATGGCGATGTTGGCAATGAA
>JAYVGI010000109.1:0-4816 GCA_043772355.1 Polaromonas sp.
TTTCATAAAAAATACGGTAGCAGTGCCGCTGCACCTCCCAAGCGCGGCATCGATGCCGTCACCATCCCCGGTGCAGTGAGTAGCTGGGCGATGATGAGCGAGCGTTTTGGCAAGCTGCCCTTTGCCGACCTGATGGAGCCCGCCATTGAGATTGCCGAGCGCGGTTATTTGCTGCCTCCGGTGGTGCAGCAAAAATGGGCAGCAGCAACCGACGAGCTGAAAGGCCAACCCGGTTTTGCGCAAAACTTTCTGCCCTGGGGGCGTGCGCCCAATGTCGCCGAGCTGTTCCAGTTCAAGGCTGCAGCCAAGGGTCTGCGCGCCATTGCTGCTAGCAAAGGTGCAGCGTTCTATGAAGGCGAAATAGCCCAGGCGCTGGCCAAGTTCAGCGCGGCTAATGGTGGCGCGCACACCGTGCAAGACTTTGCCCGCTACAAGGCCGAGTGGGTTAAACCGATTGGCAAAAACTACCGGGGCTACACCCTGCACGAGATTGGGCCCAACGGCCAGGGCATAGCAGCGTTGATCGCGTTGGGCATTTTGGACAAGTTTGACTTGGCTTCCATGGCTGTGGACGGCGTGGATTCGCAGCACCTGCAAATCGAAGCCATGAAGCTGGCCTTTGCCGATGTGTACAAGTTTGTCGCCGAACCCTCGTCGATGAACGTGACGGTAGAGCAGATGCTGGACGACGCCTACCTGGCATCGCGCGCCAAGCTCATCAACATGAAGCAGGCGCAAGATTTCAAGGCAGGCAACCCGGTCAAGGGCGGCACCATTTACCTCACGGCGGCAGATGAGAGCGGCATGATGGTCAGCTTTATCCAGAGCAACTACATGGGCTTTGGATCGGGCTGCGTAGAGCCAAATTTTGGTATCAGCCTGCAAAACCGGGGCCACGGCTTTAGCCTGGATGCAGCCAGCCCCAACGTGGTGGCACCGGGCAAGCGGCCCTTCCACACCATCATTCCCGCCTTCCTGAGCAAAAACGGCAAGCCGGTCATGAGCTACGGCGTGATGGGCGCCAATATGCAGCCCCAAGGCCATATGCAAACCCTGGTGCGCATGCTCGATTACAAGCAAAACCCGCAAGCCGCGTGCGACGCACCGCGCTGGCGCTACAACGCGGGCCTGGAGCTCAATGTGGAAGCCGCGATGAACGCCCACACCGTGCAAGGCCTGACAGAGCGTGGCCACCAGTTGGAGGTGATCAACGATTCGTACCAGGACTTTGGCGCAGGCCAATTTATTTGGCGCGCCGACGAAGGCCAGGGCGACGTGGCCAAAGAAGGCTATGTAGTGGCCAGCGATGCGCGGCGCGATGGGCAGGCGGTAGGTTTCTAAACCGCTGCAAACAGTCGTTATTTGTCCCAAATATGGCGTTAGCCGAGAAGAATATTGCGCAAGCAGCTAGTAAAACAATAGCAAGTGGTGTGCTGCTGGCGATTGCCGGGTCGATTGCCTTCAGCGGCAAAGCCATCATCGTCAAGCTGGCCTACCGCTACGGCGTGGATGCCATCACCCTGCTGATGTACCGCATGCTGCTGGCCTTGCCGTTGTTTCTGCTGCTGTCGTGGTGGGCCAGTCGCGGCAAAGATCCTCTGACGGCCAAGCAATGGATGCAGGTGCTGTTCTTGGGTTTTATCGGCTACTACCTGGCCAGCTTTTTGGACTTTGCCGGGCTGCAATTCATCAGCGCCAGCCTGGAGCGCTTGATTTTGTATTTGAACCCGACCATCGTTTTGCTGCTGGGCGCTGTGCTGTGGGGCAAAAAAATCACCCGCCGCCAATTGGTCGCCTTTGCGCTGAGCTACTGCGGCGTGCTGCTGGTGTTTGGCCACGAGGTGAAGTTGGACGGTGCCAACGTAGGCCTGGGCGCGCTGCTGGTGTTTGGCAGCGCGGCAGCCTACGCGGTGTACCTGAGCTACAGCGGCGAGCTGGTGCAAAAGCTGGGCAGCCTGCGCCTGGCAGGCTTGGCCACCAGTGCAGCCTGCTTGTTTTGCATTGCGCAGTTTGCCGTGATGCGGCCCTGGAGCGCCACCCAGGTAGCGCCCGAGGTGCTGTGGCTGTCCCTGCTCAACGCGCTGGCCTGCACTGTCGCCCCGGTGCTGATGGTGATGATGGCCATCGAGCGCATAGGCGCTGCCAAAACCGCCCAAATCGGCATGGTCGGCCCCATGTCCACCATCACCATGGGGGTGCTGGTGCTGGGCGAGCCGTTTAACGAGTGGATCGTGGCAGGGACGCTGCTGGTGCTGGTCGGTGTGTATCTGGTCAGTCGCAGTAAAGCGTAACCATGACTGTCTTGCTGCAAGTAAAATGGGTATGAAAGTGACACAAATATGTTGATCCATCCTCATGCCGCTCGGCGCTTCATCACGGGTTACAAATCTTTGCTGCTGGCTATAGGCCATCAAATAGGTGTGACCAGTGAGGATGAAGGCCTTGCCAAGCTGGGGATACTTCGGGCGCATCTGTATGAGAACCCGCAGGTCTTGGAGTTGGCCATAGCGCACCTGGCCGCCACAGGTAAGGCCTTGGAGCCGGATCTTGCGCATGCTATGCGCACCCTGCGCATAGCCCACTGGGTTTACTTGCGCAGCACCACCACCTATGCCTTGTTTATCGATCAAACCAGCGAGAATGCCTATGCGGTGTTGGCACTCAATGACACTGTGGCCAGCCTGGTTGGCAAAGGCTCGGCCATTATCCAAGCGGGCGTGTGTGAGTTTGAAGGGCGCTATGTCTTTGATGGTCTTGTCTCCCAGATAATTCACTTGGGCGCTGGATATAAACGCTCCTATGCCGCAGCCTATGCGACCATCAAGACAAGAGGCGCATTTCACACGCAGTGTCGGCTGGCGCATCATTAGGCTTCGTTTGCGCGGGTCAAATCGAGTTCAGGGGTTTGCATGAGGGCGTCGAACATGCAAGCCAGATTTGGAAATAAAATCCCCATCCCTGCCACCACTTTTTCGTCTGCCATGAAAGACTTTAACGAAGATCAGCATCTGGATGTGTGCCAGAACATTGAGGCGGGCCTGGTTCAGGACTACCGCAACAACCCGCAGTTGACCGATGCGCGCTGCATCATGGCGCTGGACAGTGCCAAGATTGCCATCAAGCAGCAGTTTGGTTTTGCGTTGAATGAGAGTGTGTCCACCGATCCGGTCTTGCAGGGCGTGATTGCCTGGTGTGTGACGGTGGGTATGGAACGCATTGACAAGCTCAATGCGCTGACCCTCAAGGAGTATGTGGCGCGGATCGAGAAGATCAAAAAATCCGTCATCATCCACTCGGATGGTGTGGCGGGTGGGCGGCGATACTACGAGTTTATCAAGCGCTTTTTTGGGTCGTAGTGTCGCCGCTGCATGCTCCATCGACCAGGCAGACAGCCTATTTTTTTTCGTAACCCGTGCCCTCAAGTGACTCGGCACAGCACAGCGCGCGACAGCCATACGCTGCCACAGGTGCAATAATCCCTCTTTCCATTTTTCAACAGAGACAACCCTATGACCAAAGCAATTGTGATTGACCAAGCCGGTGGCCCCGAGCAGATGAAACTCATTGACGTGCAGGTAGGCGAGCCCGGTGCGGGCGAGGTGCGCATTCGCCACCATGCGGTGGGCCTGAACTACATCGACGTGTACCAGCGCAGTGGCGTGTACAACCTGCCCCTGCCACTCAAACTGGGCATGGAAGGCTCAGGCATTATTGAAGCAGTAGGCGAGGGTGTAACGCACCTCAAGGCAGGCGACCGCGCAGCCTACGCCAGCCAGCCCCCGGGCAGCTACTGCGAAGTGCGTGTGATGCCCGCCAAGTGCGTGTGCAAGCTGCCCGATGCCATCAGTTTTGAAACCGGCGCGGCCATGATGCTCAAAGGCCTGACAGCCCAGTACCTGCTGCGCAAAACCCTGCCGCAAGCAGGCTTGAAAGAGGGCGACTTTGTGCTGTTCCACGCGGCTGCCGGTGGTGTAGGTTTGATCGCCTGCCAGTGGGCCAAGGCGCTGGGCTTGCAGCTCATTGGCACTGCAGGTTCGGACGAAAAATGCAAAATGGCGCTGGAGCATGGTGCCTCGCATGCCATCAACTATTCCACCGGTGATTTTGTAGCCAAGGTGAAAGACATCACCGGCGGACGCGGCGTGAAGGTGGTGTATGACTCGGTGGGCAAAGACACGTTTGAGAAATCGCTCGACTGCTTGTCGCCCTTCGGCCTGCTGGCCACCTTTGGCAATGCCTCGGGCAAAGTACCCCCGCTGGACATTGGCGTGCTGGGTGCCAAAGGCTCGCTCTACGTATCGCGCCCCACGCTGTTCACCCACATCGCCACCCGCGAGAGCACCCAGGCCATGGCCGACGAACTGTTTGCCATCGTCGCCAGCGGCAAGGTGACCATCCCTGTGCACCACCGCTACGCGCTGGCTGATGTACAGCAAGCCCACCGCGACCTGGAAGCTCGCAAGACCACCGGTGCCAGTGTCTTGCTGCCTTGATGCAAACCACAGCGTCGCAGGGCAGCGCGCCGTGCGACGCTGGCGCGCCAGCCAGTGCGCATTTGGCGGCGCTGCGCTGGCTTTTGCTGTCACCGCCTTTGGTGGTGGTTCCGCCCGGCGCTCGCGCGCAATTGGCCAGTTTTACTGACGTAGAGAGAGCGGGCATAGCCCAGTGGCTCGACAGCCTGCAAGCCAACCCCTCAAACTTGCTGGCATGGATGCAGGCCAAACCCGAGGTGCGCATAGGCCGCTACGCCGAGAGCCTGCTGGAGTTTTACCTGCTTCACGCGCCCGCACATGCAGCTTCGTCAATGCCGCTGCAC
>JAYVGI010000110.1:0-5133 GCA_043772355.1 Polaromonas sp.
GAAACCGTCAAAAACTATCCTCGCTGGGGCCGATTTTCGCTTTCGACGACCTAAGTCCGACAGGCTGCTAGGCGCGGAGCCTACGAGAGTGCGGTAGCACGGCAAGGCGACGCAACAACGACAGTAATGATTTAGAAATGGAATGAGCCTATGAAGGGCAGCGCTTCTGTCTCTGTTACTCAGTTGGTTGTGCCCGTTTTGAAGTACTCTTGCACCGTTTCCCACGCCGCCGTTTGCAGCAGCGTGGCCAGCTCGGGGCTCAGGCCTGCCGTGTAGCTCAGGCCTACGGGCGACTTGCGGTACAGCGTGGCGTACACGGTGCTGGCGGCGAGGTAGGTGCCTGCCAAGCTGGGATGGCGCTTGTCGGCCACATACAGCTCCACGTCGGCTCGCTTGGCGATGGCCTTGGCAAAGGCCAGGCCTGCGGGGATGACGAGTGCGTCGTTGGCGTTGCCTGCGATGGTGTACTGCTCGGCCAGCGTTGCCGTCATCTCGGGGCGGTCTTTGTAAGCCCAGGACATGAACAGCACAGGGCGCACACCGGTTTTGGCCAGCGTGAGCGCATGTTTTCGCACAGTGTCGTGAAAGACGCTTTGCAACTGCGCGTGGATCGGGCAGATGCTGCAGTCCATCATGATGGCGGTGTCGTACTGGCGGCCGGGTTTGTTAAAGCGCAGCTCGTTGTCGCCTACAAAAGAATAGCGACCCAGCCCGTCAGGGCGCAACAGCGACTCCATATCGTGCCAGTCGAGGCCCGAACCGCTGACGGTGGACGAGGTGCCGCGCACGCTGGCACCCGACGAGGCGACCAATTGGCCCAGATGGCCGTGCATGCTGTTGTTGTAATAGAAAAAGCTGTTGCCTACCCACAGCACAGATTCGGGTTTGGCCCCGATGTCGGTGCGCTTGGGCAGGGTTTGCGCGCTGGCGCTGGCTACGGTGGTGCATAGCGCCAGTAGCGCCAATGTGGGTTTGATCCATGACAGGGTGAGTGCGTTGCGCATGGTGATGCTCCGGTGTTTGCGTGGTAAATGGGTGGCTTGTATCGTGATGATATGTCACTGGCGGCTTGTCTTGGCCTGCCTCGCTGTGCTGTGCTGTGTGTGCTGTGTGTGCTGTGCTCGCCCTGGCACTTGGTGTGCACAGCTGCGCGGCTGTCCCCCGGCCTGCTCCCGTACAAAGCTTAAAGCACCACCGACCTGACCTCGCACAAAAGCAAATGCAGAAACAGCCACGTGCAAGAATGCCAACCAAGTCAGTAAACGCTTAAAACTTCACCTTGTCAGCCCCTTTAAGCTGCAAGATCTGCCGGGCTTCGTCAGGCGTGGCAATCTCCAGCCCCAGGCCTTCGATGATGTGGCGCACATTGCGCACCTGGTCGGCATTGCTCCTGGCCAGCGTGCCCTTGCCCAGCCACAGGCTGTCTTCCAGCCCCACCCGCACATTGCCGCCCATGGAGGCGCTCATGGCGGCGATGCGCATTTGGTGCTTGCCTGCGCCCAGCACCGACCATTGGTAGTCTTTGCCAAACAAGCGGTCTGCCGTGCGCCGCATATGGGCCACGTCTTCTGGATCGGTGCCAATGCCGCCCAAGATGCCGAACACCGACTGCACAAAAAACGGGGCTTTCACCAAGCCGCGCTCGGCAAAATGCGCCAGGTTGTAGAGGTGGCCTATGTCGTAGCACTCAAACTCAAAGCGCGTGTCGTTGGCCGCGCAGGCCGCCAGGGCGTATTCAATGTCTTTGAAGGTGTTGCGAAAAATCAGGTCTCGGCTGTTCTCCAGATGCTGGCGTTCCCAGTCGTGCTTGAGGTTGGGAAAACGCTCCAGCATCGGGAACAAGGCGAAGTTGACCGAGCCCATGTTGAGCGAGGCCACTTCAGGCGCAAACTTCATGGAAGGCTGGATGCGCTCTTCAATCGTCATGAAGGGCGAGCCGCCACTGGTGAGGTTGATCACCGCATGGGTTCGTGCCTTGATTTGCGGCAAAAACTTGGCGAAGGCCTCGGGGCTTTGGTCGGGCTTGCCCGTGATCGGGTCACGCGCATGCAGGTGGATGATGGCCGCGCCCGCCTCGGCTGCGCCTACCGAGGCTTCGATGATTTCCTCGGGTGTCACTGGTAAATACGGTGACATCGACGGTGTGTGGATGGCGCCTGTGACGGCGCAGGTGATGATGACTTTGCTCATAGGTAATAGCTCCTGTAAATTTTTCTTCCGATGCCTTTGCTGGCATGCGATGATTTTCTACGGTCTACGGAAATACCATGCAACCAGGGCGACAGCCGCTACGCCCACAGCCAAGGCGATGCGCCATCCGTTGCTGATGCCAGCGCGTTGAGCTTGAGATTCACCGCCCTCAGATGGAGGCTGCAACGCTTCAGTGGGCAGGTCAACTGCAGGCTGTTTTTGCATCCGCATCTCAAACGATTTGAAAAAATCATCCGCCACTTTAGCCGCCACTGAATCAATCAAACGAGAGCCCACCTGCGCCAACTTGCCGCCCACGTTAGTCTGCGACGTGTAAGTCAAGCGGGTAACGCCGTCCACGGCTTGCAAGCTCACAGTAGCCTGCCCTTTGCCAAAGCCCGCTGTGCCGCCCTGGCCTTCGAAGAGGATTTTGTAGGACTCCAAGGGCTCTATGTCTTCCAGGCGAAGTTGCCCGGTACAGCGGGCGCTGACAGGGCCGACCTTCAGAGCCAACAAAACTTTGTACCTGTCAGGCCCATCGGCCTCGATAGACTCGCACCCGGTAATGCATTGCTGCAAAACTTGCGGGTCGTTCAGCCCGGCCCAGGTTTGCGCAACGGTGGCGTGGATGGTTCTTTGGCCGTTCAGGTTCATGGCGCTACTTGTTGTTGAGAAGTGCGTTAAAACCGCCCGCTACAAACGGCACCAAGTCGTCCAATATGGCTTGCGAATCACGGTGTGCACCCTGCCCGCTGTGTGCCATGGCCTCCCAGCGGCCCGTGTCGGCGCACACAAACAGCATGGCAGACACCATGTACAAAAATCCATCGATCAGGCGGCCCTCCGGCACCGAGGGCAGCGAGCGCTTGAACTGCTGCATGTACAGCGATGCCACCTCGCTGAAATGCAGATTGATCATCTCGGTACCACGCGGCAAGTTAGCGAGGCACCCCATCAGACTGGCGAAATTGCGCCAGCCAGGCTCGCCGTGGCTGGTGGCTTCCAACAAGGGGGCTACATACATGTGAATCAACCGGTCAATCGCCAAGGGAGATTTTTTGTCAAGCAAAAGTTGCGCATCCAAAGCCTGCCTTCTGGCATCGTTGACGATCAGCGCGCGCCTGCCAACTACGGCATTGAACAGCTCCACCTTGGTCCCAAAATGATAGCCAACCACAGCGGCCTGCACATTGCAGCCCAATGCAATGTCTCTGATAGAGCTGCCCTCGCATCCCAGCTCACTGAAAAGCGCCTCTGCGGTGTCCAAAATGGCCACTCGCGTGTGCTCAGGGTCTCGGCCCGTAGGCCGCCCCACGGGGTTGGCACTGGGTTTTCTTTTGCTGACTTGTATCCTTGCATTCAGTAGGGAGGCTGGCTTCTTCTGGGTGGTGGGCAGGGTGCATTCAGGCTAGGTTGGAATCGGTAGTTTACGCGTGCCCAAGCCATCCCAGACGCGCCAGATCGTCAGCTTTGCGCAGCCCGAATCAGCTCGCGCAGCTTGCTGGGCCGTACCGGAATGGCGTGGATCTTCACGCCGTAGGCGCGCAAGGCATCTTCGATGGCCGAGGTGAGCGCCGAGGGCGCGCCCAAGCGCCCACCCTCGCCACCGCCTTTGACGCCGTACTCCGAATAAGGCGACGGCGTTTCCACATGCCCGATCTTGAGATTGGCGGGCATCTCGTAAGCAGAAGGCAGAGAAAATTCCGCGAAATTCGGGTTGAGAAACTGGCCCGTTTCATCATAGATAAACTCCTCCAGCAGCGTGGTGCCAATGCCGTTGGCCGTGCCGCCCAGCACCTGCCCACCCAGGGTTTGCGGGTTGACAATGGTGCCGTTGTCGTGCGCAGCCGCGTAATCCAGAATGCCCACCTTGCCCGTCTGCGGGTTCACCTCCACCACCGCAATATGGCAGACATGGCCCATCATCGGGTAGAACACACCCAGGTGTTTTCTCTCTGGGTGCGGTAGCGTAGAGATCGGATGGTCGTACACGGCTGTAGTCTCCAGGCCGCTGTCAAACTCGGGTTTGTCTGGAAAATTCAGCCTGAAAAAATTGGCCTGCATGGCGATGTCGGCAATAGCCACCTGGCGCTCCGAGCCCTTGATGCCCACCGCGCCATTGCGCAGCTCTAGTCTGTCCACACTGGCCTCCAGCAGATGGCCTGCCAGCAACTTCAGTTTCGCCTTGATCTTGTAGCTGGCGCTCACGCAGGCCCCAGTGATCATGGTGGCAAACCGGCTGCCTTGCGGCCCCACACCGTTAAAGCCCGAATGCGTATCCGCATAGCCCACCACGATGTCGGACGGCGGCACGCACAGTTGCTCGGCCAGCACCTGGGTCACTATCGACTCTGGGCTGTTGCCGATAAACACAGCGTTCAGTGTGGCAAACACTTTGCCGGTCGGATCGATTCTGAGCAACATGCCTTCGGGCGTACTCGTCAAGGTAAAGCCAGGCGTAGCTACGTTGTTGAGCGACCACCATTCTGTAGGGCCGTACACGCCGCGCTCCTGGCAAGTGGCCAAGCCCACGCCCACGCAGCGGCCCTGCGCGCGCAGGTCGGCAGCGCGCTTTTTCCAGCCGTTGTAGTCGATGAGTGTTTGCGCTGTGGACAAAACTTTTTGGTAGTTGCCACTGTCGTAAATATTGCCCGTGGGGATCATGTACGGGAACTCGTTGGGCTGGACCATGTTCATCAGCCGCAGCTCTACCTTGTCCATTTTCAGTTCATCGGCCGCCGCGTCGGTCATCCGCTCCATCACCCAGTTGGTCACTTCGGAGCCAAAGCCACGGTAGGGGCCTTGCTGGCATTTGTTGGTGAGCACCGCGATCAGCCGCATGCCAAACGAGTTGATTTTGTACGGCCCGGTCACCTGGGACATGGCATTGCCATTGGTGCCTACGCCAAACTGCAGGTAGGCACCGTAGTCGTCCTACACCGT
>JAYVGI010000111.1:0-38457 GCA_043772355.1 Polaromonas sp.
TATGACCGTTTATGTTCGTACCGAAGAGGGCCAGTTAGCGGCGTACAGCCCAGACTCGGCACTCCCGCGCAAGCTGCGGTCGTTGCTCAAGGTGATTGATGGCAAAACCAGCGTGGAGGTGTACACCAGCAGTCTGAGGGCCTTTGGCGATGTGCACGGTGTACTGAGATCCTTGGACATGGCGGGTTTGATCCGCCCGATCTCAAATTCGTTTTCCGGTTACATCAGTGTTCCAGCGCCAGCGCCAGCTCCAGCGCCAGTTCCAGCGCCAGCGGCCGAATTTGACAATGCTGATCAGCCCAGCTCCCTGTGGAGCAGTGCCAAGACGATGATCCGCAGCAAGCTGTCGTCGCAAAACTTCAAGTCTTCCCAGCCCAGCATGCCGAACAAGCCTTCCGTGCCAGGCTATGGGCATAGCGCCATGGCTACCCGGGATATGCTGACCGGAGCAACTGACCCCGAGGCGCTGACGCGGGCGGTAGACATGATGTCGGATTTTGTGCTGATCAACGCCCCCTCGCAGGCCATGATGGTACTCAAGGAGTTGGAGCAATTGCGTACCTTGGAGCAGTTGGCGGTGACGCTGGGCGGCTACGAGCAAGTTATCTCCCATCTGGGTGAGCCTGCCCGGGCGCATATATTGCTTGTCAAACAGATACTTCGGGAGAATATGTAATGTATGTGCGGGCTGAGTTAACGGAAAACCATAAAAATGTCTGATATCAAAGACGTGGTGTATGCCATCACTGCCAGGGGTTTTGCCACCTTGCGTACTGAGAGCGCCGTGGTGTCGTTGCAGCATAAAACTATTTTGACCATGGTGGACGGCGTGTGCCCCGTGGCGCAGTATGTACCCTTCCTGCTTGCCTTTGCGCCGATTGAAGAGAAATTTCAGCTGTTGGAAACATTAGGCTGTCTTCGCCGGGTGGGCACCGTGTCGAGTTACGCTGTGAAGATGTTCGACGCTTCTTCCCAGCCCGGTGTGTCCGTATCAAAAATGCCGCGTATCGACGCAGAGCACCAGAATTCGGGGTTCGCACCTTTTGCGTAGTTTGGCTACCCCGCCAAAGTTGTCAGTTAATTAGTAGGAGTTACAAATATGTCCAATATATACCGCAAGTCGTTCAAAGGCATCGACGAGGTGGCCTTCAAGACCTCTGGTCTGCCCATGCGCATGATGAGCTATTTGGTCGCGGTGGATGGCGAGTCGTCGGTAGACCAGCTGGTGGCGCGCAACCCACAGCTGCCCTCGCTGGCGGCCGTGCTGCAAGGCCTGTCCGAGCAGGGCTTTTTGGAACTGGCCGGGACCGCTGCCAATGTGGTGGGCATAGGCGCGGCACGCGTGGCCAACGGCGCGCCCATGCAGCAGTACCAGCAGCCCATGCAGCAGCCCATGCAGCAACAGCCGCAGCAGCAATACCAGCCCCAGCAGCAGCAGTACCAGCCCCAGCAGCAGCCCCAGCAAAGCTATGCGCCGCAGCAGCAGCAGCAGCAGCCCCTGCCTTCGCCTGAGCTTGAGATCATCAAGACCAACATGATGCGTGACGTCAGCGGCATATTGGGCTCCGACGCAGCGCCGGTGATCAGCAAAATTCAGGGTTGCCGTACCAAAGACGATTTGTTCAGCACCATGATCGGTATCAAAAAAATTATCACCATCTACTCTGACCGTAACGCCGCCGACAAGTTTGGAGCCCGTTACAACAACCTTGTCGCTTAAGTTTCTACGGGTTTTTTTCAATCATTCCATGGGACATATTTCCCAGTTCACAGTTTCCAATAACAGGAGCACACGATGCAATTTGATTTAATTATGGCCACCCAGTTCTCATTTTTAATGGGGTTTTTGGGCATGGCGGGCGGTGCGCTTTACTTTGCGCTGATTAAAAATTCGCTGCCCATGGACAGCCAGTCCAACGCGGCCACCTCGGCGGTGTACTGTTTTATGGCCGCCATGATGTATCTGCTGATCAACATGAAGTATGGCATTGGCACTGACTCGCTATCCAAGGGCGATTACCCGACCGTGTTGCGCTATATCGACTGGCTGGTGACTACGCCTTTGCTGGTTAACAAGTTCCCCGAGATGCTGGGTGGCGATGATGCTGCTGCGGTGGCTATCCTGGTGATTGTGGCCGACATCATGATGATCGTGTTTGGCTTTGCAGGCGAGGTGTCTATCAACGCCGCCAAGGGCGCTACCGTGGTGGGCTGGGCGATGTTTGGTGTGGGCTCGCTGGCCTGGTTGTTTATCATCTTTATCTTGTACACAGCGGTGACCAATGCCTCGGCCAACAAGCTGGGCCCCGTCAAGCAGGGCCTGAGCCGCCTCAAGCTGTTTATCGTGTTCGGTTGGGCTATTTACCCACTGGGCTTTCTCATCACGCTGATTTCCAACTCGCCCGACGTGCGCATTGCCCGTGAGTTGATCTACAACTTCGCCGACCTGTTCAACAAGGTGGGCTTCGGTATGGTGGCGCTGTACGCAGTGCGCCAGGTGATGCGCGAGCAGAAGATTCGCGACGCGATGGCCGCTCTGTAAACCAGAGTTTAATTTGTCAAAAAGGCCACAGATTGCTGTGGCCTTTTTTTTCGCCTCAATTTTGTCCATGTTTTGTCAAAGCAGATGCGGAAAATGTCGCATTAGTTACGTAAAGCACTAGATTTGCCTGTAGATTAGTGTAATCCCGAATAGATACCGATTAGTCTAGAACTAGAATGAAGGTTCATGATTAGACTGGACTCGTTTTAACGGGCGCCCGATAAGAGCGAGATCACTGAAATCATGACAGGCGAAGAATTGCGAGATTCTTCATTTCAACCGGTCATGCATTTTTATAGGGAGACTAGCATGATGTTGCGCAATATAGGGTCCAAAGCGATCCTGGGGTTAGGTCTTGGCACAGCAGTGGCGCTTGCGTCCACACAGGCTGCTGCCGCATCGGGGGCAATTCTCAAACCCGATGATTTCGTGGGTATTTCGTTCTGGCTTATCACCATGGCTTTAATGGCCTCTACCGTGTTTTTCTTTCTGGAGCGAGACCGCGTCTCGGCCAAGTGGAAAACATCGCTCACCGTCTCGGGTTTGGTCACTTTGGTGGCTGCTGTCCACTATTTGTACATGCGTGAGGTGTGGGTCAGCACAGGCTCTTCACCGACGGTGTTTCGCTACATTGACTGGCTCATTACGGTGCCCTTGTTGATGATTGAGTTTTTCCTGATTTTGTCGGCGGTGACCAAAGTGTCAACGGGCGTATTTTGGCGCCTGATGATAGGCACCGTGGTGATGCTGGTGGGTGGCTACTTGGGTGAGGCGCGCTATGTGTCTGCGTGGCCCGCATTCATCGTGGGTATGGCTGGTTGGGCGTTTATTTTGTACGAAATTTTTGTCGGCGAAGCCAGCAAAATCAACGCCCAAAGCGCACCGCCCGCAGTGCAGTCGGCCTTTAGCACCATGCGTTTGATTGTGACCATCGGCTGGGCTATCTACCCGATTGGCTACTTCTTCGGTTACCTCACCGGCAGCGGGCCAGAGGCCAGTGCCAATGCGTTAAACCTGATCTACAACCTGGCGGACGTGCTCAACAAGATCGCCTTTGGTTTGATCATCTGGAGCGTGGCCGTGAGCGAGTCTGAGGCCAGTGCCAAACGGTAGTGCCCTGGGGCAGACCACGCACCGTGGGCTGTGGCTCAGTGAGTATGACGACTATGCAGACCTGCCAGCCCAGCTTGAGCGCACCCTGCTGGAGCTACTGGGTGCGAATGCATCGCCTGCTCTGGCGGACAAGCCCTCGGCTGCTGCGCTGGCTGCTGCCTACCACCTGGGCTCTGGCGGCCATCGGGTAAGAGGCCGCCTGGCGCTGGGCGCAGGCCTGGCGCTGGGGCTGTCCAAGCCCGACGCTTTGTGTATTGCAGCGGCTGCCGAGCTGCTGCACAACGCCTCTTTGGTACACGACGACTTGCAAGACCGTGACGCACTGCGCCACGGCCAAGAGGCGGTGTGGGTCCAGTTTGGGGCCAACGTGGCCGTGTGGACTGGCGATTTGATGCTGTCGGCCGCCTACGCCGCGCTGTGTGAGATCACCCCACTGCACAAGCTGCCGGCCTTGCTGGCCGTGGTGCATGAGCGCGTGGCAGGGGCGATTGCGGGGCAATGCGCTGACCTGGGCGCGGGAGCCCATGCAGTGGACGATGTGGCGGCCTACCAGCGCATTGCGCAGGCCAAGTCGGGTGCCTTGCTGAGCCTGCCGCTGGAGCTGGCTTTGCTGGCCAGCGACCATGGTGCCTGGGCCGAGCATGCGCGCAGTGCTGCCGAGGCGTTTTCTGTGGGCTATCAGGTGGTGGACGACTTGGCCGATGTCGAGCGCGACAGCCAGTCAGGAGCGCTGAATATTGTGTTTGTCTTGCAGCAGGCGGGCTTTGGCTTTGGCGAGGCAGCGTATTCAAAGGCCAGGCAGTTGGGCTGTGAGCATCTGGACCGCGCCATTGCGCTGGCAAATGAACTTCCCCGTGAATCAGGGGCTTTATTGGTGGAGTTGTCGCTTAAACTTCGGCACTTACTCACGGTTAAAAACGATTGATGCACACAGTAGTTATCGGCGCAGGTTTTGGCGGTTTGGCGGCGGCCTTGCGTACAGCAGCCAGAGGACATCAGGTCACTGTGCTGGACCGTTTGCCCGGCCCGGGTGGGCGAGGGCGCGAGTTTGTGCGGGAAAAGTATGGCCTGCAGTTTCGCTACGACGCTGGGCCTACGGTGCTGACCGCGCCCATTTTGTTTGAAGAGCTGTTTGCGTTGTTTGGCGAGCGCCTGGCCGACCATGTAGAGCTGATGGCCGTGACCCCGTGGTACCAAATGCGCTTTGCCGACGGCACGCAGCTAGACTATGGCGGCAGCACTGAGCAGATTCAAGCCGAGATAGCCAAGTTCTCGCAGGCCGATGCGCTGGCGTACCCTGCATTTTTGGCCCACTCGCAAAAGCTGTTTGAAAAAGGCTACGAAGAGCTGGGCAGCCAGCCCTTTCTGGGCTGGGGCTCGATGCTCAAGGCTTTGCCCGCGATGCTGCGCCTGCGCGCGGACCGCTCGGTGTACGACGTGACGGCGCGCTACTTTAACGATGAGAGGGTGCGCCGCGCCTTCAGCATCCAGCCCTTGCTGGTGGGTGGCAACCCGTTTGATACCACCAGTATTTACAGCCTGATCCACTACCTGGAGCGCAAGTGGGGGGTGTGGTTTCCGCGTGGGGGCATGGCCCGCCTGGTGGACGCGCTGGTGGCGCTGGGCCAGCGCCACGGCGTTACGTTTGTGTGGAATGCCGATGTGCAGACCATTACCGAGAGCGGCGGCCAGGCCACAGGTGTTGTGCTGCAAGACGGCCGCGTTTTCAAGGCCGATGCGGTGGTAAGCAATGCGGATGCCGGGCATACGATCTCCAAGCTATTGCCGCAAGGTTTGCAACGGCCACGCCAGGTTGCCAGCAAGCAGTATTCGATGGGCTTGTTTGTATGGTATTTCAGCACCAGCCGGGTGTATGCTGATGTGCCGCACCATACTATTTTGTTTGGCACCACCTACCGCGAGGTGCTGCACAAAATATTTGAAAGCCAGCAATTGTCGGACGATTTAAGCATTTATCTGCACCGTCCCAGCGCGACAGATGCGCGTTATGCGCCGGCCGGGCACGACAGTTTTTATGCGCTGGTACCCGTGCCCAACCTGGGCGCAGGCATTGACTGGGCTACGCAAGCTGCCCCGTTCAAGGCCTTGCTGCAAGCGCAGCTTGCGCGCAGGCTGCTACCCGGGCTGGCGGACTGTATCGTGGACGAGCATTGCGTCACGCCCAGCTACTTTGCCAATGAACTTTTGTCGCCCCACGGCTCGGGTTTTTCCATTACGCCCAAGTTCACGCAGTCGGCAGGCTTTCGCTTTCCCAACCGCTCGCCCGATCTGCCGAACCTGTATTTTGTAGGCGCGGGCACGCACCCGGGTGCAGGCGTGCCGGGTGTGGTGACCTCGGCCAAGGTGGTGGAGCGTTTGATGTTTGGCGGTGTGCAATGAGCCAGCCCCTGCCTTTGCAAAGCGATATGAGCCCGCAAGCGGTGATGAACCACCACGCCAAGTCGTTTTCTTGGGCGGCGCGGTTTTTGTCCAGTGCTGCGCGCAAAGATGCCGCCTTGCTGTACGCCTTTGCCCGCACCGCCGACGACTATGCCGATGAAGAGTGCCTGGGCAGCGTGCCAAAGCGTTTGCAGTATTTGGCCGCTATGCGGGAGCAAGCCTTGGCCGCCCAGGCATCGGATGGCCCAGCGCCGGTATCTATTCTGTCCTGCGCCACTGGCCAGATGCTGCGCTGCTACGGCGTGCCTGATGCCGTGCTGCTGTGCTTTATGGACAGCTTGCAAGCCGATGCCGGGCCCCGCGCCATAGACAGCCAGCAAGAGCTGCTGCGCTTTGCCTACGGCGTAGCGGGCACGGTGGGGCAAATGATGCGGCCGCTGTTAGGCGCGCCCGGGCACGCCGATGCCTATGCCGTCGCTCTGGGCGTGGCCATGCAGCTGACCAACATTGCCCGCGACGTGGTGGAAGATGCCCAGCGCGGGCGCTGCTACATACCCGCACAGTGGGGTGTGACTAGCCAAGTGTTGGCGGACCCGCAAAGCATCACACAGCGCCACCAGGCCTTTGCCGCAGTGCGCAGGCTGCTGGCGCTGGCGGACGATTTTTATGCCTACGCGCATTCGGGTATTCAGGCCATCCCCGCGCCCAACCGCCGCGCTATCCGCATCGCCAGCGCGCTGTACCAGGCCATTGGCCACAAAATAGTGCAAGGCGGGCCGCAGCGGTATTGGCAAGAGCGCACCTCCTTGGGCGCCATGGAGAAGTCGTGGCTGATCGTGCGCACCTTGGTCAGCAGCGCCCCCACTGCCCAGCCGGTGCGTGACGTGTGGCGCACCGAGCTGTCTCACTTGGCCGACACGCCGGGCTTTCCGGCCTAAATTTCCCCGCCTAAAACGCTTATGCTTAGCCCTTATGGAAAAGCAGTGGGACATGGTGATTGTGGGTGGCGGGCTGAGTGGCCTGGCGCTGGCTGCTGAGCTGGCTGCGCCTGAGTTTGCTGCGCTATCGGTACTCGTGCTGGAAAAGCGGGCCAGCTACCTGCGTGACCGCACCTGGAGTTACTGGGCACCCGCTGCGGGCACGCAGCACCGCTACAGCGCCCTGGAGCGCGCGCGCTGGAACCAGTGGGCCGTGAGTTTGAATGACAGCACTTGCCTGCACACCTCTGCACAACTTGCCTACGCCACCTTAGATGCTGATGCGTTTTACACGGCGGCGGTGCAGACTATCGCGTTCGCAACACATGTGGAACTGCGCTTGGGTACGGGTGTGGCATCGATGGCTGCACACATCACCAGCCATGGCATGGCCATCACCACAGAGCAGGGCGACGTGGTGCAAGTGCGTTGGGTGTTTGACGCAAGGCCGTCCCAGCAAGTGGCGCAAAGCACTTTGGTGCAGCAGTTTGCCGGCTGGGAGGTGCATACCGAGCACGACGCTTTTGATGCCCGCACGGTGCAGCTCATGGCCTTTGAACCGCATGCCATGGGCCTGCATTTTTGGTATGTGCTGCCCTACAGCGCACGCAGCGCCTTGGTAGAGAGCACCTGGGTCTCGCCTGCCAGTTGGCAGCCAAACACCACCCAAGAGTTGCAGCAATACTTGGCCCAGCGCTTGCAGGGCAAACCGTATACCGTCGTGTACCGAGAGCAGGGCGTGTTGCCGCTGAACGCAGTCAAGCCATCGCCTGCAAGCGCGGTGGTACCACTGGGCCGGGGCGGTGGCACCTTGCGGCCTTCAACGGGCTATGCATTTTTGGACACCTTGGCGCATGCCAAGGGCTTGGCAGACTCGCTGCGCGCGACGTTAAGCGAAGGGGGTGTGCAGCAAGCGCGCGCCAGTTGGCAACCCCAAGCTTTCACACGTCCCGCCACAGACCATTGGATGGACGCGGTATTTTTAAGCGCTCTGAGCCAAGACTGGTTGTGTGCCCCACAGTACTTTATGCAATTGTTCGAGCGCGTGGGCGCTGATGGTGTGGTGGCGTTTTTGTCGGGCAATGCCAGCCTGGCCCAGCGCGTGGCCATCATGCGGGCTTTGCCGGTTGTGCCCTTTGCCAGTGCTGCGCTGCGGCGGCTGGTGGCCTAGTGCGTAATCTAATGCGTAATCTAATGCGTAATTTAGTGATTCATCTGGTGAGCGATGCATGACTGATGTGACCCGCCGCCCAGCCATGCTCTTAGCCGCCAGCGGATGCGCGCTGCTGGGCTTGGTGGCACTGCGCGCGCTGGAGGCGCAGTGGCCACCGCTGGCGCTGTGGGCCTTTGTGCTGCTCTCCCTCACCCTGGGATTTGGCCATGGCGCGCTGGATGCCGTGCTGCTGCTAGGGCAGTTTGCGCCGCGCAGCAAGGCGTTGGCGGTGAGCGCGCTGTATTTGCTGTGTGTGCTGCTGGCAGGCTGGGCGCTGTCCTGGTCGGTGCCTTGGGCTTTGCTGCTGCTGGTGCTGATGTCGGTGTGGCATTTCGGCGAGCTGCACAGCTACGCGCTGTGGGCGCGTCTTTGCGTGGGCGGCGCGAGTGTGATGTGGCCCATGCTGGTGGCGCAGGGCGCTATGGCGCAGCTGGTGCAAGGCACCTTGGGTTCGGGCTTTAGCACAGCGTGGCTGGCTTGGCAGATACTGGCCTGGGCCTGGCTTATCTTGGTGCTGGTGTGCGCACTGGCTTGGTCGGTGCGGTGGTTGTTAAACCGCCATAAGCTCTCTGGCAGCGGCAGCGGCGATAGCCGTGGCCAAGGCTTGGCCACCGATCAACACCCGCAAGCGCTGTGGGCGGTAATAGAAATATTGGCACTCTTAAGCGCGTACCTGTTGTTGTCTCCGTTGCTGGCATTCGCGCTGTATTTTGGCGTGTACCACTGCCTGGCCCATGTGGCGCGGGTGCGGCGGGCGCTGCTGGCGCACAGCCGCCTGACGATGGTGCGCTACACCCTGGCCTTTATTGCCAGCGCCCTGGCCGCCGCCGCGCTGCTGGCTTTGCTGTGGTGGTTTTTACCCGCGATGCAATGGCTGGGTGGCGTGAGCCAAGCCCAAGCCAACGCTGGCCAGGTATTGCAATGGCTGGTCGTCAGCCTGGCCGCTGTCACGCTGCCGCATCTGCTTTTGGTGAGCTACAGTGCGCGTTGGCTGGGGCGCTAAAACCGGCGGCTGCAAGTTTGGTACGATGCACCTACGCTTCCAGCCGCCATCCAACTAAGCTGCCTTCGTCAAAATGATCATCACCAGCCTGCTCGACACCGACCTGTACAAATTCACCATGATGCAGGTGGTGCTGCACCAGTTTCCGGGTGCGCAGGTGGAGTACAAGTTCAAATGTCGCAACCCCGGTGTGAATCTGGCCCCGTACGCCGCAGAAATCCGGGAGGAAATACGCTCGCTGTGTCAGCTGCATTTTTCCGACGCAGAGCTAAGCTATCTGCGCGGCATGCGCTATATCAAGAGCGATTTTGTAGACTTTTTGGGCCTGTTTCGCCTGAATGACAAATACATCACCATCACGCCCCAACCCAATGGCGAGCTGGACATATCGGTCAAAGGGCCGTGGCTGCACACCATATTGTTCGAGATCCCGGTGCTGGCGATTGTCAACGAGGTGTACTTTCGCAATACCCAAAAAATGCCCCGTCTGCAAGATGGCCGCAAACGCCTGGATGCCAAAATTGACCTGCTGCATGCCGGAGGCCTGGCCGAGCTGAAAATTGCTGACTACGGCACCCGCAGGCGCTTTTCCAAAGCCTGGCACGAAGAGGTGCTGCGCGTGCTCAGCGCCAAGCTGGGCACCGACCCGGTGCGCAGTCCGGTGGGGCAGTTTGCGGGCACCAGCAATGTGCTGTTTGCCATGAAGCTAGGCCTTACGCCCTTGGGCACCATGGCGCATGAGTATTTGCAGGCCGCCCAGGCTATTGGCCCGCGCCTGCGTGACAGCCAGATTTTTGCCTTCGAATCCTGGGCGCGCGAGTACCGGGGTGACCTGGGCATTGCATTGAGTGACGTGTACGGCATGAGCGCTTTTTTGCGCGACTTTGACATGTATTTTTGCAAACTTTTTGACGGCGCGCGCCACGACAGTGGCGACCCGTTTGAATGGGGTGAGCGCATGATCGCCCACTATGCTGGCAACCGGGTAGATCCGAAAACCAAAATCTTGATCTTCAGCGATGGCCTGACCGTGCCGCGCACCATCGAGCTGTACCAGCGCTTTCGTGGCCGCTGCATGCTGGCCTTTGGCATTGGCACCAACCTGACCAACGACCTGGGCGACGCGCCCGAGCATGTGCCGCTGCAAATCGTCATGAAGCTGGTGAAATGCAACGGCCAACCCGTAGCCAAGCTGTCGGACACGCCGTCTAAAAACATGTGTGAGGACGAAAAATACCTGGCCTATCTGCGGCAGGTGTTTGACATCGAACAGCCTGCATAATTCGCTCTTGTGCTGATGTAACGCCAAAAGCGCAAAAACAACGCAAAAAACGCTAAAAACACACATATGTAAATGGTTTTTTTTGCGATTTTCGGTCTTCATCTTTTGCGTTTTTTGCGATGAATAAAATATTCTGGAGACACCCGTGGCCATTGCAGGCATTCCTGTCGAATTTATCTTGTTCGCCCTCACGCTGTTAGGCGTAGCGCTGTTTCACGGGCAGACGCTGTATGTGGCGCTTGCAGGCATGGTGGCCATTGCAGCGTTCAAGCTGGGTTTTACCGATTTTTCACTCTTCAAACACTTGGCGCACGAATGGGTGACGCTGGCCAACCTGCTGGGTCTGCTGCTGGGCTTTGCCTTGTTGGCTGATCATTTTGAAAAATCACAAATTCCCGCCATCTTGCCTGACTATCTGCCCGACGACTGGAAGGGTGGCTTTGTGATGTTGATTTTGGTCTTCGTCATCTCCAGCTTTTTAGACAATATCGCCGCCGCCATGATCGGCGGCACGATGGCCGCGGTGCTCTACCAAAAGCGGGTGCACATCGGCTTCTTGGCCGCCATCGTGGCCGCCAGCAATGCGGGCGGCGCAGGCTCGGTGGTGGGTGACACGACCACCACCATGCTGTGGATTGCAGGCGTGAGCCCCATGCAGGTGCTAGACGCGTACATAGCCGCCGTGCCTGCGCTCATTTTCTTCGGCACCATCGCCGCGCGCCAGCAGCATGCTTACCAGCCCATCATGAAAGATGCCAAGACAGGTGCCCGCGTAGAGTTTGCGCGCCTGGGCATCGTGGCCATTATTTTGGTAGCCGCCGTGGCCGCGAACGTTTGGTTCAACCTCAACAGCCCAGCCACCTTAGACAAACTCCCCGTCATCGGTATGGCAGTATTGGCGGCCGTGCTGGTGACTAGCCTGTGGCGCAAACCCACCTGGAGCCTGCTGCCTGACGCCTTCAAAGGCAGCGTGTTTTTGCTGTCCCTGGTGATGTGCGCCTCTATGATGCCGGTAGAAAAACTGCCCACCGCCTCGTGGATGAGCGCGCTGGGCCTGGGCTTTGTCAGTGCGGTGTTTGACAATATCCCGCTGACCGCACTGGCCTTGCGCCAAGGCGGGTTTGACTGGGGCGTGCTGGCCTACGCCGTAGGCTTTGGCGGCAGCATGATCTGGTTTGGCTCCTCGGCGGGTGTGGCACTCTCCAATATGTACCCCGAGGCAAAATCGGTCGGTGCCTGGCTCAAAGGCGGCTGGCATGTGGCTGTGGGCTATGTGCTGGGCTTTGCGGTGCTGATGGCCGTGCATGGCTGGCATCCGCAGCCCATGCGCGGTAAAGCCGCCTTCCCACCCGCAGCCACAGCACCTGCGGTACCCGCTCCGACCGCCGTTGCCATCATTTCGTCTGCTACATAATAAGTAGCTTCTCCCGCTTTACTTTAGCTGGCTAACAGCCTATTTACCATGAAAAAACCATCCATCCTCATCGCCCGCGCCAACTTCCCCGAGGTCGTCGCCCGTTTGTCCGAACACTTTGACGTCGAGAGTAACCAAGCCGACGTGCTGTGGACCAAAGCCGAGATGATCGCCAAGCTGCAAGGCAAAGTAGGCATGTTCACCACCGGCGGCGAGCGTATCGACGCCGAGCTGCTGGCCGCCTGCCCAGACCTCAAAATCTGCGCCAACATGGCCGTGGGCTACAACAACTTCGATTTGCCCGCCATGACCGCCGCTGGCGTGCTGGGCACCAACGCCCCCGACGTGCTCACCGAGACCACCGCCGACCTGGGCTTCACCCTGCTGATGGCCACCGCCCGCCGCGTGAGCGAGAGCGAAGCCTATTTGCGCGCAGGCCAGTGGACCAAATGGAGCTACGACATGTTCATGGGCAGCGACATCCATGGCACCACCTTAGGGGTGTTGGGCATGGGTCGCATTGGCCAGGCCGTCGCCAAGCGCGGCGCGCACGGCTTTGGCATGAACGTGATCTACCACAACCGCTCACGCCTGGATGCCGCCAGCGAGGCCGCTGTGAAGGGCCGCTATGTGAGCAAAGACGAGCTGTTTGCCCAAGCCGACCATATCGTGCTGGTGCTACCCTACAGCGCTGAGGCGCACCACACCGTGGGTGCCGCCGAGATCGAGCGCATGAAGCCCACCGCCAACCTCATCAACATCGGCCGTGGCGGCCTGATCGACGAAGACGCGCTGGCCGCCGCCCTGGCTGCTGGTAAAATTGCTGGTGCGGGCCTGGACGTGTTTGAAGGCGAACCCAAGGTCAACCCCAAACTGCTCGTCTTGAAGAACGTAGTACTCACCCCACACATCGGCAGCGCCACCCGGCCCACGCGTCTGGCCATGAGCAATCTGGCCGCCGACAACCTCATCGGCTACCTGACCGCCAAGCAAGCCAAAACGCCTTTAAACCCGCAAGTAATCACCGCATGATCAGCCCGACCGTCATTTCCTCTTTCTCCACCATCTTTTTCGCCGTCTTTCTGGCCGAACTAGGCGACAAAACCCAACTTGCCACCATGCTGTTCGCTGCGGACGGCAACGCCAGCGTCAGCAAATGGACGGTGTTTTTTGCCGCCTGTGCGGCGCTGTCGCTCTGCGCAGGCATTGGCGTAGTGGCTGGTTCCTGGCTGGGCAGCTTGGTGTCGCCGCGTACTTTGCAACTGGTAGCAGGCGCGGGATTTTTGCTGATTGGCGCTTGGACGGTTTACAAGGCTTGGTCGCTGTAGCGGCACTTTGCACAGCGGTGAACCCAGTTATGGAAAAAAAGAGTACTCTCTATTTCATAGCTGCTCCCGCCATATTCTAGAGGGCTACAGGTCAATAGAATATAGCGCAAGCAGCTACTGAATATGTAGCGGTTCCAAGATTCTTTGGAGCTTCGATCAACACCAATTGCATTTTTTTGCTATTGCCAGACGGAGATGCCTTCTGTGGTCAGCGCGCGTGCGGTAGCGGGCCGTTCGGCAACCCGCAGCGCATGATTTGTCCATGCTGTGTATTGACCGCGCATATCGAACCCTATGCGGTTTCCCCAGCGAAAGAACACCAGCAGATAGGGGTCAACGACAGAGTAGTGCGGCCCAACCGCCCAGTCTGCCTTGGCGAGCCGCGTTTCAATGTGGGCAAAGGCATCGGCCAAGTTTTTCTTTCCCTTGGCCACGATGTCTTCATGCTGCGCCGGCACGTCGGTAAATGACTCTGATCGCCATACTTGGCGAATGGCCACGGCATGTACCGCGCCAGAAAGCCAGTTAAACCATTCCATGGAGCGCACCAGCCCATCAGGCGTGTTAGCCAGCAGCTTTTGGTCTGGGTGCTGCATGGCCAGATGCACCAGGATGGCGGGGGCCTCCGTGAGAACTGAGTCTCCCGTCACCAGCACCGGCACACGGCCTTTCGGATTGAGCTTGAGGTGTTCGGGCGAGCGGGTCGATCCATCAGCAGTAGAGGTGGGCACCAGCTGAAACGGCAGGCCAATCTCTTCCAGAACGATGTGGACAGCCAAAGAGCAGGCTCCCGGGGAATAGTGAAGGGTGGAGGGCATGGGCAAATAAGTCTTGGAGCGTAAGCACGGTTTTACCAGCTTACGGTACGTTGTGCACTTCGTTTGCCAAGCGATTGAGGTTTTGCTCGTTCGCGGGGATGACAAACGCGGCTATCGCCTCTTTCTGCTGCGCCGTGTCAAACACCTGCCGCCAACCCACCAGCGTTTTGCCCGCCTGCTCGGTAAAGGTAATGGTCAAAAAGAAGTGGTGTACCGAGCCTAAATGCTCCAGCACCACCAGCTCTGGTGCCACCAGCTCCCGAAACACTATCTCGTTCGGATAGTCAGTGCCATCCGGCCCATGCATCACAAAACGCCACTGCCCGCCCACGCGCAGATTGAACGTTTCAAAGGTGTTGCTAAACCCATCCGGCCCCCACCATTGTGCCAAGTGCTCAGGCTGTGCAAACGCACGGAACAAACGCTCGCGCGGCGCGTCAATCAGCCGCGAGTGCACAAACTCGCGGGCGGTGGTGGGTTTGGGGTTGGGCGTGGGCTGCTGGGTCATAAGATTGACGTGGAAAGAATAGCCTATCTACACCGTCTCCAGCTGCTGCCCAAAACGAATAAATCTCAATCAGGCAGCCTGTGGCCACCTGATTTGCACCTTGCGGCTATGGGCTAGGCAGTCACGCAGATACAGGTTAATCAGGCTTTGGTATGGCACACCCGCCTCATCGGCCATGCCTTTGAAATACGCCACCACGTCCTCCGACAGCCGCATGGTTACGGGCCGCTTTAGCTTGGACGCGTAGGGGTTTTTACGGGACTTGAGTTGAGAGAAATCGTATTCTGCTTTCATGGTCGTGCACCTGGATAAAACGCGCTTTCACGCTTGGTTGCCTTGCGAGCTGAAATGATGCGTATCACCTCACCGTCCTCCCGCTCGCAATGGCAGACGATGAGCAACTTGGCCTCTGAGCTGATACCAAGCATCAAGAAACGCTCCTCTTCCAATGAGTTATCTTCATCAAAAAACTGAACACCAAATTCGTCATAAAAGACAGACTTAGCCTCTTCAAAAGACACCTGATGCTTTTTGAGATTGGCAGCGGCTTTAGGCTCATCCCACTCGAACTTAATCATACGTACATTGTATGTATAAAATTTTTCCTGTCAAGTTAAATCCTGACATTTACGAATTTTCGATTTCACAAAAATAGATGGATTCCATATAATTTATGCAATGGAGAAGCAAGTAGCGCACTACGATCTAACAGCTGTGAAAGTGATGGTAACCACGCGCCATGCCCCAACGATAAAACCGCCTACATCAAGGTAACCATCCAAGACGGAGCCACCGTGATTCAATTTAAGGAGCGTTGATATGCTAGAAAAACGATCCTGTCTTCAATACGATGACGGCACTTTGCTAGCGCACGGCACCAAGGACTTGGCGATTACCATGGGCAAACTGGTTACCACCGTGCCCTCAGTGTCTGGCTGGTTTTGCCCTGTGTGTGCAGACTGCCAGTTTGACAAAGGCGAAGGCCGGCGCTATGGCAAGGCGCTGGAGGAGTTGCGCTTGTTAGCCAACCAGCAACGCGCCGCCGCGATGCGCAGCACCCGCAAAAAACTCGGCCTGCGCCAAGCCGAGGCAGGCCTGCTTTTTGGTGGCGGTGCCAGCGCGTTTTCTGAGTACGAGCGCGGTAAAACGCAGCCGCATAAATCCACCGTGTTGCTGCTCAAACTGCTGGATCGGCACCCTGAACTTTTGTCGGAAGTGCTGGCTGCGTAGCTGCGGCTGTAGTGTCTAGCCCACTGCCCACCCACTCAACCGCGCACCGCTGCTTCAATCGTGGCGATGTCTATCTTTTTCATCTGCATCATCGCGTCGAAAGCGCGCTTGGCGGCGGCTGTATCGGGGCTGGTGACCGCTTTCGTCAAGGCCGTCGGCGTGATCTGCCACGACAGTCCCCATTTGTCCTGGCACCAGCCGCAATCGCTCTCGTTGCCGCCGTTGCCAACAATCGCCTTCCAGTAGCGGTCTGTTTCGGCTTGGTCCGCGGTGGCCACCTGGAACGAGAAGGCCCAGCTATGCTTGACCGCAGGCCCGCCGTTGATGCCGAGGCAGGCCACACCCATCACAGTAAATTCAACCGTCAACACGTCGCCTTTTTTGCCCGCCGGATAGTCCGTCGGCGCGCGGTGCACCGCGCCGACGGACGAGTTGGGAAAGGTCTTGGCATAAAACCGCGCCGCGTCCTCGGCATCGCCGTCGTACCAAAGGCAAATCGTGTTCTTCGCTGAGTTCGTCATGTTAGTCCTCGTTGAAATGAGCCACGCATAGTCGTTGCCACCGTTGCCACCGTTGCCACCGTTGCGCACGCGGCTTGCATGAAGGGCTAATTTTAGCGAAACACTTGCAACGGAAGGCCGCTTCCAGCCGGTGGTGGGAGCTAAGCCGCCTGAGCAGCGGCGAACCATCGAGTATGGTTTTACGCTAGACTATAAGCACTACCCGGTCAACCTAAATCGCGAAAGGATCACCATGCTACAAACCTACGAAGCCACTCTAGAAACCAGCGGTCAGGTGTTGTTTACCGATTTGGCTAAACCCGTGTACCAACAGCGCCAAAAAGTATTGATCACCATTGTGTCGCCACTTGCAGACAATGCCTCGTCCCCTCAGCCCATACAGCCAGCCGATCTTGGGAATGCGAAACGCGACTGGCTAGCATTTGCAGGCGCACTCAAAAACTCCCCCGCTTTTGCAGGCGATCCACTGGCCATTCAGCAACAGATGCGCAGCGAATGGCGCTAACCATGGCGGAGCCTCGGTTTTTACTGGACACCAACGTCGTTATTGGTTTGCTCAATGGTGATGCCGTTTGCACCGCCTTGATGCAATCTGCCAATTGCAGCCTGGCCGACATAGCGGTCAGCCAAATCACCCGCATGGAGCTGCTAGGCTTTGCAGGTTTGGCTGCCGCCGAGGTGCAAACCCTACAAAATTTGCTCGCTGCGGTTCGCGTTATTTTGCTCGACGAAGCAATTGAATTGCACACCATAGCTCTGCGCCGTCAGCACAAAATTAAGCTACCCGATGCCATCATCGCCGCCACCGCTGCTTCGCGTGGTTTGGTTTTGTTGTCTATGGACAAAGCGTTAAACAAAATTGCAAATCCCTAAGCCAGAAGCCGATACCTCGGACTACGGGAAACACGGAACCACGTTGATTCATTTTGATGAGTCGTCTGGCGAAATGCTGGCTTGCAAGATATGACTGAGCTTGCTGTTGCTGACGTATCAGACTGGCTGACGTTGCAAAAAATTTATTGCGGATTGGAGCAAGATTGCTCGAACCTGATCATCATCGTAATCTCCGTAATCTCCGTAATGACCATGTGCCGCCTTATTTCGGTGGTCCAGAGCAGTAGTGACCCATTTTTGATCCAGTTTGTTATATACAGCCGCGCTCGCTAACTTTGAATTCATGGTGTCCGCCTTCTTTGCAACGACTTTACCGTCTTTTTCATTGGTTGTAGCCATATTGTTCTTTATGCACAGGCGACGTAGATGCTCTTCTAGAACACCTCCAATCATTACTGCTGCAGCATCTTTATATTTTGCATCCAAGAGTCCCTCCGCCATTTCAAGAAAGTCGGCATAGACCTCAGCAGTCGCGATCCCACGTGTGGTCTATAGCCAACGGCTCTCAAATTCAGACAGTAACTCCTCAAGTAGAGGCTTTCCGATCCTCACATGGTGCGGAGCCCTAGCTTGGCACTGATGCCAAAACGCATTGTGGTATTGGGTATCTTTGCCAACAGTAGTTTCGATGAAGTGAAGAGATGCAGTCCTGAATCTGACGAATTCGAATGTATCGACAATTTCATGCTTTTCTTTCGATTTCGCATATTCAGGATCTTGCCGCGTTGTTAAAAGTAACTTGTCGGCCTTTTCAATTAAGCTACGTAGGCGGTTCATCACTTCATCGAATTTTGGAGTCATGGCGGTAGTTGATGGTTAAAGAATAGCGTCTATCTGTCGCGAGACCAAGCTGAAGTAAACCAAGAGTGCTTCATGCGGCTGATGAACCATGTTGGACTGAACCACTCGAGTATTGGCGGATAAGGAAAATAAAATCGTCAGCTGATTGTTGAAATTATGATGCACATTTGAGCACTTTGGAGCGAGTGCGGTGTGCTCAGTGCGATTACCGCACAGCCCGGCGCGTTGCACGCCCTACATTTTTAGTTGCTGCTTTCGCATCACCATTATTTTATGGCCTACAGGAAAAAGGCAGGTTAAGGAAGAGGTTGAAAGCGCGGTATGCAGATGCGCTGCACCATGCAGCCGGCCCAGCGGGTGGTGAACGGCCTTGGGATGAAAAATTTGTAGCAAGGCGCGCGGTGCATGCGCCATGAAATACGTGGTCGATGCTCGCGCGTGTTTGCGGAGGATTTTTGCAGCACAAGGTCTTCACCGGCCGCTTGGTGGCCAACTTTCCGCGCACAGGTTTTGTAGTCTCCGGAAGGGACGCAAAGTGGGGTCAGAGCAAATTTTCGTCATTGTTGCTGAGTCGCCGGGGAGTGCGTGTCCTGAAATTTGATCTGACCCCATTTTGCTTGACCCCGGTTTTGTGCTCCCGCTTTTACGCGGTATTGCACAGCGTTAGACTCTAGCTATGGACATTTCTATCTCTCTTATTCTGGGCATTGTCAACACGCTGCTGCTGGTGTGGCTACTTATTGGTCATTTCCTTGTCAAGTCCAATAAAAGCATGCGGGAGCAGCTACTGAAAGATGAGCAATCATCGCGCCACACCGATATTAAAACCACGCTGCTCAATACCAACGAGCGGCTGGAGCGGGAGCTGCGGCGGGAGATTACGGAGTCGGCGCGGGGCGACAGGACGGAGCAGGCGCAGTCGCTTACGGCTATTCAAACGCATCTGACGCAAAGCCTGGCGGGCTTTCAGGGCAATCTGACGCAGCAGTTGCAGCAGATAACGGACGGCAACGCCCTGCGCATGCGCGAGGTGCGGGACACGCTGGACGTGCAACTGGCGCAGCTGCAAAAGACCAATGCCGCCAAGCTGGACGAGATGCGCCAGACGGTGGATGAGAAGCTGCAATCCACGCTGCAAACCCGCCTGGGCGAGAGCTTTAAGCAGGTGGCCGACAGGCTGGAGCAGGTGCACAAAGGCCTGGGTGAGATGCAGACGCTGGCGCAGGGTGTGGGCGACTTGAAGCACCTGCTGACCAATGTGAAAACGCGCGGCATTTTTGGCGAGGCGCAGCTGGGCGCGCTGCTGGAACAGATATTTTCGCCCGAGCAGTATGCAGCGCAGATAGCCACCATTCCCGGCAGCAAAAACGTGGTGGACTACGCCGTGCGACTGCCCGGCAAAAGCGATGACGGCGTGCCGCTGTGGCTGCCGATTGACGCGAAATTCCCCAACGAAGACTACGAACGCCTGCTGGACGCGCAGGAGCGCGCCGACGTGCTGGGCGTGGAGGTGGCGGGCAAGGCTCTGGAGCAGCGCATCAAGCTGGAGGCCAAGTCGATGGCCGAGAAATACGTGCAGCCGCCATACACCACCGACTTTGCGATTTTGTTTTTACCGTCAGAAGGCCTGTACGCCGAGGTGCTGCGCCGCCCCGGCCTGATGGACGCGCTGCAACGCGACTACCGCGTGACGCTGGCGGGGCCCACCACGCTGCTGGCCATGCTCAATTCACTGCAAATGGGCTTTCGCACCTTGGCGCTGGAAAAGCGCAGCAGCGAGGTGTGGCAGGTGCTGGGCGCGGTGAAAACCGAGTTTGGCAAGTTTGGCGACGTGATGACCAAGGTCCGCGCGCAAACCCAAACCGTGCTCACCACACTAGACCAGGCGCAGACCCGCACCAATGTGATGAACCGTGCTTTGAAGCAGGTGGAGGGCCTGAGCGAACCGCAAACGCAGGCCCTCCTGCCGCTGGACAAAGAGCCAGAAGAGGGATGATTTTGAAGATTTTCATGAAATTAACGTGGGCTGCCCCGCAGAAACTGTCCGTCTGGTGTGGAGCTCTGCCACCGGCTGCCCTCACCCTAGCCCTCTCCCGCCAGCGGGTGAGGGAACTGTGCATGCAGGTCGCGGGTGAGGTGTTGAGGATGCGGTGCTGAAAACCTCCCTCTCCCGCCCCCTCATGCGCCTGATCGTCGGCCATGTGTGCCTGCACGCGGCGATGGCGGGTATGCGGCTGGCCGCGCCGCTGTGGGCGCTCAAAGAGGGGCATAGCGCGGCGGCGGTGGGCGTGCTGCTGGCGCTGTTTGCATTGATGCAGGTGTTTTTGGCGCTGCCTGCGGGGCGCTATGCCGATGCGAATGGGCTGAAGAAGCCGGTGGGCTTTGCCATCATCTTGGCCAGCTCGGGCGCGCTGCTGGCTACCGCTATGCCGCACTTTGCGGTGCTGTGCATCGCCGCGCTGTGCACGGGCGGTGCCACGGGCATCGCCTCCATCGCCTTGCAGCGCCATGTGGGCCGCGCGGCGGAGAACCCGACCCAGCTCAAACAGGTGTTCAGCTGGCTGGCCATCGGGCCGGCAGTGTCGAACTTTTTGGGGCCTTTTACGGCAGGGCTGCTGATAGACCATGCGGGCTTTAGAGCCGCCTTTTTTCTGATGGCTTTGCTACCACTGGCCACCTGGTTTTGGATACGCAACACGCAAGAACTCCCCCCGGTCGAGGTAAAAAAAAGCGACGCACCCAAAAGAGCCTGGGACTTGATGCGCGAGCCGATGTTTCGCCGCCTCATCTGGGTCAACTGGCTGCTGTCTTCCTGCTGGGATGTGCACACCTTCGTCGTGCCCATCCTGGGCCACGAGCGCGGCTACAGCGCCAGCGTGATCGGCACCATCTTGGGCGCTTTCGCCATCGCCGCCGCAGCCGTGCGCGTGCTGCTGCCCCTGCTGGCGCACAGCTTGCGCGAATGGGCGGTGGTGACCGTGGCGATGGTGATGACGGCGCTTCTGTTTGCGGTGTACCCGCTGATGCCCACCGCGCTGTCGATGGGCGTGGTGTCTGTGTTTTTGGGCTTCACGCTAGGCTGTGTGCAGCCGATGATCATGAGCACGCTGCACCAGATCACCCCCGAAGACCGCCACGGTGAAGCGCTGGGCCTGCGCCTGATGGCCATCAACGGCTCCAGCGTGCTGATGCCCATGCTGTTTGGCGTGGCGGGCGCCGTGGTGGGAGTGGCGGGGCTGTTTTGGGTGGTGGGCGCGGCGGTAGGGGCGGGCGCGCTGCTGGCGGCTAAGCTGAAACTGGACTAGCCATGCAGCGCAGCCCCCGGCTTGGCTGCCCTCTATACTGCGCAGCATGAACACCCTACAGCGAGACGGTCTACTGCTGGCAGCCAGTGCGGCGCTGGGCATGCTAGTGATGAACAGCCCGCTGGCAAGTGGCTTTGAACAACTGCTGCGCACGCCCGTGCAGATCGGCATGGGCAGCGCCATACTGCAAAAACCCATTGAGCTGTGGATCAATGACTTTTTGATGGCCATTTTCTTTTTGGCCATTGGCATGGAGATCAAGCACGAGTGGCAACACGGCTCGCTGGCCACACCGCAGGCCAGGGTGCTGCCGCTGGGCGCGGCACTGGGGGGAATGGCGGTGCCTGCGCTGATTTACACGGCATTCAACTGGGGGCTACCCGCCAACCTGTCTGGCTGGGCCATTCCATCGGCCACCGACATTGCTTTTGCATTGGGGCTGATGGCCTTGGCTGCGCCCAAAACGCGGCCTGCGTTGTTGGCATTTCTCATGGCGGTGGCGGTGCTGGACGACCTGGGTGCCATCATGGTCATAGCGCTGTTTTATACCGACCAACTCAGCAAAACCATGCTGGGTTTGGCCTTTATCGCCGTGGTGGCGCTGTTTGTGTTGTCTAGCCTGCAGGTACGGCGCACCTGGCCCTATGTATTTGTGGGTTTGCTGCTGTGGCTGTGCGTGCTCAAGTCTGGCGTGCACGCTACGCTGGCAGGGGTGATTACGGGGCTGCTCATTCCCAGCCCGCAGGAGGGCCGCAACCCTGCCCAGGCGATTGACCATGCGATCAAGCCGTGGATCAGCTGGGTGATATTGCCGCTGTTTGGCGTGGTGAACGCGGGTGTGGCGCTGAGCGGTTTTGGCTGGGCGACGCTGGCCCAGCCTGTGACTATGGGCATTGCTTTGGGGCTGCTGCTGGGCAAGCCTGTTGGCATTTTGCTGGGCACTTGGGTGGCCAGCAAATTAGGCGGTGGCTTGCCCGACGGCCTCAAGCTGATCGACTACCTGCCCGTGGCCTGCTTTTGCGGCATCGGCTTTACCATGGCGCTGTTTATCGCTACCCTGGCGTTTGACGTGGGGTCTGCTGCTGCAATTGCCGCCAAGCTGGGCGTGCTGATGGGCACGCTGATGGCGCTGGTGCTGGGCACGGTAGTGGCCCGGTGGCGGGGGTGAACGTATGAATAAACCCGCAACTGTCCTGCGCGACCCCGAGCCCGGCGACATGGGCTGGGTGGTGCAAATGCACGGCGAAATTTACGCCAAAGAGTATGGCTGGAACAGCGACTTTGAGGCGCTGGTGGCAGGCATTGTGGCCAAGTACCTGCGCAAGCGCCAGCCAGAGTGGGAGCGCTGCTGGATAGTCGAGGTGGGCGGCCAACGCGTGGGCTCGGTGTTTGTGGTGCGCAAGAGCAAAACCATCGCCCAACTGCGCATGCTCATCTTGCTGCCCCAAGCGCGCGGGCTGGGCTTGGGGGCCAGGCTGACGGACGAATGCATCGCCTTTGCACGCAGCAAGGGCTATAAAAAAATCCAGCTGTGGACCAACAGTTGCCTGGATGCTGCGCGCGGCCTGTACGCCAAACGAGGCTTTCAGTGCATTCGCAGCGAAGCCTATGAGGGTTTTGGCAAGGCCTTGGTGGGCGAGACTTGGGAACTTAAGTTATAAATTTGGCTGCACAGGGTCAGTTTTTAGTGTGCTCGTACCAGCAACTGGCTGGTAATTTCCACCACAAGAGCGCATACTGAACCACCATAACTAAAGAGGACTCACCATGACCCTATGCCCTATCGCCGTCGTCGTTGGCTGCCAAAAATGCCCAGCTTTCAAAGTCTGCCCCCTCAAAGACGTGATTGGCGACGTGCCCAAGCCGGATGCCAGCAAACCCGCAGCGAAAAATGCTGCGCCTACAGGCAAGAAGTAAGGTTTTGATAGCTGTAGGGCTGTAGCCAAGAAGGATATTGCGGGAGCAGCTATTGAATAAATAGCTGCTCTTTGTCGTTGTGGGCCAGGCAAGTGCGTCCAATGTTTACTGCCCCAAGCGCTCTGGCCGCTGCCAAGCCGCTGCGCACTGCGCCTTCTAGCGTTGCAGGGTAGGGCCCCTCCACATAGTCGCCGCAGGCCAGCACGCCCTTGGCTATCCGCATGGCGGGGCGTTGCAGGCCTGGGGTGCAGGCGAAGGTGGCGCGCTTTTCTACGATGGTTTTGAGCGGCTGCAAGTCGGGCAAGCCAAGTTGTGCGCGGCCTTGGGCTATGACTTGCTGCTCTAGCGTGGCCGCGTCGCCGCTGCTGGCGCTGACTACAAAGGCTAATACGCCCGCTTGGCCGCTGAGCGCGCCCCGGTCAAACACAAACTGCGCGGGCTGGGGCGCAGTGCTGTTGCTGCAGCTATTGCTATTGCTATTGCTATTGCTATTGCTATTGCTATTGCTATTGCTATTGCTATTGCTATTGCTGCTGCGCAGGGCCATCACGGCTTGTGGCAACCGGGCACTGGCGCTGTGGGCGTAGACGGTGGTGATGGCCTCGTGTGGCAAGGCCTCGGTGCAGGTGGCCCACGCGGCCGCATCACTGGCTTGGGCGTCTGCGCTACCAGCTTGTAGCGTGCGCACCAAGCGTGCGGCCTCCCAAGCCGGTGTGGCGATGATCACCGCATCATATTTTTCAGCGATATGGGCCGTTAGCCGGTAAGAATATTGCGGGAGCAGCTCATGTTTTAATAGTGATGGTAAGTCGCTTACGCGCTGGCCTAGCTGCACCTGCGCGCCGTTTTCCACCAGCCATTGCACTGCGGCGCTGGGAAATAGGGTGCCTAAATCGGTGCGCGGCAGCAGCATGTTGCTGCCCGCTATGTGGGCCGATCCTTGGGCAGAAGAGGGTGCAAACAGTGCGTCGCGCATCACCGTTAAAAACACGCTGGCACTAGCGCGCTCGGTGGGGGTGTTCAGCGCGGAGACGACCAAGGGGTCGATCATGTCCGCCATCACGCGCTGGCTGATGCCGCCGCACAGCTGCGCCACGCTGTAGTGCGCCGGGCAGGCAAAGCCGCTGCGCCGCCAGGCATCGGCCGCGCGTAGCAAAGACAGCTTGTCGCCCAGGCTCCAGCCCTTGGCCTGGAAGATGCCCGCCGCCACGTCCAGGCCCGCAAACCAGGGCTTGCTCCAGTCGGGCAGGGCGAGGCCGCTGCCATCCGGGTAGCGCAGCGTGAGCGGCATGCGCAGCAAGGCGCTGCCGGTGTCTACACCCACGTCGCGCAGGAGCTGCAGGGTGTGGCTGTAGGCACCGATGAGGATGTGCTGGCCGTTGTCCAGCGTGGACTGCGTGCCATCAGGTAAAGTGACGCTCAATGCTCTAGCCCTTCCACCTATTGCGCGGGACGCTTCTAAAACTGTAGCTTGGTGGCCCAGGCGCGTGGCCTCCACGGCGGCAGCCAGGCCTGCCCAACCTGCGCCAATCACTAGTACCCGTACGGGCTCAGGTCTCCCATTTCCCAAAATCATCTTTCGTAATCAGCCACTATGCGGCTGATCGTAGAGGGGGGCACTTTACACGCGATAGCCATGGCCGTTTGCGTGTGCCCACCCTGGTTAAACGCGTTGGCAATAGGCTGCTTACGCTCTTCTTTGCATTGTGCCTTGAGTTTCGCATGGTTTTGCAAGTCGCTGTCCTTGGCAGGCGCAGGTAGAACTGCACCCTGGAAGAAGAACTGGCGCTGCTGGAGCCCTTTTGGGGGTGTGCCAAGGAAGGCGCCGTGCTGGTGGCACTTTGCCCTTCCTTACCGAGCGCTTGACCAAGTCGCCCATACACAGTCCAAGCTCGCACCATCCAGCCAGACAAATCTTTTCCCGCTGCATAAACTAGCTAAAATCTCACCCAAGCCAAGAAAATTATTGCGCGAGCAGCTACAACATCCATAGTAATCAGAAAGACCCAAACCATGTTTGAAACCACCATCGCAGGCAGCCTGCCCAAACCCGCCTGGCTCTCCGAAACCCAAAAACTCTGGCCCCAGTGGAAGGCCGAAGGCGCAGAGCTGGCGCAGGCCAAGCTGGATGCCACGCTGCTGTGGATCAAGGCGCAGGAAGACGCGGGTCTGGACATCATTGGCGACGGCGAGCAGTCGCGCCAGCACTTTGTGCACGGCTTTTTGGAGCAGGTGGAGGGCATTGATTTTGAGCACAAGGTCACCATGGGCATCCGCGACATCCGCTACGACGCGCAGGTGCCGCAAGTTATTTCTGCACTCAAACTCAAAGGCCGCGTGCACGGCACCGAGGCGCGCTTTTTGCGTGCGCACACCAAAAAGAAAATCAAGTTCACCATGCCCGGCCCGATGACCATTGTGGACACCGTGGCCGACCGCTTCTACGGCGACAAGGTGAAGATGGCCTACGCCTTTGCCGAGCTGCTCAACCAAGAGGCGCTGGCCTTGCAGGCCGAGGGCGTGGACATCATTCAGTTTGATGAACCGGCCTTCAACGTGTACATGAAAGACGCTGCTGATTGGGGTGTGAAGGCGCTGGAAATTGCCGCACGTGGCCTGACCTGTACCACGGCAGTGCACATCTGCTACGGCTACGGCATCAAGGCTAACGACGACTGGAAGAACACCCTGGGCGACCAGTGGCGCCAGTATGCCGACGTGTTCCCGGCGCTGGCCAAAAGCAGCATCAAACAGGTCAGCCTGGAGTGCTTCCAAAGCCATGTGCCGCCTGACTTGATGAAGCTCTTGGCAGGCAAAGACGTGATGGTCGGCGTAATCAACGTGGCCAGCGACGTGATCGAAACACCCGAGCAAATTGCCGACACCATCGGCACCGCGCTGCAATACGTGCCCAAAGACAGGCTTTTCCCCTGCACCAACTGCGGCCTGGCCCCCATGAGCCGCGAGGTGGCCATGAAAAAACTGCAAGCCTTGGGCTTGGGCGCGGCGTTGGCGCGCAGCCGCTATGCCTGATGTTTGGGGCAGGCTGAGGGTTTTAAGTAACGCAAAAAACGCAAAAAATTCGCGAAAAGCGCAAAATTGGAAATGACTATGTCTGTCTTAACCGAACCGTTTTCTAATGCTGCCTCAGTTGAACTGCGCGCAGATGCCATTGAGTCGGTGCTGCACGCGCGCGGCATGGAGCCAGCCGCATTTATCGACCAAGCCAACCATTTGTATGAGGAAACTTGGCTGCCGCAAAACGGCGCGCGCGTGGTGGCCAAGGCTTGGACGGATGCAGCGTTTAAAGAGCGCCTGCTGGCCAACGGCAAGAGCGCCGTGGCCGAGCTGGGCCTGGACATGCCGCGCCACCATCGGCATTTGGTGGCACTGCAAAATACCGCCAGCGTGCATAACGTGATCTGCTGCACCCTGTGCTCGTGCACGGCATTCACCATCATCGGCCTGCCGCCCGATTGGTACAAAGACCTGGAGTACCGTGCGCGTGTGGTGCGTGAGTCGCGCACCGTGCTGCGCGAGATGGGGCTGGATCTGCCGACCGAGATGGAAGTTCGCGTGTGGGACACCACCGCAGACACCCGCTACATGGTGCTGCCTGAGCAACCGCCACACACGCTCGGCTGGGCTGAAGACAAACTCGCCGCACTGGTTACCCAAGACGCGATGATCGGTGTTGCGCGGCTTTGAGCCAGCGCTATTTTTTCACAAAGCCGTAGCTTCACCACGCAGTCACCCGGCAGTCAATACAAGGAGCCTCACCATGGACGGCATGCACGATTTAGGCGGCAAACAAGGCTTTGGCCGCGTGCGCTACGCGCCCCAGGCCCCCGTCTTCCACGCCGCGTGGGAGCGGCGCGTCAACGCCATGTATTCTCTGGCCGTCAAGCACGGCGTGTTCAACATGGACGAATACCGCCACGCCATCGAACGTATGGAGCCGCGCCACTACCTGGCCGCAGGCTACTACGAACGCACCCTCACTAGTTTGGCTACTTTATGCGTGGAAAAAGGCTTAACAACGCAGGGCGAGCTGGAGCGCATGGCGGGCGGCACGTTCCCCTTGGCATCGCCCAGCGCAGCAGGCCGATCCAACGTAGCTGAGAGGCAAAGCTTCAAACCCGGCGACACCGTGCAGGTGCGCACCGACCACGTCCCCGGCCACCACCGCCTGCCCGCCTACATTCGCGGCAAAACCGGCGTGGTGGTAGGCGTGTCGCCCGTCTATCCCTTCCCCGATGCGCACGCCCACGGCGTGCCAGCCGATGACGAGCCGACCTACGATGTACGCTTTAGCACCAGCGATCTGTGGCCCGCGTCGGCAGACAAGGCCTCTGTGCATGTGGGCGTTTTCCAAAGCTATCTTGAACGCGCTGCGGCATGACCGAACCCATCCATCCCCCCACCGACTGGAAACACGACGGCGTGCGCGTCGTGCCCGCAGGTCAGCTCGACAGCAACGTGCCCTCCACCCCCGGCATGCAGCGAAAAGCCGCCATCAACTTTGCACGCGTCGGCGCGCAAAAGCTCTGGGCTGGCACGGTGCACATCCACCCCAATGCCAAAACCGGCGCGCACCACCACGGCCCCCTGGAGAGCGTAATCTACGTCGTCAAAGGCCGCGCCCGCATGCGCTGGGGCGAACAGCTAGAGTTCACCGCCGAGGCAGGCCCCGGCGACTTCATCTACGTGCCGCCCTACGTGCCCCACCAAGAGATCAACGCCAGCGCCACCGAAACGCTGGAGTGCGTCCTGTGCCGCAGCGACGGCCAAGCCATCGCGGTGAACCTGCCGATTGAGCCAAAAGAAAAGCCCGAGACGGTGCTGTGGATAGACCCGACGCACCCGCATGGGGGCGTGTAGCTGCGCAAGCGTTGCAATGACATTCACCGCCGTTGCTTGGAGGCGACGATTCTGGAAGAGGTGCTGGTAAAGTCTGGCCATGCCTCCATTGCAGCATCCTGAAATCATCGAAGTGTGGGAGCGTGCCGATCAAGGGCACGCTAATGCCTATCGTTGTGGCGCTGATGATGGTCGCAGTTACTACGTCAAGAGTCTGGGTACTACGTGGCGTGGCTTAGCCTGCGAATGGGTGGCTGCCAGATTGGCGTTGGCGTTTGGCTTGCCCATAGCACCCTTTGCCCAAGTTTCGATAGACGAGGACTTTGCCCGGTTCTTGCAGCTAGACGGGAATCGGCATTTGGTGGCGGGCTTGGCGTTTGGCTCGCAGGTTGCACCGCATACACGGGAATTTGAGCCAACGCTTTTACCCAAGTGCAAAGCATCGTTTCGGCGCGACTTGGTTGCCTTTGATTGGTGGGTGCATAACGCGGACCGCACCTTGGGTGACTACGCAGGCAATCCTAACCTTTTGTGGGATACAGAACGGGCCGTGCCGGTCGTTATTGACCACAACATGGCGTTTGACCAAGAGTTTGAGCCGGGCAAGTTCCTGGAAACCCATATTTTTCGTGCTGATCTGGCTGATATCCAGAGTGATTTGGTCATGCGTGCTGAATATGAGCAACGGTTTTCAGCTTTAGTGCCCTTACTCAGCACCATTTGGGCTGAATTGCCTCAAAATTGGGTAGAAAATGAAGACGGTGGCATTCGCTTTTTACAATCCGATTTCTTGTCTGGTCTAAATCGCGTGAATCAGCCACGTTTTTGGGATACCGTTTAAACGCCATTACGCAACATGAAACGCCTTTTCGCACACTACACCCTGATTCGCTTGCTCCCGCAGGCGGACGCGGGCGAGTTCGCCAATATCGGCGTGGTGCTGGCCTGCCCGGAGACGGGATACTTTGGCTTCAGGCTGATGAAAAAGCAGCGTCGCGTGACGCAATTCTTTGAAGAGATTACCCGAGACCTGTTGACCAAGCTGCGCAAAGAGTTGACCGCAGAGCTCAACCATGTGCATGGCATGGTTGCAGACAGATATGTACGAGCCGAATTGGTTCAGGTGATGCAGGATCTTGCGAAGCCGCGTGAGTCGCTGGTGAGGTATGCACCGCTGCGCGGACTGATGACCGAAGACCCTGCACAAGATCTGGAAAAACTGTTCGAGCGCTATGTGCAACGTGATTTCAGCGTGGCACCGCAATACCACGAGCAAGCGTTAGTGCGCCTGGTAAAGCGTACCTTGGCTGCCGGAAAGCTGGATGACGCATTTGTTGCGGACGATGTTGGGACCGACGACTTTCATGTCCGCTTGCCGTTTGTTCACGAGCATGGTGGGTTAAAAGTTGCGGCCATTAAGCCGCTGGATCTGACCCAAGATGAGCCCACCAAGATCTACACCCATGGTGATGCGTGGCTTGGACACATTCGCCGTTTGAAGGCGCTGCATCTACAGCCCAAGGGCTTTCTGATAGCAGCGGAAGGCCCGGCCGTCGATGATGTGAAGCGGTTTCGCGCTTACCAGGACATTGTTGACGAGCTGCGCGCGCTTGACGTAACGGTGGTTGACCGGGCCGATGCCCACGGCATTGTCGAGTTCGCCAAAACTTACGTGCAGTAAGCGGTATTTACTGACGTAGCAGCCGCTTCCCCGCATCCGTAAACTTCCACCAAGCCAGCGCTTCACCCGACTCCAGGTAATGCCTGGCCGCCATCAGTGTATAGAGCACACACGGGTCGTGCCGCCGGCCCATGGGGGCGGTAAGGCACAGATAGGTGGTCAGAGGGGCGTGCGTTGCCAGCTCGGCAGGGTTGTGGATGCCCAGACCGCGCAAGTCACCCGCAATCGACGTGTCGATGTTGGGCAAGTCTTCCAGGCGAGCGTTTGAACTGGTTTTCTTAAGCAATTTAGGTCTGTAGCCCTATAAAATAGAGCGTAATCAGCTACAAAATCAGTAGCTGTACAGCACACTTAAACCGGCTGCTTCACGATCCGCAGATACGGCTTGGGCGCCTTCCAGCCAGCTGGGAAGAGCGTCTTGGCATCTTCGTCGGCGACTGACCCGGCAATGATCACGTCATCGCCATTCTTCCAGTTCACCGGTGTAGCCACTTTGTGTTTGGCGGTGAGCTGCATCGAGTCCAGCACGCGCAGGATTTCATCAAAATTTCGGCCGGTGGTCATGGGGTAGGTCATCATCAGCTTGATCTTTTTGTCGGGGCCGATGATGAAGACTGAGCGCACTGTCGCGTTGCCTGCGGCGGTGCGGCCATCTGCGCCGCCGGTCTCGCCTGCGGGCAGCATGTTGTACAGCTTGGCCACGTTCAGGTCGGTGTCGCCAATCATGGGGTAGTTCACCTTGGCGCCTTGGGTTTCCTCAATGTCGGCGGCCCACTTGGCGTGGTTGCCTACGTCGTCTACCGACAGGCCAATCAGCTTGGCGTTGCGTTTGGTGAACTCGGGCTCGATCTTGGCCATGTAGCCCAGCTCGGTGGTGCACACGGGGGTGAAGTCTTTGGGGTGCGAGAACAAAATAGCCCACTGGTCGCCGATCCACTGGTGAAAGTCGATGCTGCCGTGGGTGGTGGCAGCGGTGAAGTTGGGGGCGGTGTCGTTGATACGTAGTGACATGGTGGTTCCTAAAAATGTGTAATCGTTGATGTTAGCAAATAGCGGTGGCAGTAGCACTCACCCCGATGCAATGGGAGTCTCCCGCCGATGGTGCAGCGCCAGTGTTTACGCCTTGGCTACTTCCAGCACCAGCTTGCCAAAGTTCTCGCCGTTGAACAGCTTCATCAGCGTCTCTGGGAAAGTGTTCAGCCCAACGACGACATCTTCTTTGCTCTTCATGCGGCCGTCTTTCAGATACCCAGCCATCTCGGCAATGGCCAGGTGGTAGCGGTCGGCGTAGTCAAACACGACGATGCCTTCCATGCGGGCGCGATTGACCAGCAGGCTCAGGTAATTCTTGGGGCCTTGCACGGCAGTGGTGTTGTTGTACTGGCTGATAGCGCCGCAGATGATGATGCGGGCTTTGCGGTTGATGCGGGTGAGCACGGTGTCTAAAATGTCGCCGCCTACGTTGTCGAAGTAAATGTCTACGCCTTTGGTGCAGTGTTCTTTCAGGCCGTCCTTCACGCTGGATGCGCCCGCTTTGTAGTCGATGCAGGCGTCAAAGCCCAGCTCTTTCACCACCCAGTCGCACTTGGCCGCGCCACCAGCAATGCCCACCACGCGGCAGCCTTTGATCTTGGCGATTTGCCCTACCGTTTGGCCTACTGCACCGGCGGCGCCGCTGATGACCACCGTCTCGCCTGCTTGCGGCAGGCCTACGTCCATCAGGCCAAAATAGCCGGTCATACCGGGCATGCCCAGCACGTTGAGCCATTGGTTGATAGTGCCTGCGCGCAGGTCGATTTTGACGATGCCGTTGCGTTTGATTTGGTCACCGGGGATGAGGCAATACTCCTGCACACCCAGGCCCGCGCTCACGGTGTCACCCACGATAAATGCGGGGTGTTTTGACGCGACCACCACGCCCACGCCGCCTGCCCGCATCACTTCGTTGATGCCCACCGGCGGGATGTAGCTTTTGCCGTCATTCATCCAGCCGCGCATGGCCGGGTCCAGCGACAGCGACAGGGTTTTGACCAGCACGTCACCTTCGCCAGAGGGTTGCGGCACAGGCTCCTGCGTAAAGCTCCAGCACTCGCGGCCAGGCGCGCCCACGGGGCGTTGGGCCAGACGAATTTGGTGGTTGGTAGTGGCAACGGCGGTGGACATGGAATTTTCCTTGAGTAAAAGGGGAGGGTGGTGTACAACAGATAGTGTAGCCACTGCACAGACTAATTTACCCATGCGGCAGCGGCATCACCAGCACACTCTACCTATGAAAATCTCCCAACGCAAATACGATGTTATTTTGTACGGAGCGACCGGCTTTGTAGGCCAACAAACCGTGGCCTACATGGCCCAGCTGCGGGTTTGACTCGGTGCCGTCAGATATGGGCACCTACGTGGTGGCGCGCGAGATGCTGCGCCGCAACGGCGAGCCCTGCGTAGACGTGAAGGCCCGTTTTTTATGGGCCCCGTCAACACCCGCGTAGTGCGCCGCAGCGCGGCGCTTTTGCGCGCGGCCGGGCATACTGCGTATGCCAAAAACTTCCATTACCAGGAGTATTTGCGCTTTGGCAGCGGCACGATCGCCGCCTTGGCCTTAGCGCTTGATTTTGCTGCGCTACCCGGCGGCCACCAACGCGGCGGCATCATCACCCCCGCATTCTCACTGGGCAACGTGCTGGTGCAGCGCCTGCGCGCAGCAGGTATGAAGATCGATATCTCGGAGTACAACCTGGCGCTGCGCAGCGTCATGCAGGGCTTGGCACCCGGTTATCGTCTTCAAACGTGCAGCTGCAGGGATGAAACACGCAGAAAGACAGTCGCTGTAAAACGGCGGCGGATATTGCGCAAGAGGGCAAACACACCGCTGTTCTCAAGCTGCTGGAGTAAAGCGCACAGCCCGTGTTTACGCGCATTGACGCTGCTTTTGAAGCGCTCTACGCTCAGTTCAAATTTTTCGATAACCCTCCATGGAGACACGATGACCGTATCCCTCACCGTTAACGGCAAGGCCCACACCTGCCCGGCTGCGCCTGACACCCCTTTGCTCTACGTGCTGCGCAATGACATTGGCCTGAACAGCCCCAAATACGGCTGTGGTGTAGCCCAGTGCGGTACCTGCACGGTGCTGCTCGATGGCCAAGCGGTGCGCTCTTGCGTGCTGCCTGCGTCTGCCGCCTCGGCTGGCAAAATCACCACGCTGGAAGGGCTGGGCTCTACTGACAAACTGCATGCGCTGCAAAAAGCGTTTATCGACGAGCAGGCCGCGCAGTGCGGCTACTGCATCTCGGGCATGATCATGTCGGCCAAGGCGCTGCTCGATAGAGTGCGCAGCCCCAGCGAGGCGCAGATACGCGAGGCGATGGCGGGCAACCTGTGCCGCTGCGGCACGCATACCCGCATCTTGCGCGCCATCCAGCGCGCTGCAAAGGAGCTGGCATGAAGCACTCCAACCTTATGGCATCGCCCGCTACGCCTCACGCTACAGCCGCTGATATGGGCGCAACTTTCACCCCTAGCCGCCGCAGCTTTATCAAAGCGGGCTCGCTCACTGTCGCCTTCAGCCTGTCGGGCTTGTTGCCCAGTGCTGCCCAAACCCCAGCGGCCACACCAATCGCTGCACCACCCACTGCACCGCCCGCTCCAGCCAGGCCCGTGCTGCCGGGCAGCCTCAACGGCAACCGCATGCTCGACGGCTGGCTGCGCATCAACCCCAACGGCACGGTCACCATGTTCACCGGCAAGGTGGAGCTGGGGCAGGGCATTTTGACCGCGCTCACGCAGATCGTGTCTGACGAGCTGGACGTGGACATCAAGCGCCTGCAAGTCATCTCGGGCGACACCGCGCTGGCCCCGAACGAAGGCACCACCGCAGGCAGCCTGTCGGTGCAAGACAGCGGCACCGCGCTGCGCTATGCGTGTGCCGAGGCGCGCGGCCTGCTGCTGCAAGCGGCGGCCACCAAGCTGGGCCCGGCGGCAGGTGAGCTGCGCATCAGAGACGGCAGCATCCTCGCGGCCAGCGGCGCCAGCACCAGCTACTGGGCGGTAGCGGGCGACGTGCCTCTAAAGCGCGAGGCCACTGCGCAAACGGCGCTCAAGCCCAGCAAAGAACACCGCGTGATAGGCCAAAGCGTCGCGCGCCGCGACATTCCTGCCAAGGTGACGGGCGGCGAAGCCTACGTGCAAGACATGCGCCTGCCCGGCATGCTGTTTGGCCGCGTGGTGATGCCCAGCGCGCCGCGCGCCAAGCTGATCTCCGTAGACGAAGCCGCAGCCCGAGCCATGCCCGGCGTAGTGGCCGTGGTGCGCGATGGCAACTTTTTAGCCGTAGCCGCCGCCCGTGAAGAGCAGGCCATCGCCGCCGCGCAGGCCTTGAAGAATAGCGCCCGCTGGGACGCACCCGCCGATCTGCCACCGCCCGGCGCAGCCCTGTTTACCCACATGAAAACGCAGCGCAGCATCGACACCGTGGTGAGCGAAAAGAAAGACCCCGCCGCAGCCACCCCCGCCAAAACCCTGCGCGCCGAGTACACCAAACCCTACCAAGCCCACGCCTCCATTGGCCCATCCTGCGCCGTAGCGCAATGGACAGGCGACAAACTGCAGGTGTGGAGCCATACCCAAAGCGTCTTCCCCCAGCGGGCTGACTTGGCCAAGTCGCTGCGCATGCCAGCCACCAACATTACCGTATCGCACCGCGAAGGCGCAGGCTGCTACGGCCACAACGCAGCCGACGACGTGGCGCTAGACGCCGCCTTGCTAGCCCGTGCCGTGCCCGGCAAACCCGTCATGCTGCAATGGATGCGCGAAGACGAATTTGCCTGGGAGCCCTTAGGCTCGGCCATGGTCATCAACCTGGCCGCCGCGCTGGACGCACAGGGCAGGGTGCAAGACTGGCAGCATGAGCTGTGGAGCTACACCCACAACACCCGTCCGGGTGACGCCGACGGTGTGAACCTGCTGTCCGCCCGCCACCTGCAAAACCCACTGCCCATTGGTCCGGCCCGCAACATCCCCCAGCCGTCTGGCAGCAGCGACCGCAACGCCGTGCCGCTGTACGTTTTTCCACAGCAGAAAATCACCAACCATTTGCTGCAAGACATGCCGATTCGCACCTCGGCCCTGCGCACCTTGGGTGCCTACGCCAACGTGTTTGCGGCAGAGTCGTTCATGGACGAACTGGCCGCTCTGGCGGGCACCGACCCGGTAGAGTTCCGCCTCAAGCACATGCAAGACCCGCGCGCCCGCGCCGTCATCGAGCGCACCGCCGCCATGGCCAACTGGAAGCCCAGCGCCACCGGCTCGCAGCCCAAAACGACCGATGCCGTGCTCAAAGGCCGAGGCATTGGTTTTTCCAAATACAAAAACCTGGCCGTCTACTGCGCCGTCATCGTCGATGTGGCGGTAGACACCCGCTCCGGTATCGTCACCGTCGAGCGTGCGTGGTCGGCCAACGACGCAGGCCTGGTGATTAACCCCGACGGCATGCGCAACCAGATCGAAGGCGGCATCGTCCAGTCCGCCAGCTGGACGCTGTATGAATCGGTGGCCCACAACGCCCAACAGACCCTCACCCGCAACTGGGCCGACTACCCCATCCTGCGCTTCCCGCAAGTGCCCGCCCTGCAAGTAGAGATCATCAACCGCCCCGACGAGCGGCCGCTAGGCGTAGGCGAGGGCTCCCAAGGCCCCACCGTGGCAGCCATAGCCAACGCCTTTGCCAACGCCACGGGGCGCAGACTACGGGACTTGCCGCTCACACCGGATCGGGTGAAGAAGGCGCTGGCTTAAAGCGCAGCAAGAGGCCAGCCCACTCCGGGCTGGCTGGAAACGGCAACGAAGTGCGTTTAGGAACCCCTGAGGGCCTGAAAATCGGATGGAAATCGATACGCGCCGACGCTGAGGGAGATGGAGAAATTCAGGTAGCCTCTGTGTTCGCAGCGCGCAACGCCCCAACGAAATTTTGCTCTGACCCCTTTTGCGCAGTCTGCGGCGCAAGAGACCCTCACCAAGCCCAGCGTCACCCGCACAGACCTCGCAGCGCACGCCTGCGAGTGGGCCGCTTGGAAAACTGCCTGGGAATACACGTGCTCATTAAATAGTAGCACTCCGTCTAAGCAGGCCAGTGGGGTACACAGGATAACGCCCATATTTTGCCGCGCGCTAGTGTTTGGAGCATTTTCAATGCCTCTGGCGGCGTGGGCACCAGACGATAACCGTGAGCTTGCTGCTTGGCACGCCGCTTTTTTATACCGAGACATGCCTGCAGAGCTCTAGAATAAAGCGGAAGTAGCTATGGAATAAATAGTAAAAATCGGGCCGAAAATGCGCTGCAGGAGGCCTTTTGGGCAGGTTTTCGGTAAAAAGCGGCTAGCACAGGTGCAGGATACTGATTTTTTAACCTTTACCCATGTACCCCACTGATCTGTATAGACGGAGCGCTATTATTTAGTGAGTAATTCTATTTCCAGATCAAAAAGATGCGTTGTTGCGTCGCCTTGCGGTGCTACAGCTCCTTCTGCGGCTTTGCGCCCACACATTCATGATGTAGAAATGGAATAACCACACCACGCAAAGCCACTGGTATGCCAATGACTTTGAGAGAGGCCTTGTGTTTCGAAAATCAGGCAAAAAAAAGCGCCCCGAAGGGCGCTTGGAGTGCATGCCTGGGGCGTTATTTGACGGTATCAAAGAGGGCTTTGGCCTGTGCGTGGCAGAACGGCGGCTCGTAGCTGCCGTGGTAGTTGCCATAGTAGGTGGCAAACGCAGCCGAGGCGGGGTCAGTGGGGGCTTTGCCAGCGGTGCCGTAGGTGGCTTGAATGGCGGCATCCACGTCCACCGAGGTCACGTTGGTCAAGGCGCGGCTGTCAAAGTCGGCTTTGGCCACCGTCTGGTGCAATGCGGGTGGCACTGTAGGGTCGCCAGCGCCGCCACACAGCAGGGTTTTCGACTTGGGGTTCCAGCCCAGCAGGTCGTTCTTTTTGCCGGTTAAAAACAGCGTGTTGGTGCTGCTGGTTTGGATGTCGGTGATAAACGCTGGCTGGAACACCAGGTCGCGTGCCTGCGTTGGCGTTTCGCCGTTGATGCCAGGCAACCTACCCGTGGTGACCAGTGTGGTGTAGGTAAGCGTGGCGCTCGGCAGCAAACTCTCGATGTAGCCTGCGTAAGGCGCTTTGAAGACCTTATTGACATCGGTGTACACATCCCCATAAACCTTTTGCCAAGCGGTAACCAAGTAGGGCACAAAGAACTGGTAGCCCGCAATCACGGCAGTGCTCTTGAACGAGCCCGACATGTTGTAAGGCCCGGCTAAGTGGGCACCGCCTGCTACGACGATTTCGCTGGCCAAGTCTTTCTCAATGGCGCGGTGGGCCGCCATGGAGGAGTGGCCACCCTGGGAGTAGCCGGTCAACATGACTTTGCCTGACAGAGCCAGTCCAGCACCTGTGGCGGCGATACGCGCTGCGCGAATGGAGTCGATCACGCTGCTGGCTTCAGAGTCAGCATGCAGGTAGGGGTGGTAGGTGTAGGCCGATTTGGCAAAGCCCAGATAGTCGGTGGCTACCACCGCATAGCCCTGCGCTGCGTACACGGCGGCTAGCAAAAAGGTTTCGCCATCGGCTGGATTGGCCAAGGTGCGCGGCTTTTGCACATCGGTACCCTTGGCATACGCTACCAGGGGGGCGGCGGTGCTGCAGGCAGCGCCCGTTGGGGCCAGCAGTACGCCTGAGGAGTTGGTAGCCTCGCCTTTGACACCAATGGTGACGTAGTTCAGCGCGATGACCTTGACATCGCATTTGGCTTTGCCGCTGATAGCCTGTAGGCCACTGGAAGCGGTGCCTGCGTCCAACTGGGCGATGGTCAAGGTGGTGACGGTGGTAGCGGCCTCTACCAATGTGCCACGGGCGACTGCAGGCGCAGGTGCCGGTGCAGTGGCTACCACGGTATCGTTGCCGCCGCAGGCCGACAGAACTGCGGCCATGGCGACTGATAAGGCCAATAAACGTTGATTCATACAGGTCTCTTTCAAAAATAGCGAAGGTTGATCATTAGTGTTACGCATCGGCATCATATGAGCACTCGCACCGCTTTAGTGCCCGGGTAAACGCGAGGTTGGCACTTTTGGAGGCTGTGCGGGTAGGTGCTTAGCGCGTTCTATGCGGCTGCGTTTTGATGTGGCGCAGCAGGTCTGCCAAGGTGCGGCTGGGCGCGTCGGAAAAAGGACGCGGCAGCACGTCCAGCGTTTCAATACGGTCAATGCGCAAGCTGCGAGAATTTTCGCGCAACTCGCACCATGCCGTCGGCCTCCACACTGCACCCCAGTAGAAAACTCCCAGTGGCCTTAGGGTGCGCTCGCTGGGGCGATCTGCCGCGTCGCGGTTCGCCGTGCGCTCAGACACCTCCAGCCGCTGGGCCACATGCGCCGCCGTGGTCAGGCGGCGGCCACGGAGGGTTTGCACGATCTGGAACAGACGGTCAGCGCGGCGCATGCTTCTTAAGATGGTACGTGAATGCCATGGCACTCGGCGTGAACAGCTCCGCGGCCAATACTGTTCTCTTAAGGCTGGTTTGAAGATTTCCAAACCAGCTTGGTCACGTTGCGGCGATGGCGGAATTTGCTTTCGTGAAAAATCTCACGAAAACACGCGGC
>JAYVGI010000112.1:0-8335 GCA_043772355.1 Polaromonas sp.
GGGGTCGATCAGCGGGGACACGTACATGCGCGCGTCAAACACATGCGCGTCTTTGCGCTTGACCCGCACCTGAAAGCCGCCCGGCGTGGTGCGTCCCGCCAGCTCGTCCTCCAGGCGGGCGTTCAAGGTCACGCGGTCTTCGTCGGGCCAGTAGGGGAAGGGCGCCGTGCGGCCCACCAGCTCGGCCTCGGTCCAGCCGGTCATTTGGGCAAAGGCAGGGTTCACATAGGTAATGCGGCCTTGCATGTCCAGTGCGCGCATGCCGGTGAGCATGGAGTTTTCCATGGCGCGGCGAAAGTTGGTTTCTTTCACCAAAGCCGACTGCGCCTGGATACGCCTGCGCGTGTGCCGCCAAGTGCCCAGCAGCATCCAGGCCGTCATCAGGCTGAGCACGGCCACCAGCCAAAACAGGCCACTGCCCACCATGCCCAGTGAGGTGCGGTAGGCCTGGGCGCGAATCACCAAGCCATTGCCTACGGGAGATACCGGTATTTCGTAGTTGTGGTCTTGCTCGGTCCAAGGCAAAAACTTGGCCGCTGCGTTGCGTGCGGGGGTGGTGTTGCCGGCCAGCAGCTTGCCTTGGTCGCTCAGCAGGGCTACGGCGTATTTGGCCGATATCTCGGTAGGCACGGCGTAGCGCATGAGGCCGTCTATTTGGTATTCGCCCACCACCACACCAGCAAAGCGGCCGGCATCGGCCAGGGGTACATGCACCTGCAATACGGCCAGGGTGCCCGTGCCGTGGTCAAACGGGGTGGAATACACGGGCTGGCGCACGTCGCGCGCCAGGCTAAAAGTCTCCTCGGCGGTGGCTTGCTTGAGCACCTCGCCCGTGGCGCGCACCTGGGCGCTGGGCACACTGGGCGAGGTGTAGCCCATTTTGACGCGCTTTTTGGCATCGATCCACATGACGGACTGTAGCTCGGGGTATTGCTGCACCAGCGCCTCGGCCTGGGTGACAAAGTCTTCGCTGTCGATTTGCTTGTTGCTCACATCGGCTGCCAGGCGCATGAGCTGCTCCTGGCGCTCCAGCAGGCGCAGGCGCAGGCGCTGCTGGGCGTACTCCACATCGCGCTTGACGGCCTGCTGCTCGCGGTCCATCTCCTCCAGGCGCAGGTAGCCAAAGGCGGCCACGATAGCGGCTAGAAACATCAGCACCGCCAGCAGTGGGGCCAGCATGGCAAACCGGTCTTGCCGCGAAGGGCTCTGCGCACGCCACCAGCGCTGGTGCCAAGCGCCTTGGGGGCGGCTGGGCGCGGGAGTGGGCAGGGCGGCTGGAATCATGGCTAGATTGTCGGGCAAAAAGCACCCAGCTGACGGGCGTAGCTCAGTGCGGCCACCGCGCATCAGGTGGCACGGCAAAGCCCAGTTTGTGGGCACACCATTAGGTGCAGGGAGCTAAGTGTTACTACGCATATTATTTCATAATAAGAAATTTAAAAGCACTATTTGAAATCTCAGAGAATTTGTGAAATAATAGAGTCTGCGCACTAAATGACGTAAATTACGCTGCACGCCTCTCTTGCGTGCAATGAGACAAACCCGCGCAGCACCATAGGAGACCCCGCATGTCTGCAGTACCCCATAACAACCTTTTTGGCTCCGCCGCCAACGACACCGACAGCGGTGAAACCCGGGAGTGGATGGACGCGCTGTCGGCCGTCATACAGTCAGAGGGCCCGGAGCGCGCCCACTTTTTGCTGGAGCAGCTGCTAGAGCATGCGCGCCAAAGCAGCATCGACATGCCGTTCTCGGCCACTACCGGCTATGTCAATACCATCGAGACGTCGGAGGAGGCGCACAACCCCGGCAACGCCGACATGGAAGAGCGCCTGCGCGCCTACATGCGCTGGAACGCCATGGCCATGGTGGTCAAGGCCAATCGACACAACCCGGCCGATGGTGGCGACCTGGGCGGCCACATTGGCTCGTTCGCCTCGCTGGCCAATATGTTTGGCGCAGGCTTTAACCACTTTTGGCATGCCGAGAACAACGAGCCTGGCAAAGAGCACGGCGGCGACTGCATCTACATCCAGGGTCACGTGTCGCCCGGCGTGTATGCCCGCGCCTACCTGGAAGGCCGCCTGACCGAAGAGCAATTGCTGAACTTCCGCCAAGAGGTGGACGGCAAGGGCTTATCGAGCTACCCGCACCCTAAACTGATGCCCGAGTTCTGGCAGTTCCCCACGGTGTCGATGGGCCTGGGCCCGCTGATGGCCATCTACCAAGCGCGTTTTTTAAAGTACCTGCACGCACGCGGCATTGCCAACACTGAGAACCGCAAGGTGTGGGTGTTTTGTGGTGACGGCGAGATGGACGAAGTGGAATCGCTAGGCGCAATCGGCCTGGCCGCACGCGAGAATCTGGACAACCTGATTTTCGTCATCAACTGCAACCTGCAGCGCCTGGACGGCCCGGTGCGCGGCAACGGCAAAATTGTGCAAGAGCTGGAAGGCGAGTTTCGCGGTGCAGGCTGGAACGTCATCAAGCTGCTGTGGGGCAGCAACTGGGACCCGCTGTTGGCGCGTGACAAAGACGGCGCGTTAAAGAAGCTGATGATGGACACCAACGACGGCGACTACCAGTCCTTCAAAGCCAACGACGGTGCCTACGTGCGCAAACATTTCTTTGGCCGCGACCCGCGCACGCTGGAGATGGTGGCGCACATGAGCGACGACGAGATTTGGAACCTCAAGCGCGGCGGCCACGACGCGCAAAAGGTCTATGCCGCGTTTGACAAAGCCGTCAAGCACAAAAACGAGCCCACCGTGCTGCTGATCAAAACCGTAAAGGGTTTTGGTATGGGCAAAATTGGTGAAGGCAAAAACACGGTGCACCAGACCAAGAAGCTGAGTGACGAAGACATCAAAGCTTTCCGCGACCGCTTTAACATCCCCATCCCGGATAGCCAAATCGCCGAGCTGCCCTTCTATAAGCCGGCCGACGATACGCCAGAGATGAAGTACCTGCACGAGCGCCGCAAGGCCCTGGGCGGCTACCTGCCGCACCGCCGCGTGAAGGCCGACGAGAGCTTTACCGTGCCCGCGCTAGACGTGTTTAAAAACGTCATGGAGCCCACGGCTGAAGGCCGCGAGATTTCTACCACGCAAGCCTATGTGCGCTTCCTCACGCAGTTGCTGCGTGACCAGGCTTTAGGCCCCCGTGTAGTGCCCATCCTGGTGGACGAGGCCCGCACCTTTGGTATGGAAGGCCTGTTCCGCCAAGTGGGCATCTACAACCCCGCAGGCCAGCAGTACACCCCGGTCGACAAAGACCAGGTGATGTACTACAAGGAAGACACCAAGGGCCAGATTCTGCAAGAGGGCATTAACGAAGCCGGTGGCATGAGTTCTTGGATCGCTGCAGCTACTTCTTACTCTACGTCGAACCGCATCATGGTGCCCTTCTACGTGTATTACTCGATGTTCGGCTTCCAGCGCATTGGCGATTTGGCTTGGGCAGCGGGCGACATGCAGGCGCGCGGCTTCTTGCTGGGCGGCACATCGGGCCGCACTACGTTGAATGGCGAAGGCCTGCAGCACGAAGACGGCCACAGCCACATCATGGCCAACACCATCCCCAACTGCATCAGCTATGACCCGACCTTCGCCCACGAAGTTGGCGTCATCCTGCACCACGGCCTCAAGCGCATGGTGGAAAAGCAGGACAACGTGTACTACTACATCACGCTCTTGAACGAGAACTACCCCATGCCTGGGCTGAAGAGTGGCACGGAGGAGCAGATCATCAAAGGCATGTACCTGCTGCAAGAGGCCGCCCCGCGCGACTTTAGCGTCAACCTGCTCGGTTCGGGCACCATCCTGCGCGAGTCGCAGTTTGCCAAAGAGCTGCTGGAGAAAGACTGGGGCATCGGTGCCCACGTCTGGAGCTGTCCAAGCTTTAACGAGCTGACGCGAGACGGCCAAGACTGCGACCGCTACAACCTGCTGCACCCCATGGCCACGCCGCGCGTGAGCTTTGTGGAGCAGCAGCTCAGCACTACCAGCGGCCCCATCGTCGCGTCCACCGACTACATGAAGGCCTACGCGGAGCAGATTCGCCCCTACGTCGGTAAACACAATGGGGTGGGCCGCAACTACAAAGTGCTAGGCACCGACGGCTTTGGCCGCTCTGATTTCCGAAGCAAACTGCGCGAGCACTTTGAGGTGAACCGCCACTATATCGTCATCGCCGCGCTCAAGGCCCTGGCTGAAGACGGCAAACTGCCCATGGCCAAGGTGGCCGAGGCGATTGCCAAGTACGGCATTAAAGTTGACAAGATTAATCCGCTGTACGCTTAAGAAATTACCTTGCGGGACTGGCCAATGCGCAGCATTGCTCTGTCCTCAACTAAACTGAATATCTTGGGGACTGTCCAACATGCAGTGTTGCTCTGTCCCCAACTGACTAGGAGACACAAATGGCATTAGTAGAAGTACAAGTCCCCGACATTGGCGACTTTGATGAAGTCGTGATCATCGAGCTGATGGTTAAAGTCGGTGACACGGTCAAGGCCGAGCAGTCCCTCATCACCGTCGAGAGCGACAAAGCGGCGATGGAGATTCCCTCGTCACACGCGGGCGTGATCAAAGAGCTGCGTGTGAAGATGGGCGACAAGGTGAAAGAGGGCTCTATCGTCTTGGTGCTGGAGGCAGCAGGCGCAGCCCAGCCCTCACCCCAGCCCTCTTCCGCAAGCGGGAGAGGGAGCGAAAGCCCCGCAGCACCAGCCGCTTCGCCCGCCAGCGCGAGTGTAGCCATCCCCACACCTTCAGCTACAACCGTGAGCACAGCCATCCCCACTCCCTCTCCCGCTTCAGCGGGAGAGGGCAGGGGTGAGGGTGCCTCCGCGCATCAAGCCCAAATTTCACAGCCCATTCAGGCTGCAGACCAACAAAATATTGCGCAAGCAGCTCATGTTTCAATAGCGCCAGCGCACAACCCCAATGTCGCCCCCACCGGCTCATTACCCCACGCCTCCCCATCGGTACGCAAGTTCGCCCGCGAGCTCGGCGTGCCCTTGGTCGAGGTTAAAGGCCAAGGCCCCAAAGGCCGCATTACCGAAGAAGACGTGCAGGCGTTTACCAAGTCCGTCATGGCAGGCGCTGTCCAAACGCAAGCGGCGCAAGCTCTGTCGGCCAATGCGCCTGGCGCATCCAGCGGGGCAGGGCTCAACCTGCTGCCGTGGCCCAAGGTGGACTTCACCAAGTTTGGCCCGGTAGAGCGCAAAGACCTCTCGCGCATCAAAAAGATCAGCGGTGCCAACCTGCACCGCAACTGGGTGATGATCCCCCACGTGACCAACCACGACAACGCCGACATCACCGAGCTGGAGGCCTTCCGCGTTCAGATCAACAAAGACAACGAAAAGAGCGCCAAGCCCGGATCAGAGGCAGCGCCCAAGGTCACCATGCTGGCCTTCGTCATCAAAGCCGTGGTCGCGGCGCTGAAGAAGTTTCCTGATTTCAACAGTTCGCTCGACGGTGACCAGCTGGTCTATAAGCAGTATTTCAACATCGGCTTTGCCGCAGACACGCCCAACGGCCTGGTGGTGCCCGTGCTCAAAGATGCCGACAAAAAAGGCATCATGCAAATCTCTGCCGAGATGGGCGAGCTGTCCAAAAAAGCGCGCGATGGCAAGCTGGGCCCTGCCGATATGCAAGGTGCCTGCTTCTCCATCTCGTCGCTGGGCGGCATTGGTGGCCGCTACTTCCACCCCATCATCAACGCACCCGAGGTCGGCATTCTGGGCCTGAGCAAATCCATCATGGAGCCCGTGTGGAACGGCACCGAGTTTGTGCCCCGCCTCATGCTCCCCTTAAGCCTAAGCTACGACCACCGCGTCATCGACGGCGCATCGGCCGCACGCTTTAACGTCTACCTGGGCCAAATCTTGGGTGACTTCCGCAGGGTGTTGCTGTGACGGTACTGAGTTTAGTAAGGCCCCACGGCCTTTAAACTCGGCTCTTATTCAACATATTAAAAAGAGAAACCGCCATGACCACCGTAGTAGTAGTTAAAAAAGCCGGGCAAGTGGCAGTAGCCACCGACTCACTCGTCACCTTTGGCGACACGCGCTTGCCGCACCGCTTTGAGGCCAATGAAAAAGTCTTCAAGGTAGACGCAGTGGGTGGCCAAAGCTTTGTGGCCACCGCAGGCACGGTGGCGCACTTTCCGGCGCTGCGCAAGGCGCTGGCGGCGCTGCCCAAGGGTGAGCTGAAATTGCACAGCAAAGACGAGGTATACGACACCTTCCTCAAGCTGCACCCCATCCTCAAAGACACTTTCTTTTTGCAAACCAAAGAGGAAGACGCCGACCCGTACGAGTCCATGCAGTTCAGCGTGCTGGTGGCCAACAGCGCAGGCATCTTCGGCCTGTACAGCTACCGCGAAGTGTTCGAGTTCAAAGAGTTCTGGGGCATAGGCTCGGGCCGTGGCTTTGCATTGGGCGCGATGAACGCCGTGTTCAAAAGAGCCAAAACCGCGCGCGAAGTGGCGGTGGTAGGCGTAGAGGCAGGCTGCGAGTTTGACAAGAACTCTGCCGGGCCGATCAACGTGTTTACGATGAAATTGAAAAACTAAATTTAATCAGACCACCGTTTCGGACGCTGAACGGAGTCACAAAATTAAATGGGGTTAGATCACTATTTCGCATTACTACCTGACGCGCCCCATTCCACTCAGAGCGAAATTGTGCTCTGACCCCTTTTAATTTCGCAGCGCACAGCGCTGCCCGCAGGAGATAAAAAATGTCAGCCATAGAAATCAAAGTCCCCGACATCGGCGATTTCGACGAAGTCACCGTCATCGAACTGATGGTCAAACCCGGCGACACCATCAAGGCCGACCAGTCACTGATCACCGTAGAGAGCGACAAAGCCTCGATGGAAATCCCGTCGTCCCATGCAGGCATCGTCAAAGAGATGCGTGTGAAAAATGGCGACAAGGTCAAGCAGGGCTCGGTCGTGTTGACGCTGGAAGCAGCCGCTACCGCCAGCCCCTCACCCCAGCCCTCTCCCCAGAGGGGCGAGGGAGCGAACACCGCAGCCCCAGCGGCAGGCGGCACCGCAGCCGCTATGCCAGCCAGTCCTACAGCGAGCACTTCAAGCGCAGCATCCCCACTCCCTCTCCCCCCGGGAGAGGGCAGGGGTGAGGGCCTAAGCACACCACCATCCCACTACGCAGGCAAGACAGACCTAGACTGCGACCTCCTAGTCCTAGGCGCAGGCCCCGGCGGCTACAGCGCGGCTTTTCGCGCCGCAGACCTCGGCCTTAAAGTCATCATCGTCGAACGCTACGCCACCCTGGGCGGCGTGTGCCTCAACGTCGGCTGCATCCCGTCCAAAGCGCTCTTGCACGTAGCAGCCGTGATGGACGAAGTCAGCCACATGGCCGCGCTGGGCGTAGACTACGGCGCACCTAAGCTCAACATCGACAAACTGCGCGGCCACAAAGAAAAAGTCATCGGCAAGCTCACTGGCGGCCTGGCCGCCATGGCCAAAATGCGCAAGGTAACGACAGTGCGCGGCTATGGCGCATTCGTCAGCGCAAACCACGTTGAGGTAGAAGAAACCAACGGCACCGCACAAGAAAAGACCGGCAGCAAAAAAGTCATCCAGTTTAAAAACTGCATCATCGCCGCAGGCAGCCAAGCCGTGCGCCTGCCCTTCATGCCCGAAGACCCAAGAGTGGTAGACAGCACCGGCGCACTAGAACTCAAAGAAGTGCCCAAGCGCATGCTCATCCTCGGCGGCGGCATCATCGGCCTGGAGATGGGCACCGTCTACAGCACCCTGGGCTCGCGCCTGGACGTGGTGGAAATGTTAGACGGCCTGATGCAAGGCGCAGACCGCGACCTGGTCAAAATCTGGCAAAAGATAAACGCCCCGCGCTTTGACAACATCATGCTCAATACCAAAACCGTGGGGGCGAAAGCCACACCTGCAGGCATAGAGGTCACCTTCGCACCCGCACAAGAGGGTGGCACCGCCCCCGCCCCCCAAACCTACGACCTGGTCTTGCAAGCCGTAGGCCGCACCCCCAACGGCAAAAAAACCGCCGCCGACAAAGCAGGCGTCGCCGTCACCGACCGCGGCTTCATCAACGTCGACATCCAGATGCGCACCAACGTGTCCCACATCTTTGCCATCGGCGACATCGTCGGCCAGCCTATGCTGGCGCACAAGGCCGTGCACGAGGGTCATGTGGCCGCTGAAGTGATTGCAGGTGAACTACAAGGCAACAAGGAGCTGGCTGCAGCCGCTTTCAACGCCCGCGTCATCCCCTCGGTGGCCTACACCGACCCTGAAGTGGCCTGGGTTGGCCTCACCGAAGACCA
>JAYVGI010000113.1:0-3865 GCA_043772355.1 Polaromonas sp.
AAAACCTTGGAAATCGACAAAAACGAGATCGAATTGCCTATTTTTTAAGCAGTTTTGAGGTGGGCTGGTTTTGAAACCTTGAGTCCGACAGGCTGCTAGACATTAATGATGTAGAAATGGAATAAGCCACCAAACCCCGTAAAAACCGACCAGTATCGGCAATTTGTCGTGAGCCATCCAAATGAGGGCCGACGGCATTTCGGCGCGGCCCAACACCTGCTGATGCATATCAGCCTAGCTCGCCGGTGACACCACTACCCGGCGCGCCCTTTTCATGCCAAACGCCACCAGCAAAATCCCAATGGCAAACAGCCACAGCGGCCACAGCCCAAAGCGCGCGGCCCAGGCCGCATAGGGCGTGATGCCGCTGCGCCCCTGCACCTGCCCTACCAGCACGCCACGGGTGTAGCGGGCAAGGCTGTGGGTGACCTGCCCTTGGTGGTCGATGATGACTGTGGGGCCAGTGTTGGTGGCGCGCACCATCGGGCGGCCCAGCTCCATGGCGCGCATGCGGCTGATGTGCAGGTGCTGGTCGATGGCGATGCTGTTGCCAAACCAGCCGATATTGCTCATATTGACCAGCACGGTGGGCGCGCTGGCCGGGTCTTTGAAACGGGCCGCCAGCTCGCTGCCAAACAGGTCTTCGTAGCAAATATTGGGGGCCCAGCGCTGGCCAGCGTGGGCAAAACTTGGCTGGCCCACCGCGCCGCGATTGAAATCACCCAGCGGGATGTTCATCATCTGGGTGAACCATTTGAAGGCGGGCGGGATAAATTCGCCGAACGGCACCAAGTGGTGTTTGTCGTAGCGGTAGGGCTCGACTTGTCCGGGTTTCAGGCCCATGGCGGAGTTGGTGTAGCCGTCGGCATAGCCGCCCAGGGGCACGCCAATGAGCGCGGCTTGGCGGCCGGATTTGAATCGGTTGTTGAGGTTTTGCAAATACGCTTCAGGCAACTGCTGCGGCAGCACGGGAATGGCGGTTTCGGGCGCTATGACCATGGTGGCGGTGCTCAGCGCCAACTGCTGGGCATACCAGTCCAGCGCAAGCGGAATGCCTTTGGAGTTGTCAAACTTTTCGCCCTGCGGGATGTTGCCTTGCAGCAGCGCCACTGACGTTGTTTGGCCGTCCACAGTGCCGCCGTATTGTTGGTGAACATACACCAGCCCCCCAGCCAGCGCCACCATGCAGGCGCTCACTGCGCTGCCATAAATAAAACCCGGCCAAGCCCAGCGACGCGGGAAAGCCCCTGCCAACACCGCCCCCAGCAGCGCGGATACAAGGGCCGCTAAAAACCCAATGCCGTAAACACCTACCGTGTCGGCCCACAGGGCCAGCGGGCCGTCTACATGGGCGTAGCCACCGGCAGCCCATGGAAAACCGGTAAACCAGCTGTCCCGCGCCAGCTCGGCAAACAACCAGCACGCTGCAAAAATAATAGCTGCTCCCGCAACATTCCTCATGGCTAACAGCCCAAAGTGCTTAAAAAAGGCACTTGCAAGCGCGTAAAACAACCCCAACGCGCCACACAGCGCCAGCACGGCCATGATCGCCAGCTCGGATGCCAGACCGCCAAACACATGCATGGAGGTGTACAGCCACCAGACGCTGCCCGACAGCCACGCAGTCGCAAACAGCCAGCCTAAAAAAGCGGCACTTTTAACGCCCGCTGCGCTGTGCAGCGTGGCCACCAGCAACGACAGCGCCCCTATTTGCAGCCACCACACCGGCTGCCCGTCCCAAGGCGAGGCGATGGCGCAGGCGTGGGCATAGCCCGCGACGGTGGCCAGCAGTGCAAGCCACAGCAGCTTCAAGCGGACAACTCCGCGGGGGACACCTTGAACCATTTCACTGCACCGCCTTTGGTGTGCAGCACCGTGAAGTTCAGGCTGGCCAGCACGCATTGCTCGCCGCGCTTGGGTACATGGCCCATCTCGTGCGCGATCAGGCCGCCTACGGTGTCAAAGGCCTCATTGTCATGTGCCTTGAGCTTGACACCAAAGGCTTCGTCCACCCGCTCTATGGCCGTATCGCCGCTGACGCGGTAGGTTTTGTCGGCCAGGGCGTAGATGTCGCCATTGTCTTCGCCCGCATCGTCAAACTCGTCTTCAATCTCACCGACGATTTGCTCTAAAACGTCTTCAATGGTGATCAGCCCCGCCGTGCGGCCAAACTCGTCAATGACGATGGCCAGGTGGTTGCGGTTGCCTCTGAACTCACGCAGCAGGTCGTTCAGGCCCTTGCTCTCTGGCACAAACACGGCCGGGCGCAGCAAGGCGCGCAGGTTCAGCTCGGGGGCGCGTTGCAGCTTGAGCAGGTCTTTGGCCATCAAGATGCCAATGATGTTCTCGCGGTCGGTCTCGTATACCGGAAAGCGCGAGTGTGCGGTGTCGATGATGGTGTGGATCATCGCGTCAAACGGCGCGTCGATGTTGATGGTGTCCATGCGCGGCGCGGCCACCATCACGTCGCCTGCCGTCATGTCGGCCATGCGGATCACGCCTTCCAGCATGGCGCGGCTCTCGGCGTTGATGATCTGGTTGTCCTCGGCCTCGGCCAGGGTTTCGATCAGCTCGGCCGTGCTGTCGGGGCCGGGGTGGATGAACTCGGCCAGCTTTTGTAAAAAACCGCGTTTATCTTGGTACTTGGGCGGCGGCTTGGGTAGGCTGGTACCGCCGACAAAGGCTTTGGCGGGCAGCAAAGGCGCTGGCCCGCTAGGGTGGGGGTCTGACACGGCGATGGTGTGCGGTAGTTAAACAGCCCTCTAGGATAGCCTATTTGTGTGACTTGGCCTACCGGGCTGCTGGCGCGGTCTAGGTATTTTGCTCTATACCCGAGCAAGCCTTATTCGGCCGCTGAATTGGCTACTGGTTTGGCGACGCATACTTGGTCAACTACTCGGCTGATTTGTGCCGCCCATCGCGCACGCCGCGCCGAATCTCCTGCACCTGCGACAAGAACTCCCAAAACCGCTTGGCTTGCAACTTGAGCTGAAAATCCAGCTCGGCCAGCCGGTCTTCTACCGCCTCGGTCATGCGGCTTTCCAGGTCGGCCGGTGGCAGCCTGAGGTAAGCCTCGGTCTCGCTGCCATCGCGCTCCACCAGGGCCCCTGCGTTACGGGCTATTTTGAGCATCGGCACGTTCTCGCTCAGGGCGTGGATAAACATCAAATCGACCCCTTTGTTGCGGGCGTGGGTGATGGCGCGGTCAAACAGCTGTGTGCCGTAGCCGTTACCCCGCGCCTCGCTTAGCACCGATACGCCAAACTCTGCGCAGTTTTCGCACTGCGGCTCAGCGGCAAAGGCCAAGTGCGCCACGGCAATGAGCACCAAGGAGCGGTTGTACACGCCGTAAATATCATCGCGCTCAAAATCTAATTTCTCGACGTAAGCGCGTATTTGCGCCTCTTGCGCGGCGTAGCCAAAGCGCAAGTATCGATCCTGCGGGCTCAGTGAGAGCAAATGCTGGGCGATGCGCTCGCGGTGGCGCGGGCTTAGCGAACGGATGGGTACCAAGAGCGGCTTGGCCCGTGAGTCGGCGTTGCTCGGCATTCCTGTGTAACTGGGCGGCGCGTTAAAAAATCCCATCCCCGCTCCTAGCGTGGCCTGGATAAGTGCTTTTGAATCAACCATGGCTGCAATATAAGGGAAAACCCGTATATTTACCACCTCTTGGTGAGAGAACCCTATTTACGGCAAGGGCAACCACCCAGCAAGGGGTCTTGGCCGGTAGGTGTCGTGCGGCTTCAAAAAAACGGCGCTATGTAACATACCGTGGGTTGAGGGGAGGCTGGCTTGTCGATCTGGGGGCTTTGGCGTTTGTACGCCCAGGCGCTTGGCTTGGACGGCTGCGCGGCTGTCCCCCATG
>JAYVGI010000114.1:0-5475 GCA_043772355.1 Polaromonas sp.
TACCTGGTAAACCACACCGCGCGCTTGGTTGCTGCGCCATGAAAACGCGCTGCGCTTGGGCGGTGGCGCACTGCGCGCCGGGATCATGGCGTGGGGGCTGGGAGTGTCGGGCATACAAGTGCGGTCCTCAAAATAAAAAACGGATTCACCCGCGCATTGCTACGCGGATGAACCCGTTGGCGTGAGAATTAAAACCAATCAGCGCGCTGGACGATGGACGCAGGTAATTAGCGCAGAGGAGGGGCGTACATCAGGCCTTCATTGTTCCACAGGTTGTTGCTGCCACGGGGCAGGGCCAGGGCGGTTTTGGGGCCGACGTTGCGCTCAAAAATCTCGCCGTAGTTGCCCACGGCCTTGAGGGCGCGCACCAGCCAGTCTTTGTCCAAACCCAGGTGCTTGCCGATGTCTTCGGTGCTGCCGGTCAAGCGGCCAATGACAGGGTCCTTGCTGTCTTTGGCCATGGCTTCTACGTTGGCCTTGGTCACGCCATATTCTTCGGCTTCTACCAAACCATGCACGATCCATTTGCTGATGGCAAACCATTCGTCATCACCCCGGCGCACCATGGGGCCCAGAGGCTCTTTGGAGATCAGCTCAGGCAAGATCAAATGCTCTTTCGGGTCTTTGGCTTCTTTGTTGCGGATAGAGGCCAGGCCCGATGCATCGGTGGTGTAGGCCTGGCAGCGGCCAGAGAAGTAAGCGGCGTTGACGGCTTCGAGCTTTTCAAACACCACGGGCTTCATGGCTAGGTTGTTTGCCTTGCTGTAGTCGGTAAGGTTCTTCTCGGTGGTGGTGCCAGACTGTACGCACACCGTGGCACCTTTGAGTTGCTTGGCGCTTTTTACTTTGCCGCTGACTGGCACCATAAAGCCCTGGCCGTCGTAGTAGGTCACCGCTGTCATGTGCAAGCCCAGGGAGGCATCGCGCGACAGGGTAAAGGTGGTGTTGCGTGACAAGATGTCCACTTCGCCAGACTGCAAAGCAGAAAAGCGCTGCTGGGCTACCAGCGGCACCCATTTGACCTTGCTGGCATCGCCCAACACAGCGGCAGCCAAGGCCTTGCACATATCCACGTCCATACCTGACCAGGCACCGTTGCTGTCAGCCGACGAAAAGCCAGCCAAACCGGTGTTGACACCACACACCACTTGGCCACGGGCTTTGATAGCGTCCAGGGTTTTGCCAGCGTGGGCGGGTAGGGCGGTCACGGCGAGCGCTGCTGCGGCTATAGACAGCAGGCCGAGTTGTTTAATGTTCTTTAACATGGGGTTCTCCTAAAAGGTCAAATAGAGGTGGGTTCATACATGCGGGTCATGCATAAAACATACCAAGCCTGCCATCGTAGCGCAGGCTTGGCATTTACACAGGCTCACTGCGCCATTGTTTGACTAGGAAAAACCCTTTGACGGTAGTTTAGAAAACCCTTTGGTCGCAGCGTGAAAAACCCTTTGGCGTTTTACCCAATAAGCACAGGCCTCACTTCGGTGCCAGACGAATGGCTCCGTCCAGGCGAATCGTCTCGCCATTGAGCAAGTCGTTCTCAAAAATATGCACGGCTAATTTTGCGTAGTCTTGCGGCGTACCCAAACGGCTAGGGAAGGGTACGGCGGCGGCCAGCGCATCTTGCACCTCTTTGGGCATGCCAAACATCATCGGTGTGCCCATGATGCCGGGGGCAATCGTCATGTTGCGGATGCCGTTGCGCGACAGGTCGCGGGCAATCGGCAAGGTCATGCCCACGATGCCGCCCTTGGAGGCGCTGTAGGCGGCCTGGCCGATCTGGCCGTCATACGCGGCGACCGATGCGGTGCTGATCATGCAGCCGCGCTCCATGGTGGCCTCTGGCTCGTTCTTGCACATCGCGTCAGAAGCCAAGCGGATCATGTTGAAGCTGCCAATCAGGTTGATGGTCACCGTCTTTTTGAATGCATCAAAGTTGTGCGGACCGTTTTTGCCCACGGTTTTTTCGGCGCTGGCAATGCCTGCGCAGTTGACCAAGCCCATCAGCTTGCCCATGCTCACAGCCTTTGCCACCACGGCTTGGCCATCCTGCTCACTGGTCACGTCGCATTTGACAAAAGCGCCGCCAATCTCCTTGGCCACCGCTTCGCCTTTGTCGGCCTGCATGTCGGCAATCACCACGATGCCACCCTTGGCCGCCAGCATGCGCGCCGTGCCCTCACCCAAGCCGGATGCGCCGCCGGTGACGATAAATACTTTGCCGTTGATGTCCATGAGAAAACTCCAGAAATTGATTGAAGAGGGAGATAGGGAGATTGACGTTTACGTTAACGTCAAGTCGTCTATGATTATCGCGCAAACAGATAGAGCGTAGGTTGCACTATGCGCATTTTGCTTTTGTACTGGACCAGGTCGGCGGCGCACTTTGCTAGGCGGCCAATACTGTTCGCCTAAGCCGTGTCGTTTTGCTTTTCGTTGTGAAGATGCCTTTCCACCTGGGTCGCATTGCTTTTCGTTGTGAAGATGCCTTTCCACCTGGGTCGTTTTGCTTTTCGTTGTGAAGATGCCTTTCCACCTGGGTCACGTTGCGGCGATGGAGGAATTTGCGCTGCAAAAATCCTGCGAAAACACGCGCCCATTTGAGTAGTCATCTGGAGGTGGTGCCCGCGCCTTTCTCCAGATTTTTTATCGCAAACACGCTCCATCACCGCCTGCTGGCTGGGTCGCTTGCTATTGCGCGCCAGCTTCGTGACTGGTTCGCTTGCATTACGCGCCAGCCGTGTGACTGGGTCGAACTTGGTTGCTCGCTGGAGTCTGGGAGCGCGCTGGCCGGAGCACATTTCCGACTCCCTCTCCCGCATTGCGGGAGAGGGCTGGGGTGAGGGTGTCCCCCAGTACCAACTCTTCAGGCGCTACTCTGGTGTGCACTGCGGCAACCTGTTTACTCTCTTTGCCGTAGCACTCCGTCTAAGCAGGCCAGTGGGGTACATAGGGTGGCGCGTAAAAACAGGTGACTACGAGAGTTTTCAGGCTACAGAGCCGCTATGTGCAGAAAATCTGCCTCACAGGCCGTCCACCGACCCTCTTCGGCAAAACAGAAACTCCTTATTCCATAGCGGATTGCCTATTTTTCTTGCTGGCTACTGCCCGAAAAGATCTAAAAACAGCGCTCAAACAGGTGAATTTTCAGTTTCCAGCCGATGTGCAGGCTCCCAGGGCTTTTCGAGTGCATGAAAACGGATTTTTTGAGCTGTTTTTAGTATCTATTGGCTGTTAGCCTCCGAGAAATATACCTTGGCAGCTACGCAATACATAGCGGGAAGGTTCTCGTGGGGCGCTGGTGGTTGTGGTGCTGGCGGCTAAAACCCCGTGGAGTGCCGCAGAAGCTGTAAACCGATCAAAGTTATCAATTATGAGGCTTATCCCGTGTACCCCACTGGTCTGTATAGACGGAGTGCTACGGTAAAGAGAGTGAGCGCATAGGCTCAGTGCAAACCAGAGTAGCGCCTGATGAGTTGGCTACTGGGGGACACCCTCACCCCAGCCCTCTCCCGCAATGCGGGAGAGGGAGCCGGAAATGTGCTCCGGCCAGCGCGCTCCCAGACGCCAATGCACTACCAAGTTCTCCCCAGTCACACGGCTGGCGCGTAATGCAAGCGACCAGTCATAAAGCTGGCGCGCAATAGCAAGCGACCCAGCCCGCAAGCGGTGATGGAGCGTGTTTGCGATGAAAAATCTGGAGAAAGGCGCGGGGACCACCTCCAGATGACTACTCAAATGGTCGCGTGTTTTCGCAGGATTTTTGCAGCGCAAATTCCTCCATCGCCGCAACGTGACCAAGCCAGAACAAACATCTTGGAAAGCCCAAGAAGCAACGTGACCCAGCCAGGACAAACATCTTCAAGCCGGGCCAGATAATTCCATTTCTAAATCATTGCTGTCGTTGTTGCGTCGCCTTGCCGTGCTACAGCACTGCCTGCGGCTCCGCGCCTAGACATTAATGATGTAGAAATGGAATAAGCAACACGGCACAGCTTAAGCGAACAGTATTGGCCGCATAGCCGTCCAAACCGCGCACCTGGGCGAACAAGCCACTTGGAAGGGCAAACAAGCACCTGGGTGTACAAGCACTCGAATGCAGCGTCACCTAAGGCGAAATCTCCCTGTCCACGGTTATTTCAGCCGGATAATGCGGCATGCTTTTGTATCCCCATCTTCTCCAACGCACAGCGGTCCTCGTCACTCTGGGTCTGGCCGCGCTTCTCACTGCCTGCACTACCACAGCGCCGGTAACGGTTCCCAGCACACCTACTGGCACGCCAACCGTCACTGTGATGCCAACGCCTCCTCCCGTCGTCGTCATCCCCAAGCGGCCACCCAAAATCGGCCTGGCCCTGGGCGGTGGCGCAGCAAGAGGGTTTGCGCACGTCGGGGTGATTGCCGCGCTGGAAGAGGCCGGTATCAAGCCCGACCTGGTGGTGGGCACCTCAGCGGGCAGCTTGGTGGCGGCCATCTACGCTACCGGTAAAACGGCGGCGCAGCTCCAGCAGGTGGCGCTGGCGATGGAGGAGTCTGAGATCACCGACTGGACGCTGCCGTTTTTTGGCCGGGGTATGCTGCGGGGTGACGCGTTGGCCCGCTACATCAATGTGCAGGTGAACAACAAGCCCATCGAGAGCATGCTGGTACCGCTGGGCATTGTGGCCACTGACCTGCGCACGGGCCTGGGCACCCTGTTCCAGCGGGGCGATACCGGCATGGCGGTGCGTGCGTCCAGCGCCGTGCCCTCGGTGTTTAACCCGGTAAAGATTGGCGCGGCGGAATATGTAGACGGCGGCTTGGTGTCACCCGTGCCAGTGCGCTACGCGCGCCAGATGGGCGCTGAGCTGGTGATCGCGGTAGACATATCGTCTGCGCCCGAGGGCAATGCGTCTGACAGCCAACTGGCGATCCTCTTGCAAACCTTTGCCATCATGGGCAAGAGCATTAACAGTTTTGAGCTGAAAGAGGCCGAGCTGGTGGTGCGGCCTGAGCTGGCAGGTGTGAAGGGTGGCGACTTTACCGCCAAGCGCCGCTCGATGGACGCTGGCAAGCTGGCCATGCAGCGCGCGATACCGCAACTGAGGGCGCTGATCGAGGCGAAGAGCAAATAAAAAAAGGGTCTATGTGATTTTTAGTGGATAGCGAGCTGATCCGGCTGGGGCGAGGGATATAGCCAACGGGAAAGCAAATGGGGTCAGATCGAAATTCAGGAAACCCCTCGGTTCGGAGCGCGCAACGCCCTGACGAAATTTTGCTCTGACCCCTTTGGCGCAGTCTGCGGCGCAAGAGACCCTCACCACGCCCAGCCTCACCACGCCCAGCCTCACCCGCACAGACCTGGCAGCGCGCGCCTGCGAGTGGGTCGCTTGGAAAACCACCCGGAAATACACCTACTCATTAAATAGTAGCACTCCGTCTATGCAGGCCAGTGGGGTACACAGGATAAGTCCCATAATGGGTCGGTTTACAGCT
>JAYVGI010000115.1:0-1928 GCA_043772355.1 Polaromonas sp.
ACGGTGGGTTTGTAGCGGCGCAGGGACTCGCGGTAGTCGGTGCCCGACATGAGGGCGGCTGGGAGAGTGGTGATGGATGTGGCTGTGGGGGTGCGGGCGTTCATAGAGTGCTCCAGTGGGTAAAATCAAGCACCATCCTACCCCTTCCCACGACACTGGGCTGACAAAACCCGCCTCGGCTTTCACCCCGGCGACACCTGCCTAGCCCCACTTTAGATTGCCCCTCCCATGCTGCTCGATGTATCCCAGTCCCAACTCGTTTTGGTCGACTACCAAACCCGCCTCATGCCCAACATTTTTGAAGGCGCGCAGGCCGCGGCCAACGGTGTGCGCCTGGGCCAGGCCGCCCGCCTGCTGGGCGTGCCCACCTGGGGCACCGAGGAGAACCCCACCGGCCTGGGCCCCAATCTGCCCGAGATCCGCGCCCTGTGCAAAGAGACCTTGGCCAAAATGCATTTCAGCGCCGTAGAAGAGGGCCTGGGCGAGTGGCTGCGGCCTGAGACCAACCTGCCCCAAGCCTCCAAAGGCAACGCCCGCAGCCTGCCCAAGCACCTGCAAAAAGCCCTGCCGCAAGTAGTGCAACGCAACGCTGTAGTCATCGCCGGTTGCGAAGCCCATGTGTGCCTGATGCAAACCGCTCTGGACTTGCTGGAAGACGAGTTTGAAGTATGGGTAGTGACGGATGCCTGCAGCTCCCGCACCGAGCGCAACCGCGACGCCGCCTTTGACCGCCTGGCCGGTGCAGGCGCCGAGCTGGTGACTACTGAGATGGTCGTCTTCGAGTGGCTGCGCAGCTGCGAGCACCCCCATTTCAAGGCGGCGCTGGCCCTGGTGAAGTGAGGCAGTGCACGGCGGTGTAGCTGCTCGGTGTCAGCGGCGTTTGCCAATCGGGTCAGACCGGATCAGGCGGTCTGAGGTGAGGGTGGTGGCCCATACGGTTCGCTTAAGCAGTGTCGTGTTGCTTCTCTGGCCTGGCGTGGCGTGGCGTGAAGAGGTCTGCTGCTAGTGGGTTACGTTTCTTCTTGGGCTTTTCAAGATGTCTGTCCTGGCTCGGTCAGGTTTCTTCGCTGGGTTCTCAAGATGTCTTTCCTGTCTTGGTCACGTTGCGGCGATGGAGGAATTTACGCTGCAAAAATCTTACGAAAACACGCGACTGCTTGAGTAGTAATTTTGAGGTTGTCCCCGCGCCTTTCTCCAGATTTTTCATCGCAAACACGCTCCATCACCGCTTGCTGATTGGGTCACTTGCTATTGCGCGCCAGCTTTGTGACTGGTTCGCTTGCATGACGCGCCAGCCGTGTGACTGGTTTGCTTGCATTACGCGCCAGCCGTGTGACTGGGGAGAACTTGGTAGTGCATTGGAGTCTGTAGAGCGCATTGGCCGCAGCACATTTCCGGCTCCCTCTCCCGCATGGCGGGAGAGGGTTGGGGTGAGGGCGTCTCCCAGCACCCACCTCATCAGGCGCTACTCTGGTTTGCGCTGCGCCTATGTGCTCACTCTCTTTACCGTAGCACTCCGTCTATGCAGACCAGTGGGGTACACAGGATAAGCCCCATAATTGATAACTTTGATCGGTTTACAGCCTCAGTGGCCCTGAACGGCGTTGTAGCCGCCAGAACCACGAGCACCAGATCCCAGCGAGAACCTGCCCGCTATGCATTGCGTAGCGGCTTAGTTATATTTTTCCATGGCTAACAGCTGATAGATACCAAAAATAGCGCAAAATAGCCGTTGTGGAGCGCTCGGGAAGCCTTGGGAGCCTGAGTATCGACTGCACACTGAAAAATTACCTGTTTGAGCGCTAATTTTTGATCTTATAGGGCAGTAGCCAGCAAGAAACATAGGGTCTCCGCTATGGAATGGGGAGTGGCTGTTTTGCCGAAGAGGGGCGGTGGACGCTTGGTGGATGGTCTGTGGGGCAGGTTTT
>JAYVGI010000116.1:0-20758 GCA_043772355.1 Polaromonas sp.
ATCAAAGGCAACGACAGCCGCCTGGAACTGGGCGGTGTGATCATCGAGCTGAAGCATCGCGGCGGTGGCCACACCCCGGGCGACACGATGGTCTGGTTGCCGCAAAAAAAGGTGCTGTTTTCGGGCGACGTGGTGTACCTAGACCGCGCCCTGAGCATGCCCCCGGTGAGCCGCAGCAAAACCTGGCTGGCCTCGTTTGCAGAGATTGATGCACTCAAGCCAGCGGTGATCGTGCCTGGCCACGGCAGCGTGACCAACCTGGCCACGGCCCAGGCCCACACCCGCGACTTGCTGCTGGCACTGCGCGCGCACATGAAAAAAGCAGTGGATGGCGACGGCGACATGAATGCCGCCGTCAAAAGCTTCAACATCCTGCCCTTCGCCCACCTCAAGCATGCCCCAGTGTTGTTGCCCCAAGCAGCCCATGCGACGTTTTTAGAGGTTGAGCGCGAATAATTTGAAATCTAGGGTTTTTACTTAATCCCATCAATATAATTTTTACGTTATATAAGAGAACACTTGCTATCATGCATGTTCACATGGTGGTTTGCAGCGCGGACCACATCCATCCATTGATTACACAGGTACTAGACATGAAGAAACTCGTTACTTTAGCCCTCGGCACCCTTTTGGCAGCAGGCGCATTTGCCGCTGAACACCAGGTGAAGATGCTCAACACAGGCAAAGACGGCATTATGGTGTTTGAACCCGCCGTGCTGCACGCCGCCAAGGGCGACACCGTCAAATTTATCAAGACCGATGCAGCCCACAACAGCAGCTCCTTCTTCGCTCCAAAGGGCGCTAAAGGCTGGAAGGGCAAGCAGGATGAAGAAATTGCCGTCAAGCTGGACGAAGAAGGCATCTACATGTACCAGTGCGACCCGCATAAGCCGATGGCCATGGTGGGCGTGATCCAGGTGGGCAAGGCCACTAACCTGGACGAGGCCAAGAAAGAAGCCGCCACCTACAGCAAATCTTTGGCCATGAACAAAGACCGCCTGACCAAATACCTCGATCAAGTAAAGTAAACCGCGCAAGTGTTTTCATCAAGCCCCGTCTGAGCCACAAGCTTGGCCGGGGCTTTTTGTTATTTAAATGACTGTAAAGCCTTGTCGATACGCTCTTGCAAATACGCATCGTAAAAATCGGGCACGGCGGCCCCTACCAGGCGGGGCGCAATCTCCACCCCGTCAGCGCCTAAAAATAGCAGCGTAGGTGCCACCTTGACACCCCAGTCTTTGATCAACTGCCCATGGGTGGTCTGCCGCCCCAGCGCGTCTTTAACCGGGGTGGTTTTGCGCATGTCTAGCTGCACCACCGCAATGTTTTGTTCGCGCTGCACCGAGGGCAGATAACTCTCTCGTACCAGTTTGCAAAAAGGGCAGCCTTCCAGGCTGACCATCACGATCAAGGGCTTTTTCTGCTGCACCGCGCGCGCCACGTCGTCGTCCAGCGCTTTGGCAATGGGCAGGCTATGGGGCGCGGCCTGCGCGCTGCGCCACGGGTTGAGGGCGGCCACGGCCGTGCCTAAAGCCAGCAGACAAGCTGTTCGACGTAGAATCACTTAATATCACCTTTTGCTTATGAACTTATTGGAGGCGGATGCCACTGTCTAAGTTCCATTCAACACCACAGCGTTTGCCGTATGAAAACCCGTTTCTTCCTGTCGATATTAACCTGTGCCAGCCTGCTACTTGTGGGCTGCACCGCCAACGCCGCCGCACCCTCGGTAACTTTGGAAGAGGCCCGCGCGGCGCTAGATGCGTCTTCAGCGGTAGTAATCGACATCCGCGAACCCAGCGAGCACGCCACCGGCGTAGCCAAAGGCGCACGCCTGATCCCCATGGGGCAACTGGGCAAGCGCCTGGAGGAGCTGCCCAAGCCCGGCACGCAGCCTCTGCTGATCATCTGCAACACGCAAAGCCGCTCCTCCAAAATAGTGGAGCAGTTGCACGCTGCAGGCTTTACGAATGCCAGCTATGTGCATGGCGGCATGAGCCAATGGGCGGCGCGTGGTTGGCCGATGGTCAAGCCTTGAAGGCCCCGTTTTTAGCATCCAATTTGGCTGCAACCCAATAAATAAAAGCGTAAGCAGCTATTAAATAAATAGCAACTAGAGTTATCTTTTTGCTAGCAAGGTTTATTTTTGATGCAACTTGCGGCGCACCTTGGCCGTAAAGTACGCCACTACGGCGATCACCAGGGGGATGGACAAGCCCGTTGCGATGTCGGTATTGATCTCAATGCCGCTGGCCTTGGCCGCCTTGAACGCGTACACCAACAGGCTTAGTGCGTAATACGAGATGGCAGCTATGGAAAGGCCTTCCACGGTTTGCTGCATGCGCAGTTGCAGGCGCTGGCCGTCGTTGAGTTTTTCCAGCAGCTTTTGGTTTTGCTCTTCGCGCACGATGTCGGCACGGGTGCGTATGAGGGCGCTGGAGCGCTCGATGCGCTCGGACAAATTGCTCAGGCGCTTATGGGTAGCCTCTACGGTGGCCATAGCGGGCAAAAAGCGGCGGTTTAAGAACTCACTGAAAGTCAGCACGCCGGGCAGGCGCACCTCGCGCAGCTCGTCAATGCGCGTGCGCACCAGGTTTTGGTACGCGGTGGTGGCAGCAAACCTGAAGCTGTGCGCCGCCGTAGCACCCTCTACCCGCCCGGCCAGCGCGATCAGCTGGTGCAGCAGCTCGCTGTCAGAGCGCTGCACGTTTTCCATGGCGTGGGTGATGTCGGCCAGTTGCACTTCAGCCTCCTTCAACAGCGGCCCGAGCGCTCTGGCGATGGGCCAACCCAGCAGAGCCATCATGCGGTAGATTTCCAGCTCCAGCAAACGGGTGGACACCCGCCCTGCCCGCGTTTCGGTCAGCGACTCTGCGATGGCGACATAGCGGCAAAAGCCATCGTCGCGCAACCGAAAGTCTGTGAACGCCGTGGCATACCCAGCACCTATGCGTGCCGCCACGATATCTTCAGCGCCCAGCCACTGCCTGGCGCCTGCCAACGCATCGGCATCGTTTACGGGCTTGACTTTGATCAAAGCCAGCTGCGTGGCAGAAATCGTTGAGCCCGGCAGGCTGCCCAACCAGCCTACAGGTAGCGCGAGTAATGCACTGAGCTGCGGATCGTCTGCGCCCCAGCCTGCTGCATCGGGCAATGGCTGGGTGATGGAGTAGCGGGTAAATTCACCATGCCGCTCCCACTTGACGGTGTAGTCGGCGATGTTCAAGCGGACAAAATTCTGCGCCAAGTCTTCGAGCGCCAAGCTCTGTTGGCCCGGCAGTCGCCGCAGCACCTCAAACTCGTCTTCTACCGTCACCCCCTCGCTAAGCACCGATACGTTGGTGACCAGGGCCGGAATGCGGATGCGCGCATGCGGCCGGGCATGGATCTCGGCATGCAGCGCCAGGCGGTTGATGTGGTTGGTGGGTAACAAAAAACGAGCCTCGGTGGGTGGGTGGATTTATTTCGGCTGGCAGGGTTAGTTAATATAATATAAAACTTATATAATTATTTCAAAATATATCATCAGATTACCATGCCTGCCCAAACCTTCCACATCCTCATTTTGGGTGCCTCCTACGGCTCCCTCCTGGCGGTTAAGTTTTTAGCCGCTGGGCACTCGGTCACGATGACCTGCCGCACTGCAACCGCAGAGCTGGTGAATGCCCAGGGCATCCGCGTGCGCTTGCCTATCAAGGGGCGCAAAGACTTGGGGCACAACGGCCTGCTGGAGGTTGACTCGCGCCAACTACCTGGCCAGCTTAGCGCATCTACGCCGCAACAGGTGGGCGATTTATCAAAATTTGATTTGGTCGTCTTGGCCATGCAAGAGCCGCAGTACCGGCAAGACGGCATTCGCCAACTGATGGCGCGCATTGCCCAAGCAGGCTTGCCGTGCATGCCGATCATGAACATGCCGCCCATGCCCTACCTGGAGCGGCTGAAACAGCACAACCCGCAGCTCGATGTATCGGCCTGTAGCAACGCCTATGCCGACCCTAGCGTGTGGCAGGGCTTTAACCCCGCACTGATGACGCTGTCCAGCCCCGACCCGCAGGCTTTCAGGCCGGTGGACGAACCCGTCAATGTGCTGCAAGTGGCCTTGCCTACCAACTTTAAAGTGGCGCGCTTTGAGTCGGACGCGCACACCGCCCTATTGCAACAACTGGAGGCTGACATTGAAGCGGTGCGCGTCGATGCACATGGCGAATCTGTCGAGTTGCCCGTCAAGCTCAAGGTGTTTGACTCGCTGTTTGTGCCGCTGGCCAAGTGGAGCATGCTGATGACGGGCAACTACCGCTGCATCCAGGCCGATGGCATGCGGCCTATCAAAGAGGCTGTGCTGAGTGACAGCGCCGAGTCCCAGGGCGTGTACGACTGGGTGGCCGACGTGTGCGTAAAGCTAGGCGCATCGCGCGATGACTTGGTGTCATTTGACAAGTACGCTACAGCAGCGGACGGCCTGGCCAAACCGTCATCGGCGGCCCGCGCGCTGGCCGCAGGTGCCACGCATATTGAGCGGGTAGACATCATTGTGCAAACCCTGGCCGCACAAATGGGGATGCGCCATGCCACGGTGGACCACACCGTAGGGCTGGTGAACACTTGGTTGGCTAAAAATCGCGCTGCTTGACGGCCCTGTTTGCGTCCTTTTTGCGCCCTGTTTGCATCCTCGGGTGCGCCTTATTTTCATTTTTTAATTTATCTTTGGGAGTTGTGGTTATGAGCAAAGCGCTAGACGGCGTTCGTATTCTGGATTTCACGCATGTGCAATCGGGGCCTACCTGCACACAGTTGCTGGCTTGGTTTGGAGCCGATGTCATCAAGCTGGAGAAAGCCGGCGAAGGCGATGCCACGCGCGCGCAACTGCGCGATGTGCCCGAGGCAGACAGCCTGTACTTCACCATGCTCAACCATAACAAGCGCTCGATCACGGTCAACACCAAAATGCCAGCGGGCAAAGCCGTGGTGGAAAAACTGATCCAAAACTGCGACGTGATGGTGGAGAATTTTGCGCCCGGCGCGCTAGACCGCATGGGCTTTACCTGGGAGCGGGTGCATGCGCTCAACCCTCGCATGGTGATGGCCAGCATCAAGGGCTTTGGCCCTGGCCACTACGAAGACTGCAAAGTGTATGAAAACGTGGCGCAGTGCGCCGGCGGCGCAGCGTCTACCACCGGGTTTGACGATGGTCCACCCATGGTGACGGGTGCGCAGATTGGCGACAGCGGCTCGGGCCTGCATTTGGCGCTGGGTATTGTGGCTGCTTTGTACCAGCGCAACAGCACTGGCAAGGGCCAGCGGGTGTCGGTGGCCATGCAAGACGGCGTGCTCAACCTGTGCCGCGTCAAGCTGCGTGACCAGCAGCGCCTGGAGCGCACAGGCGTGATGCAAGAGTACCCGCAGTATCCCGACGGCGAGTTTGGCGATGCCGTGCCCCGCGCAGGCAATGCCAGCGGTGGTGGCCAGCCAGGCTGGATCTTGAAATGCAAAGGCTGGGAGACCGACCCCAATGCCTACATTTACTTCATTACCCAAGCCCCTGTGTGGGGTGCGATCTGCGATGTGATTGACAAACCCCAATGGAAAACCGACGAGGCCTATGCCACACCCAAAGCACGGCTACTGCATCTCAAACATATTTTTGAGGTGATCGAACAGTGGACGATGGGCAAGACCAAATTTGAGGCGATGGACATTTTGAATCAATACGACATCCCCTGCGGCCCGATTTTGTCGATGAAAGAAATTGCCGCCGACAGGTCGCTCTACGCCACCGGCACTTTGGTAGAGGTGGACCACCCCGTCCGAGGGAAATACGTGACGGTGGGTAATCCGATCAAGCTATCAGACAGCCAGACCGACGTAACGCGCTCGCCGCTGCTGGGCGAGCACACCGACGAAGTGCTGGGACAACTCGGCTACAGCCAGGAAGCCCTCAGCCAGCTACGCGCTGAACGGGTGATTTAACGCGGCGCTTACTTAGCTGGGCGGATCAGCGCGAACTGGGCCATCTCGCCACGGCGGAACAGCACGTTGATGGGCTTGCTTTTGTCGGCGCGGTTGAGGGCGGCTTCAAACTCGGACAGGTTATTGACCTCGGTGTTGGCCACGGCCAGCACTACATCGCCCTCACGCAGGCCTGCGCGGGCGGCGTTGTCTGCAGCGGTGGTCACGCGCACACCACCTTTCACCTTGAACTCTTTCTTTTGCGCCTCGGTCAGCTCGGCCACGGCCAGGCCGATGGTCTGGCCTGCGCCTGTGGGCTTGGGAGCCTCAGCGGGTTTGGCGGCGGCTACCACCTTTGGCTTTTCTGGCTCGATCTCTACTACCGTTACGGCGAGGTCTTTGGCTGCGCCCCGGCGGAACACCGTGATGGTGCTCTTGGTGCCGGGCTTGATGCTGCCCACCAGGCGCGGCAGGTCGCTGGACTTGTCAATCGCTTTGCCGTCAAACTTGGTGATGATGTCGCCTGCTTCTACACCCGCTTTGTCTGCGGGTGCGCCAGGTTCCACGCTGCTGACCAAAGCACCTTGCGGCTTGCCCAACCCAATGGACTCGGCGATTTCTTTGGTGACGTTGCCTATCTGCACGCCAATACGGCTGCGGGTTACACGGCCGGTGGCGCGCAACTGCTCGCTCACGCGGATGCCCTCGTCGATGGGAATGGCAAATGAAATACCCTGAAAGCCGCCTGAGCGGGAGTAAATTTGGCTGTTGATACCAATCACCTCGCCGCGCATATTGAGCAGCGGGCCGCCTGAGTTGCCGGGGTTGATGGCCACGTCGGTTTGAATGAAGGGCAGATAGTCGCCGGTGTCGCGCTGCTTGGCACTCACGATGCCTGCGGTGACGGTGTTTTCCAGGCCGAAGGGCGAGCCAATGGCGATCACCCATTCACCCACGCGCACCTTGCCCATATCGCCCATCTTGAGGGCGGGCAAGTTGTTGGCATCGATCTTGACCACGGCCACGTCGGTGCGCTTGTCGGCACCGACGATTTTGGCTTTGAACTCCCGCTTGTCGGTGAGCGTGACCAGCACTTCATCAGCTCCCTCGACCACGTGGGCGTTGGTCATGATGAAGCCGTCAGCGGTGAGAATAAAGCCCGAGCCCACGCCACGCGGCGTGCCGTCTTCGGCGTCCGGCCGGGGCTGGCCGGGACGCGGCTGGCCGGGACGGGGGGTGTTAGGCATGGGCACACGGTCGCCAAAAAAGCGGCGGAAGAACTCTTGCATTTCTTCCTCGGTGCCGCCACCGCCGCTACCGCCACTCGATGCTGTGGGCTTGGATTTTTCTAATGTGCGGATGTTCACCACGCTGGGGCTGGCGGCCTCGGCCAAGTCGGCAAAATCGGGCAAGCCACGCACGGCGGCGCTTTGCGCGTGCACCGGGGTGGGCAGCACACTAGTGACAGCGCACACGCTCAGCACCGCAGCAAAGACATAGGACAGACCGAATGACGAAGGAGCAAAACGATTCATAAATTTCCTGTGAAGCACGAGATAAAACTATAGACCAAAATTTAAACAGATCACCGTTTGCGTTCTAAGTTGAGCGCAAAATTCTTTAACGTTTGAGGCGGCACTTCGCCGACAGCGGTAAGCCAAAATTCATTCATGCGCTTGAGTAAGGTATGTGTGGCACCACTGGTTATCATGCCTTCCTGGGTATGGCGAGTTTTGTCAAAATCTTCTACAAAGAGTGACACCGTCGCCAAACCGTCCGAGAATAACCACTGAAAGGTGGGTTCGCCATGCAAGGCAGCGTTGCTGGCGCTGGCCTGGCCACTGGCGGCACCGCGCTTGTAACAACTGAGTGATTTAAATCCTGGTACTGGCAACTTCATCTGCCAACCCTCTGCGACTGCTGTGGTTTTGACAATGGCAGCTTGATCGACTTTATAGCCTTCGGTAGCGGCCATCATTTGCAACAATTTTTCCATCTTCACCGGCGCATCGAGTTGCAGCTCTGAGAATGCGGCTTGCTCTAGTACTGCACCGCCTGCATCCAGAGTTTGCAATTTGAGCACCAGGCTGGATTTCTTCTCGGTCCAGATCCGGTAACCAAAGCGCAGCGAGTCTTTGGGCACCAACTGCACGACATCAGCATCCAGCCCGGCTATGCGCTCTGCGCCCAAGGCCTTGACACCATAAAACTCGGGGATACTGCCCACGCCGGGTTTCAGCACTTCTGGAAAACCGCCAATTTGTTCACGCTTTTCTACCCGTACCAATTTAGCCTCTGGCAGGAAGGTGACCAGCTTGTCGTTGTGCCGGAAGGTGGAGCGTGGCGCCCCGGTGAGGGTTTCGATGCGCTCCATTTGCTGCGCGCCATCACAGGTATGCCATATGCGCGCGCTGCTGATGGTTTGCGGCGACGACTGCACCAAGGTGCCGATATAGGAGCGCTTCTTCATGGCCGCATCGTGCATGCGCAGCAACCAGTCATTGATGCTGAGCACGGGCTCATTGGGCATGCCCACAGGCGACTGGGCGTTCGCATGGGTTGCTACACCTGCCACGCTCAGAGCTATTGAAACAATAGCTGCTGCCGCAATATTTGAGGACGCTAGAGCGCTAAATCGCTTGAAAAATAGGGGCAGCATCCGCATTATCAGCGTCCTGTGGGTGTGAAGGTAGCATTACGCAAAAAGCCTGCTGGTTGCTGTAGGGCAGAAGCACCACCAAACTGTTTGTGCGCTGCCAACAACTCGTCCAGGCGCGGGTCGCGGATCATTATGGGGGCTACCTCTTGATCAGCGGCCACTACGGGTGGGGCTAGTACGGGTACGGCAACTACGGCAGGCGCTGGGCTGCTGCGCTGGGCTAGCTGCGTGCCTGTAGGGCTGCCCGGCAAGCCTACCAAGGACCACAGCACCGAGCCGACTGCGGCCAAGGCGGCCACACCGGCTACCAGCTTCCAGCGCCAGACAGAATCGTTAGCCGCGGCCTGAGGGTTCATGGTTTGCACCCCAGGTTCAGATACCAAGGATGGGGTGGACTGCGCTGAGCCTGTCGGCTGCGCCGGGTTGGCAGTGCGCATCGCAGCTGAGCGCCGCGCCAGAGCGCCATGCGCATCACTGGCGTGGGCGCGCAGCACATCGCCAATGGCATGGTAACTGGCCCAGGTTTGCAGCAGCTCAGGATCCGACCTGCTTGCACCTACCAAAGCCTGCGCCTGCGCACCGTCCAGCTCGCCATCGGCCAAGGCCGAGAGCTGCTCTGGATAAGATTCCTGATCGTTCGCGTACTTCATGATCGCATCCAATATATTACGCCCTGTATGGCGCCTGGCTTGTTCCCACCACCCTGCTTACCACGCTTTTTTTCAGCCTGATTATTTATCCACATCACTGTTTACCACCGCTTGGTTGTCTGCTTTTGCAGCATCGGCTTAATACGTGCCGAGATCGCCTCCCGCGCCCTGAAAATACGGGAGCGCACCGTGCCGATGGGGCAACTCATCATCTCACTGATCTCTTCGTAACTTAAACCTTCCAGCTCTCTGAGTGTGATGGCTTGGCGGAGTTCCTCAGGCAGTGCCTCCATGGCGGCATTGACTGCTTGGGCAATTTCTTTGGCTGCATAGGCTGATTCAGGTGTATCGCCATCCGAGGCTCGGTTGTTTAGAGGGTGATCGGCAAAATTAGTTTCATCTTCGTCGGTTTCAGCCCCGCGCAGCGCAGCCTCGGTAATGACAGGGTCACGCTTCATGTCCATCAGCTGCTTTTTGGCGGTATTTACCGCAATGCGGTACAGCCAGGTGTAAAACTGGGCATCGCCGCGAAAGTTGCGCAGCGCGCGCCACGCGCGGATGAAGGTTTCCTGCGCGATGTCTTGCACAATGTCCACATCCCGCACCATCCTGCCCACCAGGCGCTCGATGCGGCGCTGGTACTTGATAACCAGCATTTCATAGGCCCGGTCGTCCCCCCCTTGCGCCAAAGCCACCAAGGCGGAGTCCGCGTCGACGATCAACGCCGCTGGGGCGGCGACCTCAGCAGTGGCATCGTTGGCGGCGGGTTGGTTGGGTTGGCTCATGCGGGGTTAACAGCACTTGCACTTGCCGCGCTGGCAGTAAATGCCTTCGGCTGGGTACCTGGTGGCGTAGCAGACAAGGGGCCAGCTGGCGCAGCATACAGAGCGCGTCGCAGAGCCAGCCAGTCTTGTCCATAACCATTTTCCAGATGCAACCATTGGGCTTTGATTTTTAACTGTTGCGAAGATGTTGGCGGGTGACCCGAAGGCGTAAAATGCACCAGCAGGTAGGCCTGTAGATCGAGCGCGACGTGTAAAGTTCCCTGTCTCTCCTGGCCATCCTGCGCCAGTACCCACTCGAGCGCCGCATAGTGCAAAGCGCCTTGGCGCGGCCGCCACGCGTCGTACAAGCCCCAGCTTACCGCGCCTGCCGCTACCGCACAGATTAAGGCCATTTTTAAATCAAAATGGCCATTTTCCAAGAAGAATATTGCGCTAGCAGCTATTAATAAAATAGCGAATAATCCTACCACGCTCTGATACCAGCGCGAAACTCCCAAGCGGGTGGAGGCAGCAGGTGGTGTTTTCACGGGGCTCTCTAAGTGGTTTAAACGCGTTTAAAAACCAGCGTGCCGTTGGTGCCGCCAAAGCCAAAATTATTCTTCACCGCCACGTCAATCTTCATATCGCGCGCGGTGTTGGCGCAAAAGTCCAAATCGCATTCGGGGTCTTGGTTAAAGATATTGATGGTGGGCGGGCTCTTTTGGTGGTGCAGGGCCAGCACGGTGAACACGCTCTCAATGCCGCCAGCTCCGCCCAGCAAGTGCCCGGTCATGCTCTTGGTGGAGTTGACCACGACTTTTTTGGCATGCTCGCCCAGGGCGGCTTTGATGGCGTTGCATTCGTTGATGTCACCCAACGGAGTCGAGGTGCCATGGGCGTTCAAATACTGCACTTCATCGGTGTTCAAACCAGCATTGGTCAGAGCCGACAGCATGGCACGGCGCGGGCCGTCCATATTGGGGGCGGTCATATGACCTGCATCGGCGCTCATGCCAAAACCCGGCAGCTCGCAGTAGATGCGCGCGCCACGCGCTTTGGCGTGCTCGTACTCTTCCAGCACCAGTACACCCGCGCCCTCGCCCAGCACAAAGCCTTCGCGGTCTTTGTCCCAGGGACGGCTGGCGGTTTGCGGGTCGTCATTTCGGGTGCTCAGGGCGCGCATCGCTGCAAAGCCACCAATGCCCAGCGGCGAGATGGCGGCTTCTGCGCCACCACACACCATCACGTCGGCGTCGCCATATTCAATCATCCGGGCGCTGGTGCCAATGGCGTGCAGCCCGGTGGTGCAGGCGGTGACGATGGCGATGTTGGGCCCTTTAAAGCCAAACTTGATCGACACATGGCCCGAGATCATGTTGATGATGCTGGCGGGAATGAAAAATGGGGTGATGCGGCGCGGGCCACGGTTCACCAACTCAATTTTGGTTTCTTCGATCAGCGGCAAACCGCCAATGCCCGAGCCAATATTGCAACCGATGCGTACGGCTTGCTCGTCGCTCAAAGCCTCGCCTGTGGCCAAGCCCGCATCCTGCACCGCCTGCACTGCGGCCGCGATGCCGTAGTGGATAAAAGTGTCCATTGAGCGGGCTTCTTTGGTATTGAGGTATTCCTCTACCTTGAAATCTTTCACCTCGCCTGCAAACTGGCAGGCGAAAGTGCTCGCATCAAACTTGGTGATATTGCCAATACCTGACTGGCCCGCCAGCAAGTTGTTCCAAGCGGTTTGCACCGTATTGCCTACCGGGCTGATGCAACCCAAGCCTGTGACTACCACTCTGCGTTTGGTCATGTGTAAATCCACTGTGTGCAGCGCGGATGCGGCTTGCGCATCACACCACGCACTGCAAAAATTATGCTAAAAAACCTGCTCTCCAAGCGCCATAAGAAAAAAGGGCCGAAGCTGCTATCAGCTTCTAGCCCTTTATTCTGGAAGGTGCGCCTTACGCCTTCTTGTGGGTGTTGGCGTAGTCAATCGCAGCTGCCACCGTGGTGATCTTTTCTGCGTCTTCATCGGGAATCTCGATGCCGAACTCGTCTTCCAGGGCCATCACCAGTTCTACGGTGTCCAGGGAGTCAGCGCCCAGATCAGCCACAAAGGCTTTTTCTGGGGTCACTTGGGACTCTTCTACGCCAAGTTGCTCGGCAATGATTTTTTTAACGCGTGCTTCGATATCGCTCATATTTTCCCTCTGAGGGTTGTTGATTACCCGTGAATTTTACCTGTTTAGAGACGGGTTTCTAAATTTACATGTACATGCCACCGTTCACATGCAATTCTTGTCCCGTAATATAGCTGGCCTCTGGGCTGGCCACAAAGGCCACCGCATGGGCAATATCGGCGGGTTTGCCCAAATGTCCCAGCGGGATAGCCGCTAATAGCGCTTTTTGCTGCGCCTCAGGCAGGCCAGCGGTCATATCGGTCTCGATAAAACCCGGTGCAATGCAGTTGACAGTAATGTTGCGCGAGCCCAGCTCACGCGCCAGCGCCCGCGTCATGCCTGCGACACCGGCTTTGGCGGCGGCGTAGTTGGCCTGTCCGGCATTGCCCGAGGCACCCACTACGCTGGTGATGTTGACAATGCGCCCATAGCGCTGCTTCATCATGGTGCGCATGACGGCGCGGCTGGCGCGAAAGACGGCTTTGAGGTTGGTGTCGATCACGGCATCCCACTCGTCGTCTTTCATGCGCATGGAGAGCATATCGCGCGTGATGCCTGCGTTATTCACCAATATGTGCAGCGCGCCGTGCTCTTTGACAATGCTGTCAATCAGCGCGTCCAGCGCGGCCCCGTCGGTCACATTGAGCACCACACCTTGTATGCCTGTGGCGCTGATTTTTTCTGCGCCCTCGGGGGTGGTCGCGGTGCCAATGACCCTGCAGTCTTTGGTTTTAAGCTCTAGTGCGATAGCCGCGCCTATGCCTCTTGTGGCACCGGTGACGAGGGCTATTTGTCCTTCAAATTTGATGTCGCTCATTTAGATTTTCTGTTTCATAGATTTTGTTTGGATTAGGCTTTGAATACCGAACTTCCGGACGCAGAGGACGCAAAAGTTACGCAAAGGACGCAAAAAAAAGAAAATACAAAAATAAAACTAAAATTTAAGCGTACAAATCGCCTAAAAATTAGATTTTCAAGTGCTTATGTTTTTTTCTTTTTCTTTTTCCTTTTCTTTTTTTGTCTTCCTTTTGCGTCCTTTTGCGTCCTTTGCGTAACTTTTGCGTCCTCTGCGTCCGGATGTCCGTATTTAGCCCTTAGCCCGCCAGCCCCTTGGCCGCCGCCAAAGACGCAGGGTCAAAAACAGCCCCGCTCACCAGCTCAGCATCAATGCGCTTGCACATACCGGCCAGCACTTTACCCGGCCCACATTCGATCAGGGTAGATACACCGCGCGTTTTGATGGCGGCTACGCACTCTACCCAGCGCACTGGGCCAAAGGCTTGGCGGACCAAGGCATCGCGGATTTTGTCGGCGTCGGTATGTACCGCTACGTCGATGTTGTTAACGATAGGAATTTGTGGCGCCTGGAAAGTTAAAGTAGCCAATTTGATCCGCAACTTTTCAGCCGCTGGCTTCATCAGACTCGAGTGAAAAGGCGCGCTCACCGGCAGCGGCAGGCAGCGCTTGGCACCACGGGCTTTGAGCAACTCACTGGCTTTCTCCACGCCCAGTTTGCTGCCAGCAATCACGGTTTGCATCGGGTCGTTAAAGTTCACCGCCTCGGCCACTTCACCCGCCGCCACGCCGCCGGGCGCAGTAGCTTCGGCGCAGATCGCCATCACATCACTAGCATCCATGCCCAGCACGGCTGCCATCGCGCCCGTACCCGCAGGCACCGCCTCTTGCATCGCCGTGGCACGCAGGCGCACGGTTTGCACGGCATCGTGCAGGCTGAGGACACCCGACGCTACCAGCGCCGAATATTCACCCAGCGAATGTCCCGCGACGACCGCAGGTTGCGCACCACCTTCGGCCAACCAAGCGCGGTACGCGGCCACACCCGCCACCAGCATCACGGGCTGGGTGTTCACCGTCAAACCCAAGGCCTCTTTCGGCCCCTCTTTGATCAGCTTGGCAATGTCTTCACCCAGCGCATCGCTGGCCTCTTTCACTACAGCGGCCACAGTAGGATGGTCGCCCCACGCGTCCAACATGCCCACAGACTGTGAGCCTTGACCTGGGAAGATAAATGCGAATGGTTTCATAGTTTGTAATATCTGGACGAATACACAAGATTAAGTAAACGCGCTAAATCTCGGGCGTAGAAAACGGATTCACCAACTGCACACCGCAACCAGCAAAATCTTTGGTATTGCGCGTTGCCAGAGCACACTCGCGCGACAGCGCCGTTGCGGCAATCAGCATATCGCTTTGGCTACGGGTTACGCCCTGCTGAGAAAAATCAGAGCGCAGTGCCGCTGCGTAACGTGCAACCGGCTCATCCACAGCGACTATTTCAGCCAGTGCCAGCAGGCGTTCAAACTTGGCCAATGCCACCGTCATACGTTTGCGCTGCAAGCCGAACAATACCTCATCAAGCGAGATCACCGAAATGCCCAACACGGTTTGCGCAGGGAACCATGCACTCACACCCGCGTCAGGTTGCGGTTTAAGCACCTCGCTGAGGATATTGGAATCAAGCAAGACCATCGTTAAACAAATTGCATGCTTAAGCGACGGGCCTACGCGGCGTACCATCAGCGTTTTCGCCCCATGGGTACTCTTGCTCCAGCATATCGACCATCGCATTGGGCCTGTCACTGCGTAAGGGCAGTTCAATGCCTTGGTAGTGTGGATCAGCTTTCATCAGCATGTGCCGCACCTCGACCATGCCCTCTAAAAATCGCTGCCCCGCTGTCTTAGCCCCTGCAGCCTGGGTAGCCCGCCAAGCCTTAAATTCTTCGAAATCCCGCGCACTGATCAACACCGCCACCTCTTTGTGATGGCGCATGATGGGCTGCGGCGCATGCTCTGCAAGGCGTATCACCTCAGAGAACTGCTGCTTGGCTGATGCAAGACTCCACATGATGGATTCCTAGGAGTTTAAATATGTCCAATTATATATTATTTGGACATATTTAGCGGGCTTGAGAGATTTTCGCATCGAATTCACAGCTCCAGCAGTACCGCACCCCAAGTAAAACCGCCCCCCACGCCTTCGAGCATGACAGTTTGGCCCTTTTTGATCTTGCCGCTGCGTACCGCCTCGTCCATCGCCAGTGGGATCGACGCTGCGGAAGTGTTGCCATGCTGATCGACGGTGACAATCACTTTATCTTCCGAGAGTTTGAGCTTTTTCGCCGTGCCCAGCATGATACGGATGTTGGCCTGGTGGGGGATGAGCCAGTCGATATCGGCTTCGGTTTTACCAGCTTTGGCCAGCACCGAGCGGGCTACGTCGGCCAGCACGCCGACGGCGAGTTTGAAGACGGCTTGGCCGTCCATTTTGAGGGTCGGGTCGCCCAGCACCTGGCCGCCGCTGACGGTGCCGGGTACGCAGAGCACGCCGACGTGTTTGCCATCGGCATGCAGTTCGCTGGCCAAGATGCCGGGGGTGTCGGACGCTTCTAAAACGACCGCGCCTGCGCCGTCGCCAAACAGCACGCAGGTGGTGCGGTCTTTGAAGTCCAGGATGCGGCTGAAAACCTCGCTGCCTACCACCAAAGCGCATTTGGCCGCACCGGTTTTGATCATGCTGTCGGCAATGGTAAGGGCGTAGACGAAGCCACTGCACACGGCCTGTACGTCGAAAGCGGGGCAGCCTGAGATAGTTGCGGGTTTCGCATCAGGCGCTACAGTATCCGTAGCTGCTCCCGCACTATTTGATTGGGCTAGGGCTAATTTTTGCTGCAAAATAGCGGCGGTGGACGGGAACACCATATCAGGTGTGGACGTCGCCACGATGATCAAGTCAATATCGGACGCGTTGCGGCCTGCGGCTTGCAGGGCGGCCTGGCAGGCGGGCAAAGCCAAGTCGCTGGCTGTTACGTCAGCAGCGGCAAAGTGGCGGGCACGGATACCGGTGCGCTCGACGATCCATTCGTCGGAGGTTTCAACGCCATTGGCGGCTAATTCAAGCGCTAAATCGGCGTTGGTGAGGCGGCGTGGAGGCAAATAACTGCCGGTGCCTGTAATGCGTGAGTACATTCGTGAATTATTAGCGGTCATAGGCTCAATGTTACAGCCTAAACCGCTGGGGCTATTTTTGGCCCGGACGGGCCTTAAGTCGCAAGCTGCACATCTTCGGCAACCGCCGTCAGCAAGGGTGCAGCGTGGGCGATGCGGGTTTTGACCTTTTCCAGCAGGTTATGACTGGCTGCTTCGTAGGCTTTGTTAAGTGCCTGCTCAAAAGCATAGGCATCAGCCGAGCCATGGCTTTTGAACACCAAGCCGCGCAGGCCCAACAGCGCTGCGCCGTTGTAGCGGCGATGGTCTAAACGCTTTTTAAACGCTTTTAGTACCCAATACGAGACGATAGCCGCAAATTTGGTGAAAATGTTGCGAGAAAACTCCGCCTTGAGAAAACCACCCAGCATCGCGGCCAAGCCTTCGATGGTTTTAAGCGCCACATTGCCTACAAAACCATCGCACACCACAATGTCTGTGACGCCGCTGAAAATGTCGTTGCCTTCGACATTGCCATAAAAATTGATATCACCACTTTTAGCGGCAGATCGCAACAATTCACCGGCTTTTTTGATGGTTTCATTGCCTTTAATGACTTCTTCGCCAATGTTAAGCAAGCCAACCGAGGGGTTTTCGTCATTGTTCAGCACCGATACCAGCGCCGAGCCCATGACCGCAAACTGAAATAAATGCACTGCGCTGCAATCGACGTTGGCGCCCAGGTCGAGTACCGTGGTGGCACCGCCTTGGTTGTTGGGCAACTGGGTGGCGATGGCAGGGCGGTCAATGCCGTCCAGGGTTTTGAGTACGTAACGGGCAATAGCCATGAGCGCGCCCGTATTACCAGCCGACACCGCTGCCTGAGCCGCGCCAGACTTCACCTGCTCAATCGCCACGCGCATAGACGAATCACGTTTTTTACGCAGGGCAATCTCGATCGGGTCATCCATGGCCACCACGTCGGTGGCCAGCACGATGGTGGCGCGGGGGTGATTAAAGCCGGCCAGCGCTTGGGCTTGCCCGACCAGCAGCAGGGTAGCATGGGGGTGCGCAGCCAGAAATGCGCGGCACGCGGGCAGCGTGCTTGCCAGTCCATGGTCGCCGCCCATGCAGTCGACGGCGATCACCGTGCTACTTGTCATTCGAGTCAATCAAAAAAGAGAAACTGTAACCCAAAAAGAACAAAAGCCCGATGCTACAGCGGTAGCGACGGGCTTTGGGGGAAGGATACCGGCAAATCAGAGTACAGGCTGCGCCTGCACACACTTACCGCCACCCAACCGTTGATTCAACTGAGCTTATTCAGCCGCAGTTTTAGATTTGATCACCTGGCGGCCACGGTAAAAACCGTTAGGGCTGATGTGGTGGCGCAGATGGGTCTCACCTGTGGTGGGCTCTACAGCAATGCCTGGGGTATCCAGAGCGTAGTGGGCACGGTGCATACCGCGCTTGGAAGGGGACTTTTTGTTCTGTTGAACTGCCATGGTGGGCTCCTATGTCTTTGCGTCGCTATTGCTACGGGCAAAGGGTAAAGTTGGGAAAGGGTTGCGCCCCATGTGCAAATGCAATATGACGCGAAGCCTCAGATTATAACTCGGTTTCCAGCCCTCGGCTAGGGGCTATTCACTGGACTTTTTCAAACTGCCTAAGGCGGCAAAGGCATTGGGCTTTTGCGTAAGCGCTGCCTTGAACTCTTCGTCAGTGGACGCCAACTTCACATTCACGGGACACACATCATGCTTGGGCACGATGGGCAGGGCCATCAGCAGTTCGTCTTCGATCAAGGCTTGCAGGTCAAACTGCTTGGACAGCACCAGCAAATCCTCCACGGAATCGTCATCCTCGGCCATGGCAATGGCCTCGGTGGCTACAAAACGGAAGGTGCTGTGGATGTCCAGCGCCAAGTCCACAGCACCCATACAGCGCTGGCACACCATCGGCACATGGGCTTGAGCGCTGAGGTGCAGCCACGGCTGCGGGCTGCCACCCGGCGGGGTGATGGTTTCACCGTGTGCGCTCCAGGTGACGGTTTTTTTATCAAAATCAACGGCATCACGTTGCAGGTCTTTTGCGAGGCGCTCGTAGTTTAGGAGCACGTCATGGCCTGACAGGGCAGCGCCTGCCAGTGCAAATTTGCGCACGTCAATCTGCGTGGGAGGGGATGAAGGTAGTGTGGAGGTAGTCATGGCAGGTACAGGCCTTGAGTGTAAGAGAATCGGGCTATGCAAACTTTAAATTCTTCTGCCGGCGCTATGACCGGCTCACGCGCCCTGGTGCTCGGCTCCACCTCCCGCTACCGCCGCGAACTGCTTGAGCGTCTGCGCGTGCCCTTTGAGGTGGCCGCGCCCGATGTGGACGAGACACCTTTGGTGGGCGAGGCGCCTTTGGCACTAGCCCAGCGCCTGGCGCTGGCTAAGGCGCAAGCTGTGGCCGCCAAGTTCCCCCACGCCGTGGTGATCGGCTCTGACCAAGTGGCCGACCTGCACGGCGAGCCGCTAGGCAAGCCCGGCACGCACGCACGCGCCACCGAGCAACTGCGCCGCATGCGCGGCCAAGTGGTGGTCTTTCAAACCGCGCTGGCCGTGGTGTGTGCTGAGACGGGCTTTGTGCAGCAAGACGTAGCCGCCGTGCGCGTGCTGTTTCGCGACCTGAGCGATGCCGAGATCGAGGCCTACTTAGTCGCCGAAGAGCCGTATGACTGCGCAGGCAGCGCCAAAAGCGAGGGCCTGGGCATCGCCCTGCTAGAGCGCATCGACAACGATGACCCCACGGCTTTAATCGGCCTGCCGCTGATTCGCACCGCGCGCATGATCCGCGCCGCCGGGGTGCGCTTGTTATAAGCTCCTGCTTTGCCAGAGTTTTAATGCGGGGATTTTTTGAACGCAGAGGACGCGAAGATTTCGCAGAGAACGCAAAAGGGAGAAATGCAGAAAGTAAAACCAAAAATTCAAATTGGGAATGTGTTTTAAAAATTAGTTTTTCTTTTTTTATTGTCTTTTTTTGAATTTCATTTTTTGTGTCATTTCTGCGTTCTCTGCGAAATCTTCGCGCCCTCCGCGTTCAAAAACTCTCCCTCTCCCACCCCATGAAATATGACCACACCTAAAGGCACCCTCTACCTCGTACCCGCACCCCTGGACTTTGGTTGCGACACACTGGCCCCGATCACCGACGCGCTGCCTCTGGGCACGCTGCAAGTGGCCGCGCGCCTGACCCACTGGATTTGCGAGAACGCCAAAACCACCCGCGCCGTGCTCAAACGCGTAGGCGAGGTGCTGCCCCTAGCCTCTACCCTCCAGCAACAAACCATCACCGAGCTACCGCGCGAAGTGCATAAAAAAGGCGACCATCTTGCGGGAAGTTTTGATGCCAAACCCCTGCTGCAAGCCGCCCTGCAAGGCCACGACGTCGGCCTCATCAGCGAAGCGGGCATGCCGGCCATCGCCGACCCCGGCAGCTCGGTGGTGCGCGCCGCGCACGCGCTGGGCATCACCGTCGTGCCCCTGGTCGGCCCCTGCTCCCTGCTACTAGCCCTGGCCGCCAGCGGCCTGAACGGCCAAAACTTCGCCTTCGTAGGCTACCTGCCCCAAGACGTCGAAGCCCGCGTGCAGCGCATCAAAACGCTGGAAGCCTTGGCACTGAAAACCGGGCAGACGCAGTTGTTTATTGAAACGCCGTACCGCAATGCTGCGGTGTGGGAGGCGCTGTTGAGAACGCTTGCATTGGGTACGCGGGTGAGTGTGTCTAGTGGCTTGACCTTGGCTACTGCGGTGACCCGTAGTGCTTTGGTTAAAGAACATCGTGCTGACTATCAACATGCTGATGCCATGCCTGCTTTGGCTGCGCCTTGCGTGTTTGGATTGGGGAAATAGAATCATGAACACAGCAAGTACGATACAGCGTATCTTCTAGTCCGAAGATTGCTGAAACATACATAAAACAGTTAGCGCGCACTATCATTAAAGTTGTCGTTAATGCTACAGTAGGTCTTATCCGTACAAAAAAATATTGTTGCGAGTACAACAATTCGCACCTTCATACGTTATATCTAGGGTAAAGAAGTATACTTAATTCGTTGAAAGAAGCTGCCTTGTGCGATACTTCGCCGATACGCTTGCTGCTAAAAACTTTACTATGCAACTTCGGCCAAAACAAAACCCCACTACGGTTGGTGTGGTCAAGCCTGACCACAGGTATATGACCATACAACCCAATGCTGAGGGTGAATTCTCCAGTGATCCTAAAGTCATAGAAGATCAACAAAAGCAGGCTGCAAATGCGACTAGTCGCTTTTTTAAGCGACATAAAAAAATCAGCGTGACTGGCGACACTTGATGCTTGCTCATAGTTTCATTTATTTTGAAACTACTGATGAAGCCAAACAATTAGAAACATTCACTACTAGCATTCGCTCTTTCTTCGAAAGAAATGAAGAGCCTTTGGTTCCTAAAGTGAATCAGGCTAGGCTTGCTGAATTTTGTCGATTGATTGACCTAGCAGCCTGTCGGACTTAGGAATCGTCGGCTGCAAATCGACCGCAGCGGTCTATTTTTCGCCGTTTTCTTACCCAATATCTCGATATTGGGATGC
>JAYVGI010000117.1:0-4657 GCA_043772355.1 Polaromonas sp.
ATGAACAAGCAAAAGGCCAATCTGCATGCCTGCCTGGTCAGCGTCTTTCAGCGTCAGACTATTCAGCCTTGCTTTGCCGGGTGACCTGAGTAGTTACGAAAAAGTCGCTCAAAATGACGGTTTGGGAGCGTCTGGAGGCTTGTGGAGGGCAAAACGCGGCGCAACCACCCACAGAATATACATTTTTAGCGTCTACCCTTGTACCCCAATGGCCTGCTTAGACGAAGCGCTACTATTTAGTGAGTGGCAGCATTTTTGTGACCACTCGCCAGGCCAGATTTGTCAGCACCTTGCGCGCCTAATTGTCATGCACTTATAATTGCACATGTAATTGCCTAGGAGCCACCCCATGAGCCAAGTCACTATCTACATGGACGACGATGCCATCGCCCGCGCCAAGGCGGCTGCCGCTGCGGCCAAGCTGTCGCTGAGCAGCTGGCTGGCCAAGCTGGTGAAAGAGCAAACGCCTGCGGTGGATGCCAATGGTTGGCCGCTGGGGTTTTTTGAGGAAATCGAAGCTAATGCGCACCTGTGGGATGATTTTCCCAGCTTGGAGGAAATTCGCGCAGACATGGGCACTGACCTGCCCAGAGAAAGCTTTTGATGTATTTGCTAGACAGCAATATCTTGATCTATCTGCTCAAAAGCCAAGGCAATGTCAAGCACCACCTGCAAACCAAATCACCCCAGCAGATCAAAGTACCCGCGCCGGCACTGTTTGAGCTGGAATACGGCACTGCCAAATCGCAAAAGCCCCAGTTACAGCGCAATTTTATAGACACGGTGGTGTTGAAGTTTGACATCCTCCCGCTGGACTACCCCAGTGCAAAAGCGGCGGGCATACTACGCAGCGGCCTGGAGGGTAAGGGCAATTTAATCGGCCCGTACGATTTGCTGATCGCAGGCATAGCCCTGGCCCACAACCTGACCGTAGTCACCCGCAACACCCGCGAGTTTGCCCGCGTACCGGGCCTGCGGGTGGAGAACTGGTATGACTGAATTTTCAGACTGAATTTTAGATGTCAAATTGCCCTCTAGCCATCTAAAATATTGCGGGGAAAGCTACTAAATAGATAGCAGTCAGTTGGTCAGCACCACATTGATCTGCGCCTCTTGCCGCGAGTCCACCAGGGAAGTCGCCACCAGCGTGACCACCACCGGGTTGGGCAAAAAGCCTGCACCGCTGGTGCTGGCGGCGAAGCGGGCATTGTTGATCAAGGTTTGCACGATATTGGCACCGCCGTAGGCGATGGTGCTGCCTACCGGCGCGCGGATGATGCTGCCGCCCACCACCAGCGTCCACGCGACAGGCCCAGAGGCATCTAGCTCAAAGCTGTTGCCGGCCTGCAAGTACACGTCTTGTACTTCGCCGGGCAGCAGGTCTACCCCAGACACTTGGCGGCCGTTGGCAAACATGATGATGTCAAAGGCAGCGCGGGGTGCGGGGGAGGCGATGGGCACGTCGATACCCACGCCCACACCCACGTCTACACTGCCACCACCGCAACCTGCCAGCACCAAGCTGGCGCCTAAGAACAGTGAAGCTAAAACTACTTTGATGGCTCTCATGGCTATGAGCTCCCGTAAAATACCGCTGAACGCGTGGCTTACAACAAACCACGCTTACGGACTTACAGCTACAACGCCTACCAGCCATGTCGAGTTGACCCTTTTGCGCGCGTAGCACCGGGTATTGCAACTGTTTACCTTGCCGACACGTTCCTGTTTTTTTACCCTTACCTACATTGAAGCACCACGCAGATGCCACTCGAACACGCACCCGGTCTCGTTATCCAAGGCTTTACGCCACCCTTGCCGCTCAGCCAGTTCAAGCTGGCCGCTTTCGATATGGACTCCACCTTGATCAACATCGAGTGCGTAGACGAGATTGCCGACGCAGCAGGCCGCAAGGCCGAGGTGGCCGCCATTACCGAGGCTGCGATGCGCGGTGAGATTACCGACTACAAAGACAGCCTGCGCCGCCGCGTGGCGCTGCTGGCGGGGGTGCCTGTGAGCGCGATGCAAGAGGTGTATGCCCAGCGCTTGCAGCTAAACCCTGGCGCGCTGGCGCTGACGCAGGCGTTTAAAGCGGCGGGCATGAAGCTGCTGCTAGTCTCGGGAGGCTTCACGTTTTTTACCGACCGCATCAAAGAGCGTTTGCAGATGGACTATGCGCGCTCCAATGTGCTGGAGGTAGCGGACGGCAAGCTGACGGGCCGCTTGGTGGACCAGGCCTGGGGTGATATTTGCGATGGGGAAGAGAAGCGCAAAACCCTGCTGGAGACCTGCGCGCAGATGGGCATTAGCCCTGCGCAAACCATTGCCGTGGGTGATGGGGCCAACGACCTGCCGATGATGGGCATCGCAGGCCTGTCGGTGGCCTACCATGCCAAGCCCAAGGTGCGTGAGCAGGCGATGGTGGCGATTAACACGGGTGGGCTGGACCGCCTGCTGGTGCTTATGGACCGGGCCCGGTGACAGTCCTCAATTGTGTGGCGTCAGGTCAACATTGCAGCACTGCGCACACGTCGGCCAGTGAAGTGAATTCGACGGTGGGCGCGCTGTCGTCATAGGGCCAGAGCTTTTCTTCCCGGTTGAGCCACACGGCCTGCATGCCTGCGCTGATCGCGCCGCGCACGTCCAGCGCGGCATCGTCGCCTATGTGCAGTACCTCGTGCGTTTGCACCTCTAGCGCTTTCGCAGCGGCGACAAAAATGCGCGCATCGGGCTTGCTGATGCCAAACTCTTTGGCGCTCAGGCTGGCTTTGAAGTAGCTCTTTAGGCCCACCAGGTCGAGCTGGGCATTGCCGTTGGACAGGGCCACCAGCGGGTAGCGTGCTGACAGGGCGATAAGAGCGGGCAAGGCGTCGGCGTACAGCACCACGCGGTTGCGCTCGGCAAAAAACACCTTGTAGGCGGCCTCGGCCAGCAGCGGGTCTTCTTTGGCGCGGTACAGGGCCAGGCGGATGGATTCGAGGCGGATGGCGCCCAGGTCGTGGCGCATTTCGGGTTTGTTTTTCAGCATCACATTGGCCATGTACTCGCGTATCTCGCGCAGGGCGGCGGGGGAGGCAAACATGGCCGCTGTCATGGGGGCGTGCTCGCCAAGCCAGTTGAGCAGGGCTTTTTCTGCCCGCTCGATGACGGGCCAAATAGGCCACAGGGTGTCGTCCAGGTCGAGGGAGATGGCTTTGATTTTAGAAGTGTCGAGCATAGGGACGATCAAAATACGGGAGAATGGGCAGACCCGAGAATACACCATGGCATTTGCAAAAGAACCCTCCTACACCCACGGCAACGCCGGAAAATTTAACACCACCACCGCCATCTTGCTGTGCAACCTGGGCACGCCCGACGCGCCCACGGCCAGCGCGGTGCGCCGGTATTTGGCAGAGTTTTTATCAGACCACCGGGTGGTAGAGATTCCCAAGCCGATTTGGTGGCTGATTTTGCACGGCATTATTCTTCGCCTGCGCCCGGCCAAGTCAGCCAAAAAATACGCCAGCATTTGGACCCAAGAGGGCTCGCCCCTGAAGGTGTGGAGCGACAAGCAAGCCCGGCTGCTGCAAGGCTACTTGGGCGAGCACGGCCACAAGGTGCAGGTGCGCCTGGGCATGCGCTATGCCAACCCCAGCATGCATTCGCAGCTGGATGCCCTCAAGGCCGAGGGGTTTAACCGCATTCTCGTGCTGCCGATGTACCCGCAGTACAGCGGCACCACCACGGCCAGCGTGTTTGACGCGGTGTACACCTGGGCGGCCAAGGTGCGGCGCATCCCCGAGCTGCGCTTTGTCAACAACTACCATGACCACCCGGGCTACATCAACGCGCTGGCCTCAGGCATCAACAGCTACTGGAAGCAGCACGGCAAGCCCGACAAGCTGGTCATGAGCTTTCACGGTGTGCCAGAGCGTACCTTGCACTTGGGCGACACCTACCACTGCGAATGCTATAAAACTGCGCGCCTGCTGGGCGAGGCGCTGGGCCTGGACAAAGACCAAATGCAGCTCACCTTTCAGTCCCGCTTTGGCAAAGCCAAATGGCTCGAGCCCTACACCGAGCCCACGCTGATCGCCATGGCTAAAGCCGGCGTGGGCCGGGTAGACGTGGTGTGCCCCGGCTTTACCGTGGACTGCCTGGAGACGCTGGAGGAGATCAACATGGAAGCGCGCGAGGCCTTTTTGCACGCCGGTGGCGCCAGCGAAGCGCCAGTGGGTGGCCGCACGTTTCACTACATCCCCTGCATGAACGAATCGTCCGCCTGGGTGCGCGCGCTGGGTGCCATTGCGGCGCAGCACCTGGGCGGCTGGGATACGCACAGCGACCTGGACACCGCCGCGCTGGCAGGACAGCGCGAGCGGGCGCAGGCTTTGGGCGCTGGGCAGTAGCTACGGGCAGTAGCTACGGGCAGTAGTTGAGCGCGGTAGTTGAGCGCGGTAGGGCAAGCCGCAAGGCCAGGCCCGCTGGCGCTTAGGGAGATGGAAAAAACCAATATCCCGTTGATCGTTACTCACTAAATAGTAGCACTCCGTCTAAGCAGGCCAGTGGGGTACATGGGTAAGTCCAATAATGGGTTGGTTTACAGCTTCAGCGGCGCTGAACAGCGTTTTTGCCACCAGAACCACGACCACCAGATCCCAGCAAGAACCTTCCCGCT
>JAYVGI010000118.1:0-15002 GCA_043772355.1 Polaromonas sp.
CTTTACATAAGATCCATCGTATAAAGTTGCTCGTACAGTACTCCGTTACAAGGAGTAAACCATGGTGACATGTTATCTTACCGGAACGAAGTTTGAAGCGGCCCAAGGGTTTGTACTGAACAGGCGCTGGGTGCGCGAGCAGATCAATGCGTTGAAAGAACAGTCCGACCGATTTGAGCGACTGATGGTTCAGCTTGGCCCGCTAGACAAGGTCGTCTACGCAGCAGGGGCAAAAACCCGTTATCAACACCGCCTGGTTTGCCAGGCAGCCATGCAGGCATTGTCTGGCGGTTTGGCAGATGCCAAGTTGTTTATGAGCTGGACGCAATACCAAGGGCAACTGCAAAGATACCAACGCGGCCAGATCGAGCAGAAAAAATCGCCGCCGAAAAATCAGCCTGCGCAGTAGCACTATGCTGCAACCGATCCTGGTGCTGGGCACCACAGAGTTAGCGGGCGATTTGGTGTTGCGCCGTCTGTGCAAGGCCAAGCAAAAAGAGCAGCCACTGATTGTGATGGACTACACCGGACAGCTGGGTGGCCGTCTGGGCCGAACCAATACGGCTGGCTTGACCGCCGCGTCTACGCTATGGCTGGACTTGGCACATAAAGTAAAGCCAGTTTCCATTTTCCGGCTTATGCAGGGTGCGCATTTACAGGCGTTGCTGACGGCGTGGCTGCGCCGATGCGCCCACGAGGGGCACGTGGTACTGAGCGCGGCTTGTTTGCAGGCGGTTGCGCAATTGACCAGCCAGCTATGCAGCGCTGGCACAGTGGGCCTGGTGGCGTTGGCCACCAGTTTGCGCAGACCGGAGTTAACCGCCACCCTGCGCCAGAATACACAGATTGCGGCTGAGCTGGACGCTACCGCAGGGTTGCTGGAATGGATGCTGCGCTATCCAGCCGTATGGGCGCTGTCCGAGAGCAATAATGTTTTGGATTTGGCGCAGGCGGTGCGCATGGGCAAAGTGCTCTGGCTGTCGCTGCCTCAGGCTTACATGCAGCCTTCTGAGCGGCGATTGGTGTGCTGGATGGCAGAGCTGGTTGTAGCCCAAGCGGTATGGAGTGTGCAAAAAGAGGATGCAAACGCGCCTTTAATGCTAAGTGTATCGCCACCGAGCCTGCCGCTGGGCGTGGAGCTGGGTGTGCCCATGCGCCAAGTGGCGTTGATTGGGTTGGATCCAGCAAGGCAGTTGCACAGTGCGGCCGCAACCTGGTTGGCGAACCGGGCTGATGTTTGGGTGGTGGGCCCCGTGCATACCAAGTTGGCTATTGATAAGCACACTTGGCTGCCAGCAGATCAGCGCGACCGTGTGCTGCGGTTGCAAGCTGGCCAGGTGTGGGTGATTTCCGGCAAAAACCAAAAAGGCGTGACGGCCTTGATCAAATGCACCCCACTTGAGCAGAGCGTTTCACAAAGCTGGCAGCGCCTGACGCTTAGCAGATTGTCAGCGTCCCCCACGCGCCAGTTTGGCTGGTCTCCTGCGCTGGCCGGTCCCAGTGCCCACCAGGGTTTGTATGAACAAATGGCCACCCACGACGTGCTGCTGGCGGGCTGGATGCGGGTGCGCCGCGCGCAAAAATACTCCCATGGGATAGACCGCGTGACGGTGGAGCAGTTTGGTGCCGAGCTGGACAGTGCGCTGGTGCAACTTGCAGACGAATTGCGCGAGATGCGCTACGTAGCACGCCCATTGCGTACCCTGCGCTTACCCAAAGCCGACGGCGATACGCGTTTGATCAAAGTGGCTTGCGTGCGCGACCGGGTGGTGCAGGCGGCATTTCTGCATTTGGTAGAGCCCTTGTTTGATACCCGCATGAGCCTGCGCAGCTTTGCCTACCGACCCGGTCGCAGTGCACACCATGCTTTGGCGCTGGCGCGTTCGGCTATTCATGCGGGCAAACACTGGGCTGTCGTGGCAGATATCAAAAAGTGCTTCGACAGTATTGACCATGATATTTTGATGCGCCTTTTTGGCGATGTGGTCTCAGACCGGCACATGCTGCGGCAATTGCGCCAGTGGTTACAAGGCGAGGTGGTAGATTTCGGTGAACTGCTGCCGACCGAGCTGGGTGTCTCACAAGGCGAGGTGATCTCGCCCCTATTGGCCAATATCTACCTGGACCCTATGGATAAGGAGTTTGAGCGCTCGGGCGTGTATTTTGTGCGCTACGCAGACGACTATTTGGTGCTTTGCGATACCAGTGCGCAAGCGCAGGCTGCCTTGGCGCAGATGCGCGATTTTTTGCAAAATGCTTTGCAGCTCCAGCTCAAGCCTGCAAAAACCATGTTTTGTCATTTGGATGAAGGGATCATTTTTTTGGGTGTGGAGCTGACTGGCAAACAGGTTCGTATTCCCGCTTTAAAGCTGTTGGAAATTCAACAAGGCGCATTTGATCTCTTGGATTTAGCCGCAGATGAAGAGGCCAATTCAGTGCAAAAATTCAGAGCTGTAGAGAAATTGGGCGCACGAATTCGCGGTGTACGCAATTACTTCAGTCTCGACGCCGCGCCCATTATTGCGCAGCAGCTACACGGCTTGGATGCGGCATTGGATGCGTATGTGCAGAGCAAATGGTCTGATGCATTGATGCTGGATTTGATGTGGGCGAGGCGCGAACGATTTGTGACGGTGAGCGACGACCAGGCGCACACCAGCGGGGCCGCCATGGACAGCCTGGGCCTGTATGCAGCCGATGCCCCGCAGCCAGGCATCGCGCCGGGCTTTGGCCACTCGCGGCAGCAAGCGCTGCCACCGCCGCCTGTCATTCATGAGCCGCTTGTGGGTTTGCAGCGCAGCGACGATGAACTGGCTGTTTTGCTTCAAGCGGGGCAACTCCATGTGATGAAAAGTGGCTGCTACGTGACGCTTAAGGGTGATGACCTGATTGTCAAGCGCAAACGGTTGGTATTGGCGCAGCACCCGATCGCCCAGATTGAACTTTTGTACCTGGAGGGCCGTGGCATCGCCATTTCTGCGGATTTGACGATGCTGCTGGCGCAAAGGGATGTTGCCATCGTTGTGGCACCTTTGGTCGGTTTGCCCAGCGCCATGATGCTACCTATTGAGTCACAGCGCAGTCACGTCCGTCAGTTGCAGGTGCTGCGCAAGAGCGACCCAGGGGTCTTGCGTTGCGGTGTTGCGATGCTCGCGGCGAAGGTGGCCAATCAGGCGTCGGTTTTAAAATATTTTGCGCGCTATCGCAAAAAAACAGATGAAGCTGTCTATCTGGAATTGACGCGCTGCGCCGACGCAGTACGCGAGGTAGCCGCTTTGCTTGAAGGACTGGATCCGGGCGCTGCGCAGTTACGGGCTACTGCGATGGGGCTTGAGGGGCGTGCTGCCAGCGTGTATTGGCGGGCCTTTTCGCTGCTGGTGCCCGAAAAATATGGCTTTACGGGGCGGCACACTCGGCATGCCACAGACCCAGTCAACAGCCTGTTGAACTATTGCTATGGCTTGCTTTACGGCCGTGTTTGGCAGGCGGTGGTGAAGGAGGGGCTGGATCCCTACTTTGGCATCATGCATGGCTCGCAGCGCGATCAGGGTAGCCTGGTGTTTGATGTGATTGAGGAGTTTCGAGGTCCTTTTGCCGACCGTGTAGTGCTGGGCCTTCTCGGTCGCAGCTTTGATCCTGCGCTTGATAAGGACGGGCTCTTGAAAAGCGCTGTCCGCGCCAAGGTGGCGTCGGCATTTTTTACGCTATGGGGCAAAAGTCTGCAGTGGAATGACCGCAACGTGACCCCAGCTGCGCTCTTGCAATTGCAGGTGGCGCAGTTGCGGAAAATGTATGAGAAAGGGGACAGCTACCGGGCGTTTCGTTTTCGTTGGTGATTTTGGCGGCTGTAGTGGGCACTTTCGCGTTCAAGAGCAACGGGCACCTTGGCACTGTCTGCGTCCACCGTCCACGGCGGTGTCTAGCACTATTTTCTACTATTAATTTAGCAGCTGCTCCCGCAATATTCTATTGGGCTAAAGGGCTAAACACTTCAAATTACCGTGGCATTACTCTTGTCAAACGCCCGCTGCCGATTCTTGTCATTCCATGGCTGTCCTACAAAGCGGCGCATCACCGCGTCGATGGTGCGCAGATAAACTAGGTTGTACACCAGCTGCCCAAAATGCGCAGGGATGCGCGGGAAGGCGCGCAGGGTCATGGAAAAGCACATGTCGTCGTACACCACGAAGTGCCAAAACCCTGGGGGAATGTACAAGGCGTCGCCATGCTTGAGCTCGGCTATCACGCCCTTGGCGTGCTTGAGTGCGGGGAAGCGTTGGTAGTCGGGATTGTCAATATCGATCTCAAACACACCGCTGAACGAGTAGGGTACGCGGTACAAATATTGGGTCTGCTCGGGGCCAAACAAATACACTCGCTTGGTGCCGCCAAAGTGGCACAGTAGCAAGTCAGACCAATCGGGGTCAAAGTGAAACTGCACCTTGGCACCTTTGCCACCAAAGAACAGCACGGGCAGTTTTTTGAACAAATTCAGCCCGATTTTAGGAAACTCAAAATCTTTCATCAGCGCGGGCGCCTGCTGCAAGATGTTGTAGAAAAAGATGCGCAGCTTGTTATTGCCCTGTTGCAGGTGCTCAATGAACTGGCGAAACGTCATTTGCGCGGAGTGCGCGTTTTGGTGTTTGTTTCCTTTGGCCTCGCCGCCGTAGAGGGGCACCAGCTTGTCGCCCGCCACGCTGCAAAAATAGTCGGCTGTCCACTTTTGCCGTGCTGGCCAGTCTTTTGTGAGACTCTCAATGATCACGGGCTGGTTTTTGGATTTATAGTTTGCCAGAAATAATTTTTTATCGACCGACTCGATGCGGGCTACGGTGTCTATCTGCATGTTGGTATTTCCCCGGGTTGGCGATGGTGCAAAGCGCTGTACAACGGCTTAAACTTGTGTCAGATTCTAGTCGCTAAAGGCTGGGTGTTTATGGAAAGCCATCATACCGCCTACTTTGCAATTTATGCTACAACTTAAATAGCTGCTCCCGCGATATTTTATTGACCTAGAGGCTTATTTACCTAGTAATAACACCATGCAAAACCACTACATCAACAACCGCTCCACGCCCTCGTCTTCTGTCCGCACTTTGCAGATGATTGACCCGTCAGATGGCCAGCCGTTTGACGACATCCAGCGCGGCAATGCCGACGACGTAGACCAGGCCGTGCGCGCAGCGCGCCACTGCTATGCGTCAGTGTGGAGCAAACTCAGCGCCACCGAGCGGGGCCGCCTGTTGATGCGCCTCTCGCACAAGGTGGCCGAGCATGCCGACGAGCTGGCCCTGCTGGAGCAGCGCGACTGCGGCAAGCCCACCAAGCAAGCGCGCGCCGATGCTACTGCTTTGGCCCGCTACTTTGAGTTCTACGCCGGGGCCTGCGACAAGCTGCACGGCGAGACCCTGCCCTACCAGGACGGCTACAGCGTGTTCACCTGGCGCGAGCCCTACGGCGTGGTAGGCAATATCATTCCGTGGAACTACCCGATGCAGATTTTTGGCCGCAGCGTGGGCGGCGCGCTGGCCGCGGGCAATGTGTGTGTGGTGAAACCGTCGGAAGACGCATGCCTGTCCGTATTAAGGGTCGCACAGTTGGCAGCCGAAGTGGGCTTTCCTGCAGGCGCGCTGAACATCGTCACCGGCTACGGCCACGAGGTGGGCGACGCGCTGGCGCGCCACCCGGGCATTGACCACATCAGCTTTACCGGCAGCCCCAATGTGGGAACCATCATCCAGCAGGTGGCGGCAGAGCGGCACTGCCCCGTGACGCTGGAGCTGGGCGGCAAAAGCCCGCAAATTGTCTTTGCAGATGCAGATTTGGACGCCGCCATCCCCACCCTCGTCAACGCCATCGTGCAAAACGCTGGGCAAACCTGCAGCGCAGGCTCGCGTTTGCTGGTGGACGATTTGATCTACGAAAACCTGCTGGAGCGCCTGGGCCACGCCTTCGAGAATCTGCGCGTAGGCCCGGCGGCTATGGATCTGGACGTAGGCCCGCTCATCCGCCAAAGCCAACAACAACGCGTGTGGGATTTTTTAAGCGACGCGCAGGTGGCAGGCATCCCCATGGTTGGCCAAGGCCGCGTGGTGGACGAAGCGCCCGAGAGCGGCTTTTACCAAGCCCCCACGCTCTTGCGCGACGTGCCCATCGCCCACCGCCTGAACCAAGAAGAAGTCTTCGGCCCCGTGCTGTGCGCCATGAAGTTCAAAGACGAAGACCACGCGGTAGAGCTGGCCAACGCGACACGCTACGGCCTGGTAGCAGGCATCTGGACCCGCGACGGCGCACGCCAGCTGCGCATGGCCAAGCGCGTGCAGTCTGGCCAGGTGTTTGTCAATAACTATGGCGCAGGTGGCGGAGTGGAGCTGCCTTTTGGCGGTGTGAAGTCGTCGGGCTATGGGCGGGAGAAGGGGTTCGAGGCGCTGTTTGGGTTTACTACGCTAAAGACGGTGGCTATCAAGCATGGTTGAACGCCCCTCAGCAGTAGATCAAATACAGCGGCTCTAAAAATAAAAAATGGGCACTCCAACGCAGCTTATTTTCGTGATTGTGACGGTCCTACTTGGCACCACTTTTGTGATTGCTATCGGGCTGAATGTGATTTTAGGATTTTTTTCTAAGTCTTCTTTTATCCAACGCAGCAGTCATCGCCTTCATGGGTGGGTTTCAAAGTGGAAGTGGCGCATTTGTTATGGCTGTGGGTTGGGGTTTGTTTTATATGCTACCAGCTAGTTTGGGCGTTTGTTTCGCGACTTTTTTGGATGGATGATTTATAAAATGCGCCGTCTCGATCGAGAAGAACTTGAAGAAAAGTCTCTCAAATCAAACTCGACTAAAAAGACTTGATTTTTTATTGCATCCATCATTAGCATCTGGCCTTCACAGCCCGCTAAAGCCCGCTTTAGCTAATTCATCAATTCAGCGCACAAGTTCAATGCGGGTGGATGAGCTTATTTTCAGATTTTAGTAACGCAGCGCTTTAGCTACGTCCACTCTGCCCGCCCCACTGGCCAGCAGTGCACGCACCATGAGGTCTATCGACACGCTGGGATCAGCTGCCTCGATTTTGGCGATGCGGGATTGGCTCGATTTCATGCGCTTGGCGAGATCAGTTTGAGACAGATCATGCAGCAGACGGGATTGCTTTGCTGCTTGCGCAAGCGACAGGCGGATATCTATCAATGCACTTTCTTCGGCACTCAGTTGCAAAAATTCGGCAGCATCACCTGTTTGCCAGTCGGTGCCGTGAAGCTTCTTTTTTAATTGGGTGGACATGGGCTTACTCCTTGGTTTCGTCGTTCACATGGCTCAAAAATTCACGCAGCCTTGTTTTACATACATCTATCGCGGTTTTAGGTGTTTGCTGGGTAGTTTTGGGAAAAACATGCAGCACCACGACTGCAAGGCTATGAATGCAGTAAACCACACGCCAAGTCTTATTGCCGTCTACGATCCGCAGCTCATGACAATTTGCGCCAATGGATGGCATTGGCCGCGATAGGGGCATCGTGATCGTATCGCCGCGTTGCAGTTGCCTTAGCAACATGCCCGCTTCAATACGGCCCGCCGCCGAGAAAGGTGGCGTTTTGACAGCGCTGCGTAACCAGACAAGTGGCTTATGCGATGGACTCATGGCTACCATTATATGTCACATATGACATTTATATCGATATTGATATTTGGCATTAGAGTGCATAAGTCGTTTGCGCAGAAGACATTTGCAGTAGATGCGATCGAGTTTGCAAGGCAACGCAATTCTAAAAGTTCATAGAGCGCCTATTACTCGCTTAGGCGCAGACGAATCGGTCCTTTGACTGTTCGCACATTTACCTGCGCCCCGCGCTGGGTCACCACCAGATGCCCGGCATCGGCCAACTGCGCGGCTAATGCTCGTACTCTCGGCATAGCGGCGCGCCATTGGGCGGCGTCGGGGTAGACCGCGCGGGCTGCGTCGCTGGGGCAGATGCTGGCGCCGCTATGGCGCTGGGCTAGCAGCTTGAAAATGGCCTCTTCCAGCCTTGCATCCTCAGTTGCTTCGCTTGCGCGGCATAAAGCAGTTGGCGCAGCAGGTGCAGCGGCCGTAGCAGGGTGCGCAGATAGCGGTTTACTGGTTTGGGTTGCGGCTGATGTGGGACGCATGGTGTTTAACAATTTTCTGGTCGTCTTATTTTATCGAACGCGCCCTCGCTTATGGTTTGCATGGTGCAAAGCCGGTTCAATTTCCGTTATGCTGTTTGCTCCGTTTGCGCAATAGATGATTGCGCAAGCCGCTATTTAATTCAAAGTAAGGAGACCAGCATGAGAGTTCACAACAAATCCATCATCGTGACCGGCGCAGGCGGCGGGATTGGCGAGGGTATTGCCAAGCGGCTGGCGGCTGAGGGGGCTAAAGTGATCGTCAACGACGTGAACCAGGCAGCAGGTGAGAAGGTTGTAGGCGAGATTGTGCAGGCGGGTGGCGTAGCATCGTTCTTTGCGGCGGACGTGACCCAATCTGCCGACATGCAGGCGTTGGTGGCGGCTGCTGTGCAGCGATTTGGCCGCCTGGACGTGATGGTGAACAACGCGGGCTGGACGCACCGCAACCGCCCGGCGCTGGAGGTGCCGGAGGACGAGTTTGACCGCTGCTACGCGGTGAACGTGAAAAGCATTTACCTGAGCACCATCCACGCCGTACCGCAGTTTCGCAAGACCGGCGGTGGGGTGTTGATCAACATAGCGTCTACCGCAGGCGTGCGCCCGCGCCCGGGGCTGACCTGGTACAACGGCAGCAAGGGCGCGGTGATCACCACCAGCAAGTCGCTGGCGGCCGAGCTGGGGCCCGACAATATTCGCGTGAACTGCATTAACCCGGTGTTTAACCCTGATACCGGCCTGTCGGCTGACTTTGCCGGCGGCGAGCTGACCGAGGCGCGCAAGGCGATGTTCCGCGCGTCCATCCCGCTGGGGCGCTTCTCGACCGCGCTGGACGTAGCCAACGCCGCGCTGTACCTGGCCAGCGACGAGGCGGCGTTTATCAGCGGCGTGTGCATTGAGGTGGACGGGGCGCGCTGCGTCTGATGTTGTCTACTGCCAAGTTCTGTCTAGCAAAATTTAAAAAGTGATGTCATAATGCATGCATATTGACATCAAAGGATGTGGACTATGAGCGTGATGACCTTACGCGAAATTCCTGACGATTTACAGGAGTTTTTGCGGGCAGATGCAGCGGCCAATCACCGCTCCATGAACAAACAAGTGATTGTGGCGCTGGACGAATACCGTGCCCGGCGCCTGGGCGTACAGCCGCGTAAGCTGACAGTGCAAGAGAAGCTGGCGCGCACCCGCGAAATTCAAAAAGAAATCGCCACACTACCGGTGCTGGATGCACGCAGTGCAGACGAGATTTTGGGCTATGACCAGTGGGGCTTGCCTAAGTGAGCGCCGCCGTTGTAGACACCTCTGCATGGATTTCAATTGCCTTTGAGGAAACGGATGCACATATTTACACCCGAGCTCTCGCTGACATGGACAGCGTGTTGGTCAGCAGCGTAACACGTGTTGAGCTTGGCATAGTGGGGCTTTCGCGCGGCCCATTGATGGCGGAGAAAATCAACCAACTTTTAGCGGTGTTTGCCGCCCAGTTGGTTCCATTCGACGAGTCCATGGCATTGCGGGCGGTGGATGCTGCGGCCGTGTATGGCAAAGGCCGTCATAAAGCTGCACTCAATTTTGGCGACTGCTGCGCCTATGCACTGGCCAAATCGACGAGCCTACCCCTGCTCTACAAGGGAGAAGATTTTGCGCACACCGATATTCGGTCTGCACTAGCCTAAACTACCACCCATGTCAGAACGCGTCATCCCCCTCATCGACCAACGCATCGCCTCCTTGGCAGCCAGCTTGCCTGCGCAGCGCATAGCGGCCAACGGCCTGCTGTCCGACACCCTGGGCCGCCCTTTGCGCGACCTGCGCATCAGCGTCACAGACCGCTGCAACTTCCGCTGCAGCTACTGCATGCCCAAAGAGGTGTTTGACAAAGACTACCAGTACCTACCGCACAACTCTCTGCTAAGCTTTGAGGAAATTGCGCGGACAGCTCGCGTATTTGTAGCGCATGGCGTACAAAAACTGCGCCTGACGGGTGGCGAGCCGCTGCTGCGCAAAAACATTGAGGTGTTGATAGAGCAGCTCAGCCAGCTTAAGACCGTGGAAGGCCAGCCGCTGGACATTACCCTCACCACCAACGGCTCGCTGCTCAAACGCAAGGCCCAGGTTTTGAAAGATGCTGGCTTGCAGCGGGTGACGGTAAGCCTGGACGGGCTTCATGATGCGACTTTCCGTGCCATGAACGATGTGGACTTCCCGGTAGCCGATGTGCTGGACGGCATCGCGGCGGCGCAGGCGGCGGGGCTGAAGAACATCAAAGTGAACATGGTGGTCAAGCGCGGCACCAATGAGCAAGAGATTTTGCCCATGGCCCGCCACTTTCAAGGCACGGGCGTGACACTGCGCTTTATCGAATACATGGACGTGGGTGCCACCAATGGCTGGCGCATGAACGAGGTGATGCCGTCCGCCGAAGTGGTGGCACACGTCCACGCGCAGATGCCCTTGGTGCAGCTCGAACCCTCCGCCCCGGGCGAGACGGCAGAGCGCTGGGGCTACGTGGGCGCTGATGGTCAGCATGACCCCAGCCTGGGCGAGATCGGCGTGATCAGCAGCGTGACCCAGGCCTTTTGCGGCGACTGCAACCGCGCCCGCCTGTCTACCGAAGGCAAGCTGTACCTGTGCCTGTTTGCCAGCCAGGGCTACGACATCCGCGCCCTACTACGCGGCGGTGCCAGCGACGAAGACCTGCAGTCCGCCATAGGCCATATTTGGCAGGGCCGCAGCGACCGCTACTCCGAGCTGCGCAGCAGCATGGCGGCCGACACGGACACCGGCGGGCGGCGGGTGGAGATGAGCTACATCGGTGGTTAACCGTTAACGCCGTACCGCGCAATAGAGATGAAACTCTGGGACAAACCGGGCACGATGCTGCTGCGCATCAGCGCAGTGCTGGTCATCGCGTTTTTTGTAGCCAGCCCCTTGCACCGCAGCGCTGTGACGGCCACTTTACTGCCCAAATCGGGCTTCACTCCAGCGCAAGATGCGCGCGTGCTGGCGCAAGCGGGCGCGCAAGCTGTGGCCCAGCGCGTCAGCCAGCATTTGGCAGCATCCCTGGCGCAATTGCAAAGCATGCAGGGTGCCAGCGTGGACAAACCGTTTAATGTGTACGTGTTTGCCTCCGAGGACGACTACACCGGCTTGGGCGCCTGTCCGCCCGGCTCGCGGGCTTGCGCGTTTCGCGGCCACCTGTCGGTATCGCCCCGCCTGGCCAATGAGCTACCCACAGTGCCCGCCATCCTCACCCACGAGCTGTCGCATGTGCTGATGCAGCAGCGCATGGGCCACTGGGCCTCCAGCCAAATTCCGCCTTGGTTTGCCGAAGGCCTGGCGGTGATGGTGTCGGACGGCGGTGGCGCTGAAGATATTGGTACGCAGGAGGTAGCGGCCTCTTTGGCCGCAGGCCAGCACTTTACGCCGCACCTGGAGGGCAGCCTGCTGCGCCCGCGCACGGCAGACTACTTCAAGCTGCCGCACCGCTTGTTTTACCGCCAGTCGGCTGCATTCGTGATCTACTTGAAGCAAAAGCACCCGACGCACTTCAGTGACCTGCTGCTGCGCATGCACGCTGGCATGCAGTTTGAGGCCGCCTTTGGCAAAGCCTTTATGCAACCCATCGCTACACTCTGGGCGCAGTTCCTGCAAAATCCTTAAAACTCCGTTGACCCTTCACCTGATTGCACCTATGTCACTCACCCAAAGCATCACCGCCATCATTCTCGCCGGTGGCAAAGGCTCGCGCATGGGCGGAGTGGACAAAGGCCTGCAAAGCTTTAACGGCGTGCCGCTGGCCCTGCACACCCTCATGCGCCTGCAAATGCAGGAGGGCGGCGTGGTGGCAGAGACCATGGTCAACGCCAACCGCAACCTGGCCGCCTACGAAGCGATGGGCGTGTCGGTATGGCCCGATGCCGCGCCAGACCAGTTTGCAGGGCCATTGGCAGGCTTCATGACTGGCCTGGAGCGCTGCGAGACACCGTATTTGCTCACCGTGCCCTGCGATACCCCGCTCTTCCCCCTGGACTTGGCCCAGCGTCTGGCCGACGCACTGGAGCAAGGCGACTTTGAGATCGCCGTAGCCAGCGCCCCCGAGCTGGATGACGCAGGCCACAGCCGCACGCGCACCCAGCCGGTGTTTTGCCTGCTGCGCTCCGAGCTGATGGAAAGCCTGGCAAAGTTCATGCAAGGCGGTGGCCGCAAGATCGATGCCTGGACGGCCCAGCACCGCAGCGTGGTGGTGCCGTTTGACTTGCCAGGCGATGACCCGCGCGCCTTCGCCAATGCCAACACCCTGGCTGAGTTGCACGCGCTGCAAACTTAAGCCATTTGTTTTTTTCAACGGAGATGCCAAAAGCTATCAAATAAATAGCTGCTTGCGATCAATACGCTTGCACAATAGGGCAAAATAGCACGATTATCTCCGCTTCATCGTTAGGCAAAACCGATGGGATTAAAGCTATTTCGCAGCACCGGCTACAACAGCATTTTGGACACCCAAACCGCCGCCGCATGGCAAAAAACCAACCGCGATCCGCTGGGCCGTAACCCGCTGGCCTTGCTGGCCGCTGTCAGCCTGTGGCTGGCCACGGCAGGCAACTGGGCGCTGTGGCGCGAGCTGGGCCACTTGGGGCTGCTGCAAAGCACAGGCGACTATGCCTTTGCCGTGGCGTTTGCCTGCATCATCTTTGGCGCGCTGTGCGCGCTGGGCGCGGTGTTGGCATGGCGGATCAGCATCAAACCGGCGCTGGTGTTTGTATGTGTAGCCGCCGCCTTGGGCATGCACTTTATGCTCAGTTACGGCGTGGTGATTGACACCACCATGATCGTCAACGTGCTGCAAACCGACCCACGCGAGACGCGTGACCTGCTCAGCTGGAAAATGCTGCTCACGGTGCTTTTCGTTGCAGGCCTGCCATCGCTATGGCTGTGGCGCCAACATGTGCTGCGCATAGGCTGGCCCCAGCAAGCCTTTCGCAACGTGATGTTTGGCCTCACTGCGTGCGTGATCATGGTGGTGGCAGCGGCGCTGTCGTTCCAACCGCTCTCCTCCAATATGCGCAACCACACCCAGTTGCGCTATTTGATCAACCCGCTCAACTCCCTCTACGCCCTGGGCAACCTGGCCAGCAAGCCCTTGCGCAAGGGCCCCATGCCCATGACCCCGCTGGCAGAAGATGCCAAGCTGGGCGCAAGCTACGCACTGAGCGCCAACAAACCGCCTTGGGTGGTGCTGGTGGTGGGCGAGACCGCGCGCTCAGGCAACTTTGGCATCAACGGCTATGCACGGCAAACCACACCCGAGCTGGCCACTCTGGCTGGCACCGAGCGCATGGCCAGCCTGCGTAATGTGTGGAGCTGCGGCACCAGTACCGCCACCGCCCTGCCCTGCATGTTCAGCCACCTGGGGCGCGAGGGCTTTGAATCGCGCAGCGCCAACTATGAAAACCTCTTAGACGTGCTGCAGCGCGCCGGCTTGGCCGTGCTCTGGCTGGACAACCAGTCCGGCTGCAAAGGCCTGTGCGAACGCATACCCAGCGCCAGCACCGCCAGCAACAAACACCCCACGCTGTGCGAAGGTGGCGAGTGCTTTGATGCCATCATGCTGGACACACTGGACGAACGCATAGCCGCACTGAGCGCAGCGCAGCGCGCCAAGGGTGTGGTGGTGGTGATGCACCAAATGGGCAGCCACGGCCCGGCCTACTACAAGCGCGTGCCCGCAGCGTTTAAAAAATTCACGCCCGAGTGCGCCAGCAACGCGCTGAAAGACTGTGCGCGCGAGCAAGTGGTCAACAGCTACGACAACACCATCGCGTATACCGATCACTTTTTGGCATCCACCATCCGATGGCTCAAAGCCAAGGAGGGTGTTGCGCAAGCCGCTATGGTCTATGTAGCAGACCATGGCGAGTCATTAGGCGAAAACAACCTCTACCTGCACGGCCTGCCCTACGCCATAGCCCCCGATGTGCAAAAGCGCGTACCCTGGATTACCTGGCTGTCCAGCAGCTATGCCGCCCGCAGCAAAGTAGATGTGGCCTGCCTGAACACCCGCATCGACACACGGTTCACCCACGACAGCTATTTTCACTCGGTACTGGGCTTGCTGGATGTGAAAACCAGCGTCTACCAGCGCGAACTAGACCTGTACGCGCCTTGCGTGAAGTGATCCGGGTGTACGCCTCTTCCGATCAAAAAGCGGGGACTCGGGTGCAGTTCTGTGCTCGCTCTGAGACTTGGTGTGCACAGCTGCGCGGCCAATACTGTTCGCTTAATTCTATTTCCAGATCAATAAGATGCGTTGTTGCGTCGCCTTGCCGTGCTACAGCACTCTCGTAGGCTCCGCGCCTAGCCTCTTATCGATCTGAAAATAGAACAAGCTGTGCCGTGTTGCTTATCTGGCCTGGCTTGAAGATGTTTGCCCTGGCTGGGTCACGTTGCGTCTTGGGCTTTCCAAGATGTCTGTCATAGCTGGGTCACGTTGCGGCGATGGAGGAATTTGCGCTGCAAAACTCCTGCGAAAACACGCGACTGCTTGAGTGGTCATCTTCAGATTGTCCCCGCGCCTTTCTCCAGATTTTTCATCGCAAACACGCTCCATCACCGCTTGCTGATTGGGTCGCTTTTGTCGCGCACCCGCTGTGTGACGGGCTCGAACTTGGTTGCTTTTGGCTCGCACTGGCTGTGTGACGGGCTCGAACTTGGTTGCTTTTGTCTCGCACTGGCTATGTGACGGGGTCGAACTTGGTAGTGCATTGGAGTCTGTAGAGCGCGCTGGCCGGAGTACTTTTCCGACTCCCTCTCCCGCATGGCGGGAGAGGGCTGGGGTGAGGGTGTCGCCCGACCAC